>JBBRZV010000007.1:0-72911 GCA_038236365.1 Actinomycetales bacterium | reverse complement strand
CTTGTGGACAAACAGAATTCACCACCCAATGAGTGCTAGGCAAACCAGAAACCACCCCGCTATCACCGCACCGTCCCTAGGTTTGCCACCTGGTCGATCGCACAATCCCGAGGTTTGGCACCTGGTCGATCGCACAATCCCGAGGTTTGGCACCTGCTCGATCGCACAATCCCTAGGTTTGGCACGTGGTGCACCAGTTCTCGGGGACTCAGCGACAATCAACTTCCCACAAGTCATGTGTCGCGACAGAAGGAGATGACAGATGCCCCGGCACTATGTCGTCAGTGACCTGCACGGGCATGTGGAGCATCTCGTTGCGGGTCTTCGGCAAGCGCGGCTGGTTGACGTCGACCGCAGCTGGTGCGGGGGCACCGCATGCCTCACATTCCTGGGTGACTACTTCGACCGCGGCCCCGATGGCATTGCTGTCGTCGACCTGATCCGCCAGCTACAGGCCGAGGCCACCACGACGGGTGGTCGGGTCGACGCGTTGATCGGTAACCACGAGATCCTTGCGCTGGGCATGAGTCGCTTTGGTGACGAGCATGTGTCATCCGAGGTCGGGCGGCGGAGCAGCTTCGCACGCAGCTGGGCACTCAACGGCGGTCAGGTCAGCGACCAGCAGCGGCTCACCGAGGAGCACATCTCGTGGCTGAGCGGGCTCGACGTCATCGCCCTGGCTGGTCCCGACCTGTTGCTGCACGCCGATACGACCGGGTACTGCCGATGGGGCGACACGATCGAGCAGATCAACGACGCGGTGCGCGAGGTGCTCGCAAGTGACGACCTTGGTCAGTGGTGGGAATGCTGGGCCCGGCTGACGGCCCGGTACGCCTTCGCCGGGCCCGACGGTCCGCTGGTCGCCGCGGAGCTGCTCGGCCAGCTCGGCGGCCAGCGCATCGTCCACGGTCACAGTCTCGTTTCCACGTTCATCGGGCGGTCAAGCGACGAGGTCACCCGACCGCTCTCGTATGCGGGAGGTCGGGCCCTGGCGATCGACGGGGGCATCTATGACGGGGGCCCGTGCTTGATCGTCGGTCTCGACCAGCGCTGACCCGATCTCCTGAGAGCATGAGCCACATGCGCGTCCTCATCGCTCCCGACTGCTTCACCGGCACCCTCACGGCTGGCCAGGCGGCCGAGGCGATTGCCGAGGGCTGGCGACGTGGCGCCCCTCAGGATGAGCTCACTCTCGTTCCCCTGAGCGACGGCGGTCCCGGGTTTCTCGACGTCCTGCGCACATCGTTTGGGGGCGACGCCGACTTCGTCATGGTGAGCGATCCGCTCGGACGGCCGGTCCCTGCTTCGGTCCTGTTTGTTGACGGGGACACGAGGACGGCATACATCGAGTCCGCTCAGGCCTGCGGGCTGCACCTGCTCGCCGAGGCCGAGCGCAACCCGATGGTGACCAGCACATATGGGGTCGGGCAGCTGATCGAAGCCGCGGTGGCTGAGGGCGCGGAGCGGGTCGTTGTCGGGCTTGGCGGCAGCGGGACCAACGACGGCGGAGCCGGCATGCTCGCGGCCCTTGGAGTGGGGGATGCTGACGTACTGGCGGTAGGTGGCGCCAAGCTCAGCGGCCTGTCCGCCGATGCGATGCACGGGCTCCCGGCGGTGCGCGACCGGCTGCAGGCGATCGACCTTGTCCTCGCGACCGACGTGGACTCACCGCTGCTCGGTCTTCAAGGCGCGAGTTCGGTGTTCGCGCCACAGAAGGGCGCCACGCCCGAGATGGCCCAGGAGCTCGAGTCCGCGCTGGGGCACTTCAGCGAGGTGGTCCGCACGGCTCTTCCCTTGGGCGCTGACCTGCTGACCGGAAAGCAGATGCGACTCGACCGTATGCCGGGGGCAGGTGCGGGAGGCGGTCTCGGGTACGGGCTGATGCTGCTTGGCGGACGTCGGGTGAGCGGGGTGGCGGCCGTGCTCGAGGCCGTTGGCTTCGATGCGCTGGCGGGAGCCGCCGACCTTGTCGTCACCGGCGAGGGGACCCTTGACTGGCAGAGCCTGCAGGGCAAGGTCGTGGCCGGAGTGGCCCAAGCGGCTCTTGCCATGGCCAAGCCCACCGTGGTCATCGCGGGTCAGGTTCTCGTGGGGCGTCGCGACACGATGGCGCTGGGGATCAGCGGGACCTACGCAGTGGCAGAGAACCCGGCGCAGATCGCAGCCGCCCTCGCCGACCCGTGGGGCACCCTCAGCGCCAGGACCGTAAGAGTGGCATCCACCTGGTCCCCTCGCCGAAGCTGACGACGTACGCTTGTGGTGTTGGGAACACATTCCGGCGCCCGCGGGTTGGCAACGTAGCACCGCCTGCCCTGCGAACATCGACATGTTCGACTTTCAGATGCTCGACCAACCAGATGAAGGATTCACCACATGAGTGTTCAGGACGACACCCAGGCACGCATCGCGCACGCAGCTGCCGAGGAAGCCGCGGTCAAGCCTGCGCATGGCGTACTGCTGACGGACGTTGCCGCCGCCAAGGTCACCAGCCTGCTCGAGCAGGAGGGTCGTGACGATCTTCGCCTTCGCGTGGGCGTGCAGCCGGGCGGTTGCTCCGGCTTGGTCTACCAGCTCTACTTCGACGAGCGCACCCTCGATGGTGACCTGGTCGTCGACTTCGGCGGGGTTGAGGTCGTCATTGACCGGATGAGCGCCCCCTACCTCGACGGCGCGACGATCAACTTCGCCGACACGATCGAGAAGCAGGGCTTCACGATCGACAACCCGAACGCGGGCAGCTCATGTGCCTGCGGCGACTCGTTCAGCTGAGCCGCAGGAGCTCAACCTCAGTCTGACTGTGGCCGGAAACATCCCATCGAACGGGGTGTTTCCGGCCACAGCGGGTTCAGGGGGATGGCCGGCTATGCGCCGTATGCCGCGAGTCCGTCCACCAGCGCGGTGGCATCATCGGGAACGTCGATCGGGCCGAATGTCGATGCGACCCACGGCCGGGGAAGCGTCACATCGACTTTGACCTCGCGGCTGTCCTGTACCAGTTCGGCGAGGCTGCCTTCGTCGATGCCGTCACGGGGACCGGGGAA
The DNA here is from genome assembly GCA_038236365.1 of Actinomycetales bacterium. Taxonomy (GTDB): domain Bacteria; phylum Actinomycetota; class Actinomycetes; order Actinomycetales; family Dermatophilaceae; genus UBA4719. Next base: position 69,870 of record JBBRZV010000007.1, on the reverse strand, counting down.
GTAGAGCGACGTTGTCATAAGCCCACCGTATTTCGCTTGGTGGACAAGGGGAATCGATACCGACGGGTAACAATGACCGGTATCTCGGAGGATGGCGGTCACGCGGTAAGTTGCCGGGGTGCATATCGCTCTCACCGGATCCATCGCCACCGACCACCTGATGACCTACAAGGGCCGGTTCGCCGACTCGCTGGTCGTCGACCAGCTCGACAAGATCGCGTTGTCGTTCCTGGTCGAGGACCTTGAGATACATCGCGGGGGTGTCGCCGCCAACATCGCGTTCGGCATGGCCAACCTTGGGGAGCGCCCGATCCTGGTGGGAGCGGCCGGTGAGGACTTCACGGAATACCGGTCATGGTTGGAACGTCACGGGGTGGACTGCGACTCGGTGCGTATCTCCGAGACCCGGCACACGGCCCGTTTCGTCTGCACCACCGATGACCAGATGGCGCAGATCGCCACGTTCTATGCCGGCGCCATGAGCGAGGCCCGTGAGATCGAGCTGGGCCCGGTTGCCGCTCGCGTGGGGGGACTGGACCTTGTGGTCATCAGCTCGAACGACCCTGAGGCCATGTTGCGCCACACGGAGGAGTGCCGAACCCGCAACATCCCGTTCGCAGCCGATCCCTCCCAACAGCTGGCCTTCATGGACGGCGAGTCCATCCGTGAGCTGATCGACGGAGCAACCTACCTGTTCACCAACGAGTACGAAGCGGCGCTGACCGAGCAGAAAACCGGTTGGAGCAGCCACGAGATAGCCAAGCGTGTTGGGACGCGTGTCATTACCAAGGGCAAGAATGGCGCCCTCATTGCCACCAATGGCGAAGAGCCGCTCGAGGTCTTTGTGGCCAACGAGGTGCGCAAGGCCGATCCGACTGGCGTGGGCGATGCTTTTCGGGCCGGCTTCCTCAGTGGTCTGGCGTGGGGGCTGGGACACGAACGTTCGGCGCAGGCGGGCTCGATGCTGGCGACCTACGTCGTGGAGACCGTTGGCACCCAGGAGTACGAGCTGGGCCGTCGGCGGTTCCTCGAGCGGTTCTCGCAGGCCTACGGTCCGCAGGCAACTGAGGAGATCGAACCCCACATCACCTGTCCGCGCCCCTGAGCGGTCGCCTGACGCGCATGCCCATTGAGCCTGCGGCCTCACGTTGGCAACTGGACCTCGACCGGGCAAAGCCGAAGGACGACCTGGTGGGGCTCGGAGCCGACCTCGAGCCGGGCACCCTGCTGATGGCCTATCGCGCGGGGTTGTTCCCGATGGGGGTGGGCGAGGATGGCAGTTTGCCGTACGGATGGTGGTCCCCGGACCCGCGGGGTGTCCTCCTGCCCGGGCACGCCAAGATCAGTCGGTCACTGCGAAAGTCACTGCGTCACTTCGAGATTCGAGTCGACACGGCATTCACGGAGGTCATGGCCGCGTGTGCTGACCCGTCACGCGAAGGCCGCTGGATCACGCAAGAAATCACCGCGGCCTACACCCGCCTGCATGAGCTTGGATGGGCACACTCCGTCGAGGCGTGGCGCGATGGGGAGCTCGCCGGTGGTCTCTACGGTCTGGCCATCGGTGGGCTGTTCGCGGGGGAGTCGATGTTCCATCACGCGACGGACGCGTCAAAGTGTGCGCTCGTCGGCTTGTGCGAACTCGTTTTCGAGGATGGCGAACCGCGGCGGCTCATCGATGTCCAGTGGGTCACCCCGCATCTGGCGAGCCTTGGGGTGGTGGGGGTGCGTCGAAGCGACTACGTCGCTCGGCTCCAGCGCGCCCTGCTGGTGCCGCCCCCAGAGGCATTCGGGCCGTGAGGACGGAGGACGACGACGAACCGCAGGTATGTCGGATGGTCCGGCAGGGGCGCGTCAGTCGGTGGCGCCTCAGTCACCTCGCTCACCTCGCTCACCTCGCTCACCTCGCGGAGCTCATGGTTGCGCATGCGGCACCACGCGGGAATGTCATGACGGGCCGCAGAGTCGGTCGCCAGCACGGTGATCACCGTTCCCGCCGCCGACTCCTGGGCGGCCGCGGCGAGGCGGATCACCGGCAGAGGGCAGCGCAGCCCGCGCGCGTCGACCTGTATCTGACTCACAGACCTGATGCCCCGAGATGAGACCTGATGGCCGCCACCGCGGCCGGGAGCTCGGCGATGAATCGGTCAACATCGCTGTCGAGGTTTGGGGCAATCGCCTGCAACGGCAATGTGATTCGAATATTGCCATGAGTGAGCGCTCCGGTCGCAGCCAGGACGTGGCTCGCCTGGAGCGTGCTGGAGTTGCACGCGGACCCAGACCCCACCGCGTAGCCGCGACGATCCAGCTCAGTTGCCAGGGCCTCGCCGTCGACATACAGAAGGGAGAACGTGAGCACGTGGGGGAGGCAGTCTTCCGGGTCTCCCACGACGTCCACGTCACGTAGGCCGCCGACCGCAGCGCGCAGGCGCTCGATGATGGCGAGGGATCGGGTGGCCTCGTCCAGCCTGGTCGCCTCGTTCTGATGCCAGGCCTCGGCTGCGGCGAGCGCGATCGCAACTACCGGATCGACGTCGGTGCGGCCATGCTCGATCTCGCTGACGGGGCCAGGTCGCCGCCATCTGGTGCGCTCGGGAACGACAAGCACGCCCAGCCCCGGCGGGCCACCCCACGAACGGGCGTCACCAGCCATGACGTCGAAGTGAGAGGGGGTCGGGTCTCTCCCGAGCGAAGCCATCGCGTCCACGAGCAGCGGTATGCCCCGTGCGAGGCACAGCTCATGTGCCCGATCGAGGGGCTGGCGGGTGCCGATCTCCCCATTGGCCGACTGGACGGCAGCCACGACTGTTCGGGGGACCGCGGCCGCCTGCTCCAGGGCCGAGAGATCCACTCGTCCCACACCGTCCACAGGCACCTCGGCGAACCACGACGGGTCTTCGGCCTGAGCGGCGTAGTAGCGGCCGGTGGTGAGGATCGCTGAATGTTCGACAGCTGTGGCAACGATGCGCGCGCCGCGGCGGCGGCCGGCATACAGCAGTCCTTCCAGGCCGGCCCGAACCGCGGCGGGACCTCCCGGCATGAACGACACCTCCGGCGGGCGCACCCCCAGCCCGTCAGCGATCACCTCACGCGCCTGGTCCAGCAGGGTCCGGGCCGCTCGCCCCTCGGCATACAACCGTCGCGGGTCGGCCCAACCCGCTTCGATGGCGTTCATCAGAGTTGCCCTTGCGGCAGGCAGCATGGGCGCGCTTGCGGCATCGAGCAGGACGCGGGGTGGGCCCGCGGGCAGATGGGTGTCAGGGTGTCGCGCCACGCTCAGACGTTATCCCTTCCCACGGCACAAGTCTGAGATAGCATTTCTTGGGTTGGCTGGCCTAACCAAAGGATTACTGGAAGGTGCGCACCTTGCCTCGGCACGATCACACTTCCGCCCGCGCGAAGCGGCGGGGACTGACCGTCACCACTCTCGCCTTGGCCACCGCCTTTGCCCTCAGCGGCTGCAGCGGGGCGTTCTCCCGAGGTCTGCTTCCTCACGGTGTCACCGACCAGACCAACCTGATCACCAACATGTGGAAGGGCTCGTGGATCGCCGCCCTCGGTGTCGGCGTGTTGGTCTGGGGGCTCATCTTCTGGTGCGTCGTGGCCTACCGCCGCCGGAAGAACGAGGTCGGACTGCCCGAGCAGCTCCAGTACAACGTGCCGATCGAGATCCTCTACACGGTGGTCCCGCTGTTCATGATCGCGGTCCTGTTCTTCTATACCGCTCGCGACACCACGGCCGTGCTGGACATCTCCAAGAAGCCCGACGTGACCGTCAATGTCGTTGGAAAGCAATGGAGCTGGGACTTCAACTACATCGAGGCGCGCACTTTCGAGTCCGGGACCCAGGCCGAGCTGACCGGTCAGCCGGGCGTTGCCGCCACCCTGCCCGCGCTCTACCTCCCGGTGAACAAGCGGGTCGAGTTCGTCCTCACCGCACGCGATGTCATCCACTCTTTCTGGGTGCCGGCGTTCCTGATGAAGATGGACATCCTTCCGGGGAAGGTCAACCGGTTCCAGATAGTTCCGACCGAGATCGGCACCTTCCAGGGCAAGTGTGCAGAGCTCTGTGGCACCTACCACTCGCAGATGCTGTTCCAGGTCAAGGTCGTATCCCAGGGAGACTTTGACGCCCACATGTCCTTGCTCAAAGCCCATGGCAACCTTGGCATGCTCGACAACAGCCTGAGCAGAGTGAAGATCGCACCGGGCGACCAGCAGTTCGTGCCCAAGGCCGGAGGCAACTGATGTCCACGGTAAAGCTGAGCCCGACGGTGACTCTGCGCCCGCCGACCCGGAGGCGCTCGCGGGGGCAGACGGTTGTCAGGTGGGTCACCACGACGGACCACAAGGTGATCGGAAACCTCTACTTCATCACCTCGTTCGTCTTCTTCATGTTCGGTGGGCTGCTCGCCCTGCTGATCCGGGCCGAGCTCTTCCAGCCGGGCCTTCAGATCGTGGACAACCCCGAGCAGTTCAACCAGCTCTTCACGATGCACGGCACCATCATGTTGCTGCTGTTCGCGACGCCACTGTTCGCAGGGTTCGCCAATGCACTCATGCCGATCCAGATCGGCGCCCCCGACGTCGCGTTCCCGCGGCTGAACATGCTCGCCTACTGGCTGTACCTCTTCGGGGGGCTGATCGCCATCAGCGGGTTCCTCACCCCAGGGGGTGCTGCGTCCTTCGGCTGGACCGCCTATGCGCCGCTCTCGGACGTGACGACCAGCCCCGGCCTGGGAGGGGACCTCTGGGTCTTCGGCCTGACGATGGGTGGTTTCGCGACGATCCTGGGGGCCGTCAACTTCATCACCACGATCATCTGCCTGCGCGCGCCTGGCATGACGATGTTCCGGATGCCGTTGTTCACCTGGACCATCCTGATCACCTCGATCATGGCTCTGATGGCGTTCCCCGTGCTGGCCTCCGCGCTGCTGGCACTGGGGGCGGACCGAAGGCTCGGAGCGCACATCTTCGACCCGACCAACAGCGGAGCCATGCTCTGGCAACACCTCTTCTGGTTCTTCGGCCACCCCGAGGTCTACATCATCGCGTTGCCGTTCTTCGGCATCATCAGCGAGATCCTGCCGGTGTTCTCCCGCAAGCCGCTCTTCGGGTACAAGAGCATGATCTTCGCGATCATCGCGATCGCCGCGCTGTCGGTGAGCGTTTGGGCGCACCACATGTACGCGACCGGTCAGGTGCTTCTGCCGTTCTTCGCCATCATGACGATGCTCATTGCGGTGCCGACCGGGGTGAAGTTCTTCAACTGGATCGGCACGATGTGGGGCGGGTCCCTCTCGTTCGAGACACCTATGCTCTGGGCGCTCGGCTTCATGGTGACATTCCTGTTCGGCGGACTTACCGGTGTCATCCTGTCCAGCCCGGTGCTGGACTTCCACGTCACCGACACCTACTTCGTTGTCGCGCACTTCCACTACGTCGTATTCGGCACGGTGGTCTTCGCGATGTTCGCTGGTTTCTACTTCTGGTGGCCCAAGTTCACCGGTCGCATGCTGGACGAGAGGCTGGGCAAGGTCCATTTCTGGATGCTGTTCATCGGTTTTCACACGACGTTCCTGATCCAGCACGTCCTTGGGGTCGTCGGGATGCCGCGTCGGTATGCGGACTACCTGCCCGAGGACGGCTTCACGTGGATGAACCAGGTCTCCAGCGTCGGCGCCTTCCTGCTGGGAGCCTCGACGCTCCCGTTCCTCTACAACGTGTGGAAGACGTATCGCACGGCGCCTCTGGTCGAGACGGACGACCCCTGGGGCTACGGCGCATCGCTGGAGTGGGCCACGTCCTGTCCTCCGCCGCGACACAACTTCGACTCGATCCCCAGGATCCGCTCCGAGCGCCCGGCTTTCGACCTGCACCATCCCGAGGCCGCCCAGTACGACACCCCCGCTGCCGACCAGAAGGTTCTGGACACCCTGCTCGGCCCGCCTGGCAGCAGCACGGGGCACGACGAAAGGGGTGACGACGCGCGATGAAGGTCGAGTTCAAGCTGTTTGCCTGGATCGGTGGGTTCTTCACCATCGTCGGCGTCATCTACGGCGTTGTCACCCACTGGAAAGAGCCTGTGGGGCCCTTCGGACTGCTCCTGTGCGCCGGACTTTCAGCCTTGATCGGCTTCTACCTCTGGTGGACCGGCCGCAAGCTGGACCCCCGCCCAGAAGACGACCCGCTTGCTCTCATCTCCGTAGCCGAGGGAGAGTACGGGTTCTTCAGCCCGCACAGCTGGTGGCCGTTGGCAGTCGCCGCGGGCGCTGCGGTGGTCTTTCTAGGTCTGGCGGTCGGCTGGTGGCTGTTCATCATCGGCATCGTTCTGGCGGCCTTGGCGACGATCGGATGGACCTTTGAGTACTTCCGCGGCGAGAACGCAGTCTGACACGCCGCCAGCCGCGCGCATTTCGCCCTGCAGATGAGCACGGGGTACTGTGAATCGACGCTTGACGAGACTGGTCCCACACTGACGTGAGACTGGTCCCGCTTGTTGTAGTGCACAGCCCGAGGCGTCTTCTACGGTGGCCGGCCTGACGGGGGTGCGGTGAAACCATCGGCCAGAGGCCATGATGTGAAAGTCGGTTGACGTGGTGTCAGTGTCATTGAGGTTCCAGAGGGCCCACGGCTACGCAGCAGCGCTGGTCGCGCTCAGCGTCCTGCTCACCGCCTGCCAAGGCTTCTCGGTGGGCTCGGCCAGCGGAAGACCAAAGGCGAGTGCGCAACAGAGCTCACCAACGACGACGCCCACTCCCGAGGCCACGCCGGCCGTGCTCGCGGTCACTCCGGCTGATCTCGCCGCCGACGTCCCGCCTAACGCCCCGGTGACTGTGAAGGCGTCGACCGGGACCTTGGGTACGGTGACCCTCGTGGACGCCAAGGGAACCGCAGTTCCTGGACAGGCTGATCCTGAGGGGACGTGGGCGACAACCGAGCTGCTGCACCCTGCCACGGCGTACACCTTCACGATCGCGGCCACAGGACCCGACGGCACGACGGCATCCGTGTCCTCGACCTTCACAACGCTCAAGCCCAAGGTCACAGCGACCTACGGTCTGATCCCGAACGGCGGAGTCGTCGGTATTGGCATGCCTGTCATCGTCCAGTTCGGCTCCGCCGTGATCACGAAGGCTCAGCGCGCGGAGGTCGAGAAACGGGTCAAGGTCACCACCGTTCCGGTTCAGCAGGGCGCCTGGGGCTGGCTCGACAACCGACAGCTGATGTGGCGCCCGAGTGTCTACTGGATTCCGGGCACCAAGGTCACCTTGTCCACTCCGCTACACGGTGTGCAGACCGGCGACGGCAAGTGGATCGCCAGCGATGACCACACGAGCTTCACCATTGGCTCGTCCATGGTGAGCTCGGTGGACATGAACACTCACAGGATGACTGTTCGCCGCGGTGGTGTGGTCATCCGGACTTTCAAGGTGAGTACCGGCAAGCCCGGACCACTGACCGAGACCCGCTATGGCACCAAGGTCATCATCGAACGCAACAGCGCGATCACCATGGACTCCTCAACGTTGGTGCCGCCTATCCCCAAGGGCGCCCCTGGCTACTACAAGATCAAGACCCAGTGGAACCTGCGGCTGACCTGGACGGGGGAGTTCATCCACTCCGCACCCTGGTCGGTCAACGCACAAGGCACCGAGAATGTGTCGCACGGCTGCACCAACATGGCGCCGGCGGATGCCGAGTGGATGTTCAGCAACTCCAAGATGGGTGACCTGGTCATGTTCACGGGCTCCTCCCGCGCGTTCAAGCCCACCGAGGGCATCGGCGTCTGGGTCTACGACTTCAACGGCTGGAAGGCGCAGAGCGCGCTGGTCTGACCCGAAGCTGACCCGGGCGTGTGCCAGGGCCTAGGCCTTGCAGGAGGCTCAGTCCCAGCCGAGCTCCCGAAGCCTGTCGTCGTCGATGCCGAAATGGTGGGCGATCTCATGCACCACGGTGATCGCCACCTCGTCCAGGACCTCCTCGCGGGTCCGACACATCCGGAGTGTGGGTCCGCGGAAGATGGTGATCCGGTCCGGCAGCGCGCCGGCAGCCCAACCGCCGTCACGCTCGGTCAGCGGAGTTCCGTCATAGACGCCGAGCAGCTCCGGGTCATCTGACGGAGGTTCGTCCTCGATCAGGAACACGACGTTGTTCATCAGCCCGAGCAGCTCGGCGGGGACGTCGTCGAGCGCGTCACCGACCGCGTCGTCGAAGTCCTGCGGGGACATCATCAGCACATCCACCAGCCTGTCATGCCCGGGGGGACAATGGCCGGATGAGACTCAGCGTGCGCGTCAAGCCCGGAGCCTCCCGGACCAAGGTCGGCGGACAGTATGGCGAGGGGTCGGGTGGCCAGGCGAGCATGCTGATCGTCCGTGTTGGCGCAAGAGCGGTGGAGGGCGCGGCGACAGAGGCGGTCCTCAAGGCGGTTGCCAAGGCCTTCGGCCTGCGGCGCGCAGATGTCGACCTGGTCGGCGGGCTGACATCGCGGACAAAGGTGCTCGAGCTCAGAGGTGAGGAACGCCGTCTCTCAACGCGATTGGCCGAGCTGCTAGGCAGTTGACGAAGCTGTTGGGCTAGACGCAAGAAGGGGCGTGGGCCGCTGGCCCTGCTCGCAGGCTCCCTTGATGGGCTGCGCGGCCCACGCCCCTTCTTGCTGGCTGCCTGGTTGGGCTGCGCGGCCCACGCCCCTTCTTGCTGGCTGCCTGGTTGGGCTGCGCGGCCCACGCCCGCTCCTTGCGTTGGCTCCGGGCTGGGCGCCTCAGCGCGCGACGTTGGGGTCTGGATCCACCTCTCGCTCGAGCTCGTGACTTGCGTAGGCATCGGTCTCAGGGCGCTCATCGGCACCACCGTGAAGCTGCCCCACCCACTCCCGGGAGGGAGTAATAGCCTCATGCGCGGTGCCATCATGACTGGCAGCGGCCAGCTCGGCGGGTGTCACGGCGTGAACGCCTTCGGCGAAGTAGAAGCCCGAGATCCTTGCGCGCAGACGCTCGCTGCGGGTGCCCCGCCTTCGTACTCCGTTCGCATCCACGGTGGCCTTCAGCCGCAGCGGCTCGGGGGTCTCGTGCTGGACAAGGGCCCAGCGCTCGAGCTCGGGTAGCGGCTCATGTGCCTCGAAGAACTTGCCCTCGGCCGTGCGGACGAGCCGCCCCGTCTCGCGACCGTGAAGCACCAGGTCGCGGTCACGACGTTGCAGGCTCAGACAGATCCGTTTGGTCACCCAGTAGGCCAGCGGCGGGACCACGATCAGCATGACCTGAAGAGACCTCGTAATGTCGTTGATGGACAGCCCGAGCTTGATCGCGATCAGGTCGTTGCCGGCTGCAATGAACAGGATCAGGTAGAAGCTGAGGGCCATGATGCCGAGCCCGGTGCGGGTCGGGGCGTTGCGCGGACGGTCGAGCAGGTGGTGCTCGCGTTTGTCGCCGGTCACCCAGGCCTCGATAAAGGGGTATGCCCCGGCGATGGTGTATAGCAATGGCATCACGACGAGCGCAGGGATGAACACATTCAGGCTGAGCGTGAACCCGAGTGCATGGAACTCTGTGAAGCCTGGAAACAGGCGCAGTGCCCCGTCGGCAAAACCCATGTACCAGTCGGGTTGTGAGCCGGCGGTCACGGGTGACGGGTTATATGGGCCGTACATCCAGATCGGGTTGATCGTGACCAGGGCAGAGATGAGCGTGGTGATACCGAAGACGATGAAGAGGAAGCCGCCTGCCTTGGCCATGTAGACAGGCATGAACGGGAAGCCGACCACATTGTCGTTCGTCCTGCCCGGCCCTGGGTACTGGGTGTGTTTGTGCACGGCCACGAGCACGATGTGGGCCGTGAAGAGGCCGATGATGATGGCCGGCAACAGGAGCACATGGACCGTGTAGAGGCGGGGGATGATCGCCTCACCCGGGAAGGCGCCACCGAACACGAAGAAGGCGACATAGGAGCCCAGAACGGGGATGGACTGCATGAAGCCTTCAGCAGCTCGCAGGCCCGTGCCTGAGAGGAGGTCGTCCGGAAGGGAGTAGCCGGCGAAGCCCTCGTTGATGGCCAACAGGGAGAGGATCGTTCCGATGACCCAGTTGATCTCGCGGGGTTTGCGGAAGGCGCCGGTGAAGAAGACGCGGAACATGTGCACGATGATCGCGGCGATGAACATCAGGGCCGACCAGTGGTGGATCTGGCGCATGATCAAACCGCCACGGACGTCGAAGCTGATGTCGACGGTGGACTTGAACGCCTCGCTCATCTCGATGCCCTTGAGTGGCACGTACGAGCCGTTGTAGAGGACCTGGTGCGAGCTCGGGACGAACCAGAAGGTCAGGAACACTCCAGTGACCAGGACGATGACCAGGGAGAACATCGCGATCTCCCCGAGCATGAACGACCAGTGGTCCGGGAAGACCTTCTTCAGAAGATAGCTCACCGGTTTGGCGGTGCCAGTGCGGTCATCCACCCAGCCGGCCAGTCCAGCCATCGGGCGTTTCTTGGGCGCTTCGGGCGTCACGTCGTCCGCGCGCAGACCTGCGGCACCTTTCGGAGTGGCTGAGTCGCTCATCCACGCTCCCAGAAGCTCGGGCCGACTGGTTCGAGGAAGGGCGCGTCCGCCACCAGGTAGTTGTCGGCGTCAACACTGATCTTCAGCTGTGGCAGGGGCCGGTTCGCCGGGCCGAAGATGACCTTGGCGTCCCGGGTCACGTCGAAGGTCGACTGGTGGCAGGGGCACAGCAGATGGTGCGTCTGCTGCTCATAGAGGCCCACGGGGCATCCGACGTGGGTGCAGATCATGGAGTAGGCGACGATGCCGTCGTGGCCCCAGTCGCGCTCCTTGGCGTTCAAGATGTCGCTGGGGTCCAGGCGCATGAGAAGGACCGCGGCTTTGCCTTCCTGCTCGAGCGGGTCAGGCGTCTTCTGGATCCCCTCGGGCATCACGTGGAAGACCGATCCGATAGTGACGTCTGACGCTTTGATGGGGGTGAACTCCGGGTAGCGCATCAGCCGAAGCCCCTTGCGCCAGAACGTGGTTGACAGGTCAGCCTTGGGCAGCGGGCCGAGGCTGCCGGCGAGCTGAACGACCAACGGCAGCGCAAAGAGGCCGAGGGCGCCGCCAAGGGTGTACTTGATCAAGGGACGACGGGCCAGCTGGGAGGCGGTGCCCCCGGCCAGGATGGTGTCGGCCGCTTCGATCCGGGACTCGTCGGACGAGCGCTGGGGATGACGGTCCTCGGCGACCTCGGTGTCCGGCATCAGGGTCTTGGCCCAGTGGACCGCGCCGAGACCGATGCAGAGCAGGCTTAGGCCAAGGCTGACGCCCAGAACCACATTGGACAGGTTCGCCTGCCCGATACCGGGAACGAAGGCGTACCTGTGCAGGTCGATGGCAAAGTAGGCGACCAGGAAGACGACCGTGGCCACCATCGAGATGCCGAAGAGCGTCGCGACCTGAATCTCGGCGCGACGCGCGGCCCGCTCGTCACGGTCCGCCAAGCGGTGAACGTGCGGAGCCGGGCCGGGATTGGTAAAGCGCTCGGGTATGCCGCCCGAGCCCTCGATGTGGCCCTGGTCGAGGCGAACCGCGGTGCCTGGCTGGCTCACCTCGGCCTCCGTGGGCTCATCGCCGTCTTCGTTCATCGTGTCATCGATCCCATCGAGAGGCACTGCTTCCGTGGTGTGACGCCGCGTTCCGTGTCGTCGAGTCGCATGTTGTTGCCGGGCTTCGCATGGCTCAGGCCGCCTTGGAACCGAGCCAGACAGCCGCTCCGATCACCAGTCCCAAGCCGAACACCCAGAGGAACATTCCCTCGGAGACGGGTCCGAGGTTCCCCAGGTTCAAACCACCGGGGTTCTCGTCCTTGTCGAGATAGTGCAGGTAGCTGATGATGTCGTTCTTGTCCGTGGGGGTCAGGTTGGCGTCGTTGAACACCGGCATCGACTGGGGCCCGGTCACCATCGCTTCGTACGCGTGCTTGCCGCTGATGTTATGCAGGCTTGGTGCGTACTTGCCACGGGTGAGAGCGCCGCCGGAACCGGCGAAGTTGTGGCACATCGCGCAGTTGACCTTGAAGAGCTCGTTTCCGCGGGCGATGTTGCCATCGCCTGCGGTGTACTGCTCATCCGGGATCGCCGGGCCCGGCCCGAGCGTGGCAACGTAAGCAGCAAGGGAGGCGATCTGCTCGTCGGTGAACTTGATGGTGTCGCTGCGCGGAGCCTGGACCCCTGGTCCGGCTAGCGGCATACGGCCCGTGCCGACCTGGAAGTCAACTGCTGCGGCACCCACGCCGGCCAGGCTCGGGCCGGCTTTGGTGCCTTCGCCGTTAAGACCGTGGCAGGTGGCGCAGTTGGCGAGGAACAGCTTCCTGCCGACCGTGAGGTCGCCAGCCGTGGCCACGGCGGCCTGCGCGGACTTGGGAGCCAGCAGGGAGTAGAGGCCTCCGGTGGCCATGAGCCCCAGCAGCAGCAGGATCACGATCGCGGCGGGATGGCGGCGTCGGGAAGCCAGTGCTTTCACAGGCTGGTCCTGTCTTGGTTGCGGGTGGATCTGGAGGAAGGCATCACTTGAGCAGATAGATCGTAGCGAACAGGGCGATCCACACAACGTCAACGAAGTGCCAGTAGTACGACGTCACAACGGCGCCGGTGGCCTGCGTGTGGGTATACCGGCGGGTCGTGAAGGTCCGGCCGATGATGAGCAGGAACGCGATCAGACCGCCGGTAACGTGCAGCCCGTGGAACCCTGTGGTGAGGTAGAAGACCGAGCCGTACGCGTCGGAGGAGATGCTGACGCCGTCGTGAAGCAGGCTTGCGTACTCGCGGACCTGACCGGCGACGAAGACCGAGCCGAAGATGTAGGTCAGGACATACCACTCGCGCATGCCCCACTGCTTGACCTGAAGCAAGGTGCCGGTGCGCGCCGGCTGACCCCGTTCGGCCCTGAACACGCCAAGCTGGCACCACACCGAGGAGATGACCAGGACCAGCGTGTTCGCCGCAGCCAGAGGCACGTTGAGAAGGTCCGTTCTCTCGTGCCACAGAGCGGGGGAGACCGAGCGGATCGTGAAGTACATGGCGAACAGTCCAGCGAAGAACATCAGCTCGCTGGACAGCCACACGATGGTCCCCACCGCGGCCATGTTGGGTCGTGTCACCGGGCCATGGCCCGGAAGGGCGCCCGAGGATTGGCCCGGGTTGCTTGACTGAACTTCGGAGACGGTCGACACAGCCGCCATTATTGCCTTAATCCGGCTCTTGCGCCTCAACAACTCCCCGATGGGTGTGCGACTTCGCCAAGAGCCATCCCGGTAGCATCACCCTTATGACCTCTTCGCACGATTTGCCAGCCGACTCTCCTGCGGACCCAACGGCGCCCGGCTCCGCGCACCGGCTGTCAATATTGCTCTACAGCGACGACATCGCCATCCGGGACGCCGTGCGTGTTGCCGTCGGTCGTCGGCCTGCCCGCGACGTCGAGGTGAGCGCATGGCTTGAGTGCGCTACATCGCCGGCCGTTGTCGAGGCTGTGGAGTCCGGAGAGTTCAACCTGCTCATCCTGGACGGAGAAGCCTCGCCTTTTGGTGGTCTCGGGCTGTGCCGCCAGCTGAAGAACGAGATCTTCGACTGCCCGCCGGTGCTGGTGCTGACGGGGCGGCCGCAGGACGGTTGGCTGGCGGCGTGGTCACAGGCTGATCTGGTTGTGCCTCACCCCCTGGACCCGATAGCCGTGGCCGACGCAGTGGCCGAGCTTGGTCGCACAGTCGGCTCGTTCATCACCACTGCCTAGCTGATGACCGCCACGCCGTCGGCAGGCCGCGAGCTGACCTGGCCGACGATCTTCACTGCGTTGTTGTCCGGACAGTCGCTGGGCAACGCCGAGTCAGTCTGGGCGATGGACCAGATCATGAGTGGCGAAGCGAGCCCGGTGCAGGTGGCTGGGTTCCTCATGGCATTGCGCGCCAAGGGCGAGACCGTGGAGGAGATGCGCGGTCTTGCCGATACGATGCTGGCCCACGCGAGCCGGATCGAGGTCGCCGGGATGACCTTGGACATCGTTGGCACCGGCGGAGATCGCGCCCATACGGTGAACATCTCCACCATGGCCTCGTTGGTGGCGGCGGCCAGCGGAGTGCGAATTGTCAAACACGGCAACCGTGCCAGCTCTTCGTCGTCCGGATCCGCGGATGTCCTTGAGGCCCTCGGCATCAACTTGTCGCTACCACCGTCAGCTGTTGCGGTTGTCGCGGAGCAGGTCGGCATCACGTTTTGTTTCGCTCAGCACTTCCACCCTGCGATGCGTCATGCGGCGTCGGCACGTAGCGGCCTGGGCATAGGCACAGCCTTCAACTTCTTGGGCCCGCTCACCAACCCTGCTCAGCCGACGTATGCCGCCGTGGGCGTCGCCGACGCCAGGATGGCGCCGCTGATCGCTGGGGTGTTTGCCGAACGCCACAAGGACGCCGCTGTCTTCCGCGGTGACGACGGCCTTGACGAGCTCACCATCTCGACGACGTCAAGGGTCTGGTGGGTGCGCGACGGTGAAGTCCGTGAATACGAGGTGGATCCGACGTTGGTAGGACTCGAGCTGCACCCGGTCGAGACGCTGCGGGGGGGAGACGCTGCCTACAACGCCCAAGTTGTCCGGGACGTGTTCGAAGGTTCGTCCGGGCCGGTTCGGGACGCCGTTGTGCTCAATGCCGGAGTAGCACTTGCACTGACCGTGACCGACCGGGGCCAAGGCCGGGCTGCGTTCATCGAGGCGCTCCGATTCGGCATGGACCGTGCCTGCGCCGCGATCGATGACGGCAGCGCGACGTCGGTGTTGCAGAGATGGGTCAGCGCGACGAACTCCTGACGAGCATGACGTTCTTGACCCTCAGGCGTCGTCCAGACCCAGGCTGAACGCTGCTTCGAGGTCATGCTTGGAGTACGTCCGAAATGCGATGTGGGTCTGGGTGAGCAAGACACCGCTGACCTTGTTCAGCTGGTCGGCGATGACGTCGGCGAACTCCTCGTGCTTACGCACCCGGACCATGGCGATGAGGTCGACATCCCCTGTGACGGAGTAGACCTCGCTCACGCCGTTGATCTCGGCGATGGCGGCGGCGACCTCAGGAATGCGGTCGACCTCGGCATTGATCAGGACGATGGCGGAAATCACGAGCCCACCTTAACCCGTGGCGTAATGCGCTCGGGGCGCTGCTGGCGTCAGTACGGCTGCCAGCGGGAGATGGCGGAGCCCGGGCCGGCTCGGCTCATCGAAGTCGACGACGTCGTGGAAGGCCGTGGAGCCAGGATCCAGAGCTGAGTGAGCAGCGCCAGCGCCGTGAACCGGGCAGGTCCACTGCCCATCGATCGAGATCATGCGGACGCCTGCAGACTCCAGCCAGCGCAAGATCTTCTCGGTCTCCTCTGCTGAGGCCGAGGGCGCAGGGCCGGGCGAGGGGTTGACGTTCTCGGCGCTGGCCACCAGAGCCTCGATATAGGGCGCCGGATCGGCGCCGCGGGGCACCAGGGTCGTCCCTGCCAGCCGGCCGAAGCGGGCGCTGATGATCTCCCAGCCACCCTCTGAAGCCGGTCGAGCCGCGACGACCTCGGCGCTGTTGGCCAGGGGCTCGATGCGCTGGACTCGTGCGGCAGCGCGGACCAGGTGAAGCAGCCGGTCGCGAACGGCCCCGGCGTCCTCGTAGCGTTCCTCACTCGCGAGGATGCCCATCCGCTGGCGCAGAGCCCCGACGACGACGCGCGAGTCGCCAGCGATCATGGCGGCGGCCTGGTCGACGATGATCGCGTATTCCTCGACGCTCTGTCTGCCGGCGCACGGGCCGCCACAGCGCCCCATCTGAGCGAGGACGCAGTCAGCGGATCGTCCCGTGGAGGAGAGCCGCTTGGTGCACTGACGTAGTGGAAGTACCTCGTGGACCGCGTCGATGGCTGACTGGGCAAAGAGGCGTGAGCCGAAGGGCCCGAAGTACCGCGCGCCGTCGGCAATGACCTCCCTGACGATGCTCAGTCGTGGGAACGGCTCGACCGTGAGCTTGACCCAGGGCGAGCGCTCGGGGTTTCGGGATCTGCGGTTGTAACGCGGCTTGTGCTGCGCAATAAGGCGAAGCTCGCGGACCTGCGCCTCCAAGGTGGTCTCGCAGACCACTGGTGTGACACTGACCGCGATCCCGACCATCTCGGACATCCGGGTCCGCTGTTCCGAGGCAGTGAAGTAGGTGCGAACCCGGCGCCGGATGTCCTGCGAAGTGCCGACATAGAGGACGCCCCCCTTGCTGTCCTTGAACAGGTAGACGCCCGGTGCGGCGGGCAGTCCCTCTGCCAGGTGACGTTTGCGGCGTTGGGCCGAGCTGACCCTCGCGGAGAAGGTGCTGAGCTCCTCGAGGGTGACGACCCCGAGGCTGCCCACCCTGGAGATAAGTCCGTGCAGGACGTCGACCGTGGCCCGCGCGTCATGCAGCGCGCGATGGTCGGGGGTCGTCACCGCGCCGAAGAGCGTCGCCAACGTCCCTAGCTTGCGGTTGGGTGCCTCGTCCTTGCTGACCAGCTGCCGGGCCAGATGTGCCGTGTCGACGACCCGAAAGAGTGGCCAAATGTGACCGGTGAGCAAGGCGGCGGCCTTGAGGAACGAGATGTCGAAGGGCGCGTTATGGGCCACCAGCACAGAGCCTCTTGCGAACTCGAGAAAGGCCGGAAAGACACTCTCGATCCTGGGCGAGTCGGCCACCATCTGGTCAGTGATGCCGGTGAGGACCGAGATGAATGCGGGGATGGGACCGGCGGGGTTGACCAAGGTCTGGAACTCGCCGAGCACCTCTCCGCCCCGGATCTTGACGGCGCCCACCTCCGTGATGCTTGCTCCAGCGGGGCTGCCCCCCGTCGTCTCGAGGTCCACGACGACGAACGTGACTTCGGCCAGAGGAGTGCCGAGCTCGTCGAGTGTGCCCTGGACCCCTTGCATGCCAACGACGTTAGAGGCTGGCGCCGACAGGGGTTCGAAGGCGCGCTGCCGGGCCATGTCGCAATCTGGTCGTCACCACAGCCGGCAAGTGAGATGCGTGAGGACTGTCAGACCTGCGATCTAGCGTTTCTCACATGGCGCGCCCAGAGGCGGTGCTGACCACGAGATGGACCAGGAGGGCCAATGATGAATGTCGACTGTGAGACCTGCCCGGTGCAGGGTTTGCGATGTGAGGACTGCGTCATCACGGCTCTGTTCGTGCCCGGGTCCTTCGAGCTCCCCCTGGACGCCGCCGAGTCCAGCGCGGTCGCCGCGTTTGTCCGCGCCGGGCTCGTGAGCGTTGAGGCTTCTGCTGGGCTGCGTGCGCGTCGCGAGCCGTGGGAGCGGATCAGCGCTGTCGGCTGAGCTGGGCACCCCACCCGGCCCACCTACGATGATGCCATGACCAGAGCCAGGCGCGTCGTCGCGATCGCGTTGTGCGCCGGGCTTACTGCGGGCTTTGCGGTTTTCGCAGGGCAGCTGAGCGCCAGCCGGGACGCCACGCGCGTGCCACCGTCATCTGGTGGAGCGCGGGCCGGGACGGATGGCACTGACCAGGCTGCCTCCTCGGTTCCAAGGTCGGGCGAAGAGGCCGCCCGTATCTCGGCCGCCCAGAGCCTGCTGACGGCCCGTTCACAGGCCGTGAAGGCCCATGACAAGAGCGCATGGATGGCCACGGTCGACGTCCCCGGCTCGCCGTTCGGTGAGCTGCAGTCGATGGAGTTCGACAATCTCAGCAAGCTTCCGCTTGGTCGATTTGCCTACGGTGCAGTGCAGCTGACTCCGGCCCTGGGCGTCGCGCGAGTCGCGCAGCTGGGGTCGACCGCGTGGGCGGCTGCGGTGTCGGGGACCTACATCCTGGCCGGTTATGACCGTGCCCCTCGAACTTTTGGCGTGACGTACACGCTGGTGAGACGGGCTGGCAGGTGGCACATTGCCGACGACGCCGACGGGGTCACCGCGTTGCAGCTCTGGGACCTGCCCGGGCTGAGAGTGCTCGAAGGGCGGTCAGCCATGGTGATCGGCAACGCCCCAGAAGCACGGATGCGTGACTATGAGGCGGTTGCTGACTCATCCGTCCGCAAGGTCACAGGTGTATGGGGGAAGGACTGGAACTCCCACGTGGTCATCCTGACGCCTTCCACGACCCAGGAGTTCGCGGAGCTGGTGTCCCGTTCCGCCGACGAGGGGCTCGATCAGGTGGCCGCGATCACCCAGGGCGAGATCGAACCCGGCCGACCCGCTCAGGGGGACCGGGTCGTGATCAACCCCAAGGCGTTCACGGCCCTGGATCCCAACGGGCGTCAGGTGGTCATCACCCACGAGCTCACCCATGTCGCAGCGCGTTCGTCGGCAGTGACGCCGGTGCCCATCTGGTTGTCGGAAGGCATGGCCGACTATGTCGGATACTCCGGTATCGACCTTTCGCGCGCGCGTATCGCCAGCGAGCTGCTCACCCTCGTGCGCCAGGGCAAGGGTCCCAAAACGCTACCGACCGCCGACGACTTCGATCCCGCCAAGTCAAAGATCGCGACCTCCTACTCCGCATCATGGCTGGCGGTCTCGCGACTGGTCGACATCTATGGGCAGGCCAAGGTCGTGTCGTTCTATCGTGCGATCTCAGCCCGATTGACGGTGGACAAGGATGCCCCTCTCGATCCTGACGTCATTGCGTTGGACGCATTTCCGCGGGTCTTCGGCATTTCCGAGGCGGAGTTTGTCGTCGGTTGGAAGGGCTATCTGCGCACGCTAGCGATGTCGCATGGATAGGGCTGCTGCGCGAGCCCGAGGTCTTGGTCGGCGAGCGGTCAATGGCTGGGGGTGGAGTACAGCGAGTCCACCTCAAGCCAGTAGTCCGTCATCACGATGTTTCGTTTGAGCTTCAGCGAGGGCGTCAGATAGCCGTTGGCCTCGGTGAAGTCCCCGGGAAGGACGGTGAACCTGCGAATCGACTCGGCCTTGCTGACTGCCTTGTTCGCGTCGTCGACCGCGCGCTGGATCTCTGCAAGGACAACATGGTTCGTGCGTGCCGCATCCATCGCGAGAGCCTCGAGGCGGTTGTTCGTGGCCCACGCGGGGAGCATCTCGGCATCAAGGGTGATGAGGGCGCCGATGAAAGGCCTTTGGTCGCCGACCACGATGCACTGGGATACCAGTGGATGAGCGCGCAGGCGGTCCTCCAGGACGGCGGGGGCAACGTTCTTACCGCTGGTGGTGACCAGGATCTCCTTCTTGCGGCCGGTAATCTTCAGGAACCCGTCGCGGTCGAGCTCACCGATGTCACCGCTGTGGAACCAGCCGTCGACGATGACCTCGCTGGTAGCGGTCTGGTTGTTGCGATAAGCGGAGAAGACGTTGTTGCCCTTGATCAGGACCTCGCCGTCGTCGGCGATCCGGATCGAGACGCCGGGCAGCGGCGGTCCAACGGTGCCAATCTTGATCAGTTCGGGAGTGTTGATGGTCGCCGGCGCGGTGGTCTCAGTGAGCCCGTAGCCTTCGAGCACGGTGAGACCGATCCCGCGATAGAAGTGGCCCAGCCGGGCGCCCAGCGGGGCACCACCTGAGACGGCGTACACCACCTTTCCGCCCATGGCAGCCCGAAGCTTGACGTACACGAGCTTGTCGAACACCGCATGTTTGGCGTTGAGCAGCGCACCGGGCTTGCCGTCATCGTGAGCCGAGCTCCAGGCGATGGCCGTAGCGGCTGCTGTCGCAAATATCTTGCCTTTGTGCTCGGCAGTGGCCTTTTGCTCGGAGGAGTTGTAGATCTTCTCGAAGACTCGCGGCACCGCAAGGATGAAGGTGGGCGAGAAGGTGCCGAAGTCAGCAAGCAGGTTCTTGATGTCTGCGGTGTGGCCCATGCGGACACCGGCCTGGACGCAGATGACCTCGACGAAGCGCGCGAACACGTGAGCCAGCGGGAGGAACAGCAGCGTTGCCGCGCCCTCGGCCGAGACCACCACGTTCATCCGCTCTGCCGTGTTCTCGGCCAGAGCCATGAAGTTGTCGTGAGTGAGCAGGCATCCCTTGGGTCGACCGGTCGTGCCTGATGTGTAGATGATCGTGGCGAGGTCGGCTCGGTTGATCTGCCCTCGTCGGGCCTCGAGCTCCTCGTCCGTGATCTCGGTGCCGGCGGCCTTGAGCGCGTCGAGCCCTCCGGCGTCGATCGCCCAGACGTCGCGTAGATCCGGCAGGTCGGCACGCACCTGGGCCAGCGTCGCAGCGTGTGTCGGCGTCTCCAGGATCACCGCCGCGCATCCAGCGTCACTGACGATCCAGCTGACCTGCGAGGCCGAGGACGTCTCGTAGATCGGCACCGGGACCGCGCCCGCTGTCCACACGGCGAAGTCGGTCAGGGTCCACTCGTAACGCGTCTTGCTCATGATCGCGATGCGTTCTCCGAGGCCGATACCAGCCGCCATCAGACCCTTGGCCAGGGCGCGGACATCTGTGGTGAACTCGGCGTTCGTGACGTCGACCCAAGTGCCCGACGACGGCCTGGAGAAGGCAACGTCGTGAGGCTTGGAGCTGCTGTTGCGGACTGGCAGATCCGAGAGGTTGCCCTCGGTGCGGGGCGTCACGAGCGGGGGAACCGCGATGCTCTTCACACACAGTCTCCTTGACCCCTGCTGCCGGTTCAGCTGTCCTTACCCTATCCATCCAGCCACTGGCAAGCTTGATGACCCAGCACCCTGAGGAAGCGGGGGCTTGCTTCGGCCTGGCCACCGGTATACATCTGGCGCCGTTCGCAAGGTCGCACGGTAACCTTCGCAGCATGGCCGAGCGTACCCAGTCCAACACCCTCATCAATGCCCGACCGGGTGCAATCGTTGACGTGATTGCCGACTTTGCCAGCTATCCCAAGTGGGCAACAGAGGTCAAAGAGGTCGAGGTGATCTCCTGGGACGGTGATGGCTACGCCGACCGGGTCCGATTTGTCCTTGACGCCGGTGCCCTCAAGGACACCTACGTCCTTGAGTACGACTGGGACGTGGCCGAGGACGGCACGGGGGTCATCTCGTGGACCCTGGTCACCGCAAAGGTGCTCAAGGCGATGAACGGCTCGTACACCCTCGGGGCCAACGACGGCGGTACGGCAGTGACCTACCGGCTGTCGGTCGATGTGAAGATTCCCATGCTCGGAATGCTCAAACGCAAGGCTGAGAAGGTCATCATCGACACTGCCCTGACAGCTTTGAAGAAGCACGTCGAGGCGTGAGTCAGGGATCGGGTATCTCGTGAGGGTCGTTCTCTTCACCGGCAAGGGCGGCGTCGGCAAGACGACGACCGCCGCGGCAACGGCCGTGCAGGCTGCCCGCAGGGGCATCAAGACGCTGGTCATGTCGACGGACGCGGCCCACTCCCTCGGCGACGCCCTGGGGGTCGACCTGGTGACCAACGCGCTCGAGGCTGGTCCTCTTGTCGACGTCGAGTCCGGCCTGTGTGCCTTGCAGGTCAGCGCCAGTCACAGTGCCAGGCGTTCCTGGCGCTCAGTTCAGGATTATCTGCTCACGGTTCTGGGCTCGCTGGGCATCGATCCCGTGGTGGCCGATGAGGTCACCGAGCTCCCCGGCGCCGACGAGATCGTTGCGCTGCTGGAGCTTCGAGCCCAGGTGGAGTCCGGCCCCTGGGACCTAGTGGTCGTCGACTGTGCCCCCACGGCGGAGACGCTGCGTCTGTTGGCCCTGCCTGAAGCCCTGACCTGGCACCTCGAGAAGCTGATGCCGGCTCAGAGAGGCCTCCTTCGAACGTTGCGCCCCGCTGCCCAGGCCGCTGCCGGCCTGCCGCTTCCCGGTGTGCAGGTGGTGGACACGTTGCGTCGTTGGCGCGAGTCCCTGCGTGACATCCAGTCGGTTCTCACCGCCGAGTCCACATCTGTCCGAATCGTGCTCACGCCCGAGCGCGTGGTCATCGCCGAGTCACGCCGGACACTGACCGCCCTGGGGCTTTACGGCGTCACTGTAGACCAGGTCGTCGTCAACCGTGTTTTCCCCGACGCAGGTCTCGGATCCCGCAATGACGGCTGGCTGGCGGGCTGGAACGAGGCTCAGCAGCGCGGACTGGCGGAAGTGCGTCAGTCTTTCGACCCGTTGCCGATCGTGATCACCCCATATCTCCCGCGCGAGCCAGTGGGGACCGACGCTCTCGCCGCCCTCGCGGAGGCACGCACAGGCGACATCCGTGATGTCCTGGTGACGTTCCCCGCGCAGGTGATGAGCGTCCGCCCGGATGACGGAGGCTTCCTCCTGACCCTGCCGTTGCCCCTGGTCACGGCCGGCGAGGTGGATCTCAAGCGACGCGACGACGAGCTGCTCATCTCCGTGGGATCCCAGCGGCGGGTGCTGTCGCTCCCGAGCGTCCTGCGTCGATGCCTCGTCACCAAGGCGACCGTACGAGACGCAATGCTGCGGGTCCGGTTCGTTCCCGATGAGAAAGTGTGGCCCAGGCATGACTGAGCAGACCGGAACCGCGAACGGCACGGTCGCCGAGGAGGCGGTGCGGCTGATCGAGGCGATGGCGTCGATGGCACGTTCCGCTGGCAGCGCGGACGAGGACACCAGCTCGTATGCAGACCTGTTGGCTGGGGAGACTGCGCCGGGTGCCGCCCATGAGACCTCGGCTGGCCCGGAAGATGGCGAACCATCGAGTTCTGCCTGCAGTAGCTGTGGGGGGGAACGTGACAGCACCCCGCTCGCCTGCAAGCTCTGCCCGGTGTGTCAGGGCATCGCGCTCATCCGGTCGATCCGGCCAGAGACCGTGGATCGGTTGGCTGACTTTGCGGCAGCTGTGGCATCCAGCCTGCGGGACATGGCTGCTCAGTCTCGTGGATCCGGCCCGGGGCCCGGAGCCAAGCCACGTACCGGCGGCTCGTCCGACGGGGGTCGCCCCACGGTTCAGGACATTCACGTGGACGACGAGGGATGACGCCGTGAGCATCACGATCGGACTGGACATTGGTGGCACCAACATCAATGGTGGCGTCATCGACGGCAACGGAGCGATCCTCGCCAGGGGACGCAGGGACACTCCCGCCCATGATGCGAGTGCCATCGTCGAAGAGGCTGCCGACCTGATCAGAGAGCTCTCCGTCGCGCAGAAGATCGACGCAGTCGGCGTCGCCTGCGCTGCGTACATCAACCGCTCAGGGTCCCTGGTGTTCTTCTCCCCGAACCTGGCCTGGCGCGACGAACCTCTGAGGGAACGTCTCCGGTCGGCCGTCGACCTCCCGGTCATGATCGAGAACGACGCCAACGCGGCTGCATGGGGGGAGTTCCGCTTCGGTGCGGCGATCGAGGTGAACGACGTGGTGATGCTTACGGTTGGGACAGGCCTCGGCGGTGGCGTAGTAGTCGATGGCGTCCTTATGCGGGGCGCCTTCGGTGTTGCCGCCGAGCTGGGCCACATGAGGGTGGTTCCGGACGGACTGCGTTGCGGGTGCGGCAACCGCGGCTGCTGGGAGCAGTACGCCAGCGGTCGCGCTCTGGTGCGAGAGGCACGGGAGCTTGTCGCCTCCGGTACACCGCACGCGGCACGTCTGAACGAGCTCTGTGGCGGCGACCCGGCTGCGCTGAGCGGACCCGACGTCACCAAGGCCGCCACCGAGGGTGATCCGGCTGCCGTCGAGCTGCTGGCTGACCTTGGCACCTGGATCGGTGAGGGCGCGGCCTCGGTGGCCGCGATCCTCGACCCCGAGCTGATCGTCCTGGGCGGGGGAGTGTCCGATGCCGGCGCCCTGCTCCTTGACCCCGCGGCTGCCGCTTTCCGCCGCCAGCTCACCGGGCGCGGGTATCGGCCGGAGGCCCGATTCGCCCTGGCAAAGCTGGGCAACGACGCCGGAATGATCGGTGCCGCCGACCTGGCCGCGCGAGGATGAGCCAACGCCTTGCCATCGGCATCGATATCGGTGGGACCAAGGTGGCCGGCGGCGTGGTCGATGCCGATGGCAATATCACCCACCGCGCTCGTCGGGACACCCCGGATCGTTCCAAGAGCCCCTCGGTCGTCGAGGACACCATTGTCGGCGTCGTCGACGAGTTGCTGCGGATGGTGGGATCCGAGAGCGTTGTTGCTGTGGGCATCGGCGCTGCCGGCTTCGTCGCCGCGGACCGCGCGACAGTGGTGTTCGCCCCGCACCTCTCGTGGCGGCATGAACCGCTCCAGGAGATGCTCCAGAAGCGGGTGGCGGTGCCGATCTCGGTCGACAACGACGCCAACGCCGCCATCTGGGCCGAGTGGAAGTTTGGAGCGGCTCGTGGGGAGACCCACGTCATGATGATCACACTGGGCACCGGCATAGGTGGCGCCATCCTGGTCAACGGTCAGGTGCAACGCGGGCGATTCGGCATCGCGGGAGAGTTCGGACATATGCAGGTCGTGCCGGGGGGCCACCGGTGCGAGTGTGGCAACAGGGGGTGCTGGGAGCAGTACGCCAGCGGCAATGCCCTGGTGCGAGAAGCTCGCTCGCTGGTTTCCGCAGACTCACCGATCGCCCGGGACCTGCTCGACCGCGTCGAGGGGCAGCCGGGCAACCTGAGCGGGCCACTGATCACGCAGGCTGCGCGCGATGGCGACCCGACCTCTCGTGAGCTGCTCGCCGAGGTGGGCAACTGGTTGGGGGTCGGTATCGCAAACCTTGCCGCGGCCTTCGACCCAGGGATGTTCGTCATCGGCGGTGGCGTGAGCTCAGCTGGAGACCTGCTGCTGGGTCCCGCACGTGAGACGTTCAAGCGGCAGCTCACCGGCCGCGGATTCCGGCCTGAGGCCAGCATCGTCGTGGCCCGGCTCGGTAACGACGCAGGACTGATCGGAGCGGCTGACCTTGCCCGTTGCCCCGATCAGCCGCAGGTCCACTGACGTGGGCAGGATCCTGCGCGTGGCGTCGTACAACCTGCGCGACTTCAAGGACGACACCGATGCTGCGGTAAGGGTCGTGCAGGCGATCGACCCTGATGTCCTGTGTCTGCAGGAGGTTCCACGGCACCTGCTCTCGAGCTATCGGACCGCCTCGTTCGCGGCCCGGTGCGGCTTGTTCTGGTCGGGGGGCCACCGGGGCAGCGGGGGGACGACGGTGATGTCGAGTCTGCGGGTGGATGCGGCAAACGTGGCGCACGTCCCGCTGAAGGTCGGCGGTCGATTTCAACGTGAGCGCGGTTACGCGCTGAGCCAGGTCAGGCTGCCCGGCTACCGCAGTGTCGGTTTCGTCAGCGTCCACCTGAGCCTGGACGCCGAGGAGCGCGAAGCCCACGCGGTCGCGGTGATGAAGGCGCTTCCCGAAGGCACGCCACTGGTCGTGGCAGGTGACCTGAACGAGGGCCCTGACGGCCGGGCCTGGATGGCAGTTGGCCGGCGGCTTCGTGTCGTCACTGGTGATGCGCCGACCTTTCCGGCCCGCAACCCCCACCATCGCACCGACGTCATCTTTGCCTCAGAGCAGCTGCTAGCAGTGCCGAGCGAACCGATCAGGACGGGCCCCGGCGATCTCGGCGCGGCCACCGACCACCTGCCGGTCTGGGTGGATCTCGATCTTGAGGGCATTGCCGCTCACTGAGAAGAGCGTGGTCGCGCGGATCTCACAGACGCGCGCCGTCGTCGTCCCCCTGGTTGCCCGGCAGCCGCGAGACCAGCAGAACGAAACCGCCGACGGACATCCCGATGGCTGCGAGGATCCAGAGACCGCCGGCGTCCCTGTTGAAGAGCACCAGGTAGAGCAGCAGCAATGGCCCCCCGCACATTCCGAGAATGATGGCCCAGAACTGCAGGTCACCGACCGGCAGCGGGGCGACCGGTTGTGGCTCGAAGTGCTCGTCCTGCTCATCGTCAACCGCATGGGCACGCCAGACCTGTGGGGCCGGAAGAGCTTGCGCGTAGCCGGGTTCGGAGAGCGCTGGTGGCTCGTCGACGGGCTGGCGATCATCTTCTGGCGGCTGGTCGTCCGCAGTCTCGGGCGCGGTCTGCGCAACCGAGGCCTGGTCTGTCCAGGTCATGAGCTCTGCGTCGGGATCTGCCTCGTCGCCATCCAGGTGGGCCACGATGTCGGCGAAGATCGCGTCCTGGTCGAACCCGTCGGAAGCTCGCAGGGGGTCTGGGTCGTTCATGACAGCGTGGTGCGCTCAATGAACTTGGCTGATTCGTCAAAGATGCGCTGGGCGTCGTTGTCAATGGTGGCAACGTGATACGAGTCTTCCAGCAGGATCTCGGTGACGTCGAGGCTTGAGATCCTGGCAAGTATCAGAGCTGAGCTCGACGCGGGGACGACATGGTCCTGGGGCGAGCGCAGCAGCAGCACCGGCTGCGTGACCTCTGGCAGGTCCCGGACGATCGACTGCCACGCGACCAGCTGGGAGTGCGCGGCCTTCAACGGAGTGCGGGTGTAGGCAAGCTCGGTGACGCCCGGCTTCTTGACGTCGTTTCCGATTGCCCCCAAGGATCCCACAACATGCTTCAGAACAGGCAGCAGAAGGGTGCGGGGGTCCTCGACCTTGACCGCGGGGTTGACCAGCACCAGGCCACTGATGCGGGGCCCATGCCCCTGGGCAAGCTGAAGGGCCAGCGCGCCTCCCATGGAGAGGCCGCAGACCACGACGCGCTCAGAGGCCTCGTGGAGCTCACGGAAGGCCGTGTCGACAGCGGCGTACCAGTCCTCCCAACGGGTCTGGTTCATCTCCTGCCAGGTGGTCCCATGCCCCGGAAGTAGGGGGATACGTACCGAGTAACCCCTGTCGGCGAGGTACTCGCCCCACGGCCGCATACTCTGCGGCGTGCCGGTGAAGCCGTGGCATAACAGCACCCCGACCTCGGATCCGTCATGGTGGAACGGTTCGGCACCGGGCAGAATGGCCACAGATCTACTCCTGGGTTCTCAAGAACCGCGATAGTCCTTGGACAAGAATCCTCGCACGACCCGTCACCCGCGCATAGTGTCGTACAGTTCACGGGTCGGGGATGTGTCGGGTGTCTCACACCGTGGAGGTGGTCGGGGTTGTTCTACTGGGTGCTCAAGACACTTGTCCTCGGACCCATCCTCCGGCTGTTGTTTCGTCCCTGGGTCGAGGGCCTGGAGAACGTCCCGGCCGAGGGCGCAGCGATCTTCGCCAGCAACCACCTCTCGTTCTCCGACTCCATCTTCCTGCCGCTGGTGGTTCCTCGTCGCGTCACATTCCTGGCCAAGTCCGACTACTTCACCGGGCGTGGCGTCAAGGGACGGGCCACCGCAGCGTTCTTCAAGGGGGCCGGCCAGCTGCCGGTCGACAGGTCCGGTGGCATGGCCGGTGAGGCGGCGCTGAGGAGCGGCATGAAGGTCCTTCGGCGTGGTGAGATGCTCGGCATCTACCCCGAAGGGACGCGCACGCCCGATGGCCGGCTCTATCGCGGGCGCACTGGTGTGGCCAGGCTGGCCCTCGAGGCAGGGTGTCCCGTGTTACCTGTAGCCATGATCGGCACCGACAAGGCGCAGCCGACTGGCAAGAAGGTCCCCAAGATCATGCGCATCGGCGTTCGTATCGGCAAGCCGATGGACTTCTCACGCTATGAGGGCATGGAGGAGAACCGCTTCATCCTGCGTTCGGTCACTGACGAGATCATGTACGAGCTCATGCTCCTGTCGCGCCGGGAGTACGTCGACATGTACGCCACGTCCATGAAGAACCGCCTGCTCGCAGCGGCCAAGGCAAAGGCCAAGGAGCTCCAGCACGCGGCCGACGTGTTCGAGAAGTTCGATAGGGCAGTCAAGGGTGATGGAGCCACGCTTGAGAGCGACGACGCGAGTGAGTCGCCCGAATCGGCCCCCGAGCGCAAGGCTCCGCCGACGTCGCAGGGCGACGAGCGCGCGGCCAGCTGAGCGGGTGCGCTACTCCAGCGCGGCGTCGTCCGGAGGCCTCGAGGCGGGGCCCACCGTGGTCACCGCGATGTGGCGCGCTGTGGATGTCTTCCGACCGATTGCCTGGCTTTACGCCGTGTACGTGGCATTCGTTCGCCAGGAGGACTTCGCTCGGCCATGGCTGGGATGGGTTGTGCTGGGCGTGCTTGGAGCCTGGACGCTTGGCATGGTCCTCAACCGCACCCGCACCACCAGGGTGGTCGCCCTGGAGCTGGCCCTGGCCTGCGCCGCGATCCTGAGCACCCGACTGGTCGATACCTCGGAGGTGATTGTCGGCGGCGCGAAGACGCTGCCGGGGTTCTGGCCGGCTGCAGCTGTGGTGGCCTGGGCTGTGCTCAAGGGCTGGCGTGGCGGGATGGTCGCGGCCGCGCTGGTGGGTGTCGTGGACCTGATCGAGGTCGGGGTGGCCACGGAGAACACGGTCACCAACATCGTGATCCTGGTCCTGCTCGGTGGCTGCATCGGCTATTGCGCAGACCTGTCGCGCGACGGGCATGCGGCGCTTCGTGAGGCGCTGAGGGTCCAGGCGGAGCTGCGCGAGCGCGATCGGCTGGCACGCACTGTCCACGATGGCGTGCTGCAGACCCTGTCCTATATTCATCGCCGTGGGCTCGACATCGGTGGCGAGGCGCGCGAGCTCGGGTCGATGGCCTCTGACCAGGAGCGACTGCTCCGAGCCCTGGTGAGCGGCGTGGCAGCGCCCCAGCTGGATGCTCTCGTCGACGGCCAGGTCGATCTTCGGCTGGTGCTCGGCGGGTACGGCGACGCCGCCGTCAACGTCATACCCCCGGCCGAACCGGTGTTCCTCGCCCGCAGCGTGGCCGAGGAGCTGGCGGCTGCCGTCAGCGCGGCGCTTGACAACGTCCGCCGACACGCGGGCTCAGACGCCCAGGCGTGGGTGTTGATCGAGGACGACGGCGCCGATGTCATCGTGACCATCCGTGACAACGGCGTCGGCGTGCCTGCGGGTCGGCTCGCCGAGGCCGCCGAGGGCGGCCGCCTGGGGGTGGCGAACAGCATCTTGAGGCGGATGAGAGATCTCGGCGGTACCGCCATCGTCGACTCCAGGCCAGGTGCCGGGATGTCTCTCGAGCTCAGTGTGCCCAAGAAGCCCGAGAAGCCCGAGAAGCCCAAGAAGCCCAAGAAGGAGGTCCTGTCTTGACCGGACCCCGCGAGCTTGACGCAGAGGACGTCCTGGACGAGAGCACCGTGAGTGTGGTGGTGGCAGACGACCATCCGATGTGGCGCGACGCCGTGGCGCGGGACCTCACCGATGCGGGGTTCAACGTTGTCGCCACCGCAGACAACGGTGTGAGCGCTGTGAGTCGGACGCTTGCCACCCGCCCCGATGTCCTCGTGCTCGACCTCAACCTCCCCGGGATGCGCGGCGACCAGGTCTGTGCGGCGATCGTCAACGCGCAGATCCCGACCAGGGTGCTGATCCTCTCGGCCAGCGCCGAACAGCAAGATGTCCTTGAAGCCGTCAAGGTCGGTGCGACCGGCTATCTGCTTAAGTCGGCCAGTCGGGACGACTTTCTCAGCGCAGTCCGCTCGACAGCCGTCGGCAAGGCCGTGTTCACGCCGGGCCTGGCCGGGCTGGTTCTTGGCGAGTTCCGTCGAATGGCCGTCGAGGCCGCGGGTAACAAAGGCCGCGAGGTGCCCGGGCTGACCCATCGCGAGATCGAGGTGCTCAAGCTCGTGGCGACCGGCATGTCCTACAGGCAGATCGGTGCGCACCTATTCATCTCGCACCGCACCGTGCAGAACCACGTCCAGAACACCCTCATCAAGCTCCAGCTGCACAACCGGGTTCAGCTGGTCCGATTCGCGATAGCCAAGGGCCTGGACACCCCGACCTGACACCAGCTGGTCAGCTCGGTGCTTCCTCGCGCCATACAAGGCTGGTGCTGGACCGCGGTCTCAGAACTACGCCATCCGGTGTGGCATCGGCTTTCGCACCTTGTGCTGACTGTCATCGCTGACCTTACGGAGAACCAGGTTCCCGTACATCTCCCCGAGTGGGTCCGCGATCAGCTCGATCCTTGCGCCATCAGGGTCGGGAAAGTACACAGAGGTGCCGCTCTCCTCCTGGTAGCTCACGCCAGCCTGCTCGAGGTTCGCCTTGAGCCGCGTCCAGCGTTCGGGCTCGACGGAGATGGCCATGTGGTGTAGCCCGCCAAGCACCTCTGCGTAGGGTCCGAGGTCGAGTCCGGGCAGGTCGAAGAAGGCTAGGAGGTTGCCATTGCCGACGTCGAAGAAGAAGTGGTTGGAGCCCTCGTAGTCGCGGTTCTCGAAGATCTCCGTCAGCGGGAACTCAAGGACCCCCTGGTAGAAGCGGATGGTGCGTTCCACGTCGGCACAGAGCAGCGCCACATGGTGGATGCCCCGTGCCGACGGCGCGGGCCGCTCGGCGTCGGAGCGTAGATACGTGGTGCGGAGGCGTTCGCGATCAGCCTCGATAGCGCCCAGGTCCAGCTCGGTCATGACGACTCCAGGTTTCGTTGCGCTCAGATGCGGAAGAACGAGCTCAGGTGGCGATCGGCAGTGTCGGCGTCCCCTCGGACGGTCCCGGCGTTGTACCGGCCGTATGCCGTGAGGACGAAGCTGGCAGGGTCGACGTCCACCCGGGTGGCCATGCCTGGGGGACCGTATGCCGGAGGGACCTCGCCGTGGCTTCGCGCGGCGTCGAAGGCCACAAAGTACGACTCCGTCGTGTCGTACGTCATGGCGTTCCAGCTGTTCATACGATCACCTCATGCTCTCGTCGTAACCACGTAGCGGAGGTCTCGGGTGAGCCGAACGGCATACCTTGCAGCGCAGTTCGCCCGTCCGTCGGGATGCTCGGTCCATAGAACGGTACTCCGAAATGGTCATGGCGCCATCAGTCTTTTGCGCGAGAAGTGGAGATAATGGGCTGTGCACATCGGGGTCTCCGAACGCAGCGGCTACGACGTGGCCGATGTGCGAGCTGGCGCGCGATGGATGGTCGAGCGGGTCAGGGCTGCACGCGATGCCGGTCTCGACTCGATGTTCCTCGGGGAGCATCACTCCACCGGAGGCACGTACTACCAGAACGTGCCGATGCTTGGCCGGGTCCTTGCCGAGTGGGGCGACCGGCCGGTCGGCGCGCTCTTCCTGCTGCCGCTGTGGCACCCCGTGCTTCTGGCCGAGCAGGTGGGCACTCTTGCGTCCCTGACACGGGGCCGGTTCATCCTGCAGTGCGCCCTCGGGGGTGGCGACGACCAGTTTGGGGGCATGGGCGTCCCGTTGCGTGGCCGGGTGGCGCGGTTCGAGTCGACCTTGGATGTGCTCCGGCGACTGCTTGCCGGCGAGGAGGTCACGACCGGCCAACCTCTCCCGATCCGGGCAGCCCATGGTGGACCGCTGCCGCCCGAGCCGGTCGACGTCTGGATCGGCGCCTCCGCACCAGCGGCCATCGACCGGGCTGCGCGGCTCGGGGACGGATGGATCGCGGCTCCCGGCACCACCCCGGCCGAGGCTGCGGCCCAGATCGAGCATTACCGCTCATGTTGCGAGGTGCACGGTCTTCCGGTCGGCGTGACGGCCATCAGGCGCGACATCCACGTTGGTGCAGACCCGTCTGACGCGCTGAGGGTCGCCGGCCCCATCCTGGCCCGGGGTTACCGAGGTCTGCCGCCTGACGCCCTCGTGGTCGGGGGAGCGGCTGAGGTCAGCCGGGCCTTTGCGGACCTGGGCGAGCTGGGGTTCGGCCATGTGCTCGTTCGTCACATCGCCGACGACCAGCAGGAGGTGCTGGCCTCCTACGAACGACTGGCGGGCGTGCGCTCGGCTCTCGCCGAGCGGTAGCCGAACCGCCACCGGTCAGGCGTGTCGCTGCATCCTCTGGGTCTCCGGAATGAACAGCGTGGTGGCGAAAGCGAGTCCGGAGACTGCGGCCGTCGCCAGGAACGCCACCTGGAAGGAGGCGGCGTCGGCAAGTGCGCCGGCCACGAGCGGGCCCAGGAACGCGCCGGCGTCCGAAGCCATCTGGAAGGTGGCGACCGGGGTACCGCCCCGCCCGCCGATGACGTCGCCGACGATGGCGGCAGAGGATACGCCCAGCATCGCCGAGCCCGTGCCGTAGAGCGCCATCCCGATAAGGAAGAGCGGGGCACTTCCGGCCAGCGCCATGGCAAGCCCCGCCGCAAGGCCGAAGGCGGCACCGGCTCGGAGGAACGGGCGACGTCCCCGCTCGTCGACCAGCCGACCAGCCGGGATGAGCACGAGGGCCTGAACCACCGCGGAGATTGCCAGACCCGCACCGGTCCAGGAGGGTCCCAGCAGCAGACCCTCGACGACGAACAGCGGGATGAGAGAGGAGCGGACGCCGAAGACCGCCCAACCGACGGCAAAGTTGTTCGCCACGGCCGCCCGGTAGGCCGAGCTGCGAAGCGCAGCTCGGAGGGGGGTGGGGGCATGGTCGGCGGTGCCCGCCACGACCTCATGCTCGCGCAAAGCCGTGCGAGCGAGGAACACTGTTGCCACGGTGCCGGCGGCCAGCAACGTGATCGCGTAGACGAAGAACGGGGCGCGCAGGGACCACGCCGTCAGAGGGCCGCCGAAGGCGGGGCCTGCGATCGCCCCCAGCAGGAAACCTGTCTGGTAGGTCCCGGCAGCCCGGCCACGCTG
Source organism: Actinomycetales bacterium (assembly GCA_038236365.1). Classification (GTDB taxonomy): domain Bacteria; phylum Actinomycetota; class Actinomycetes; order Actinomycetales; family Dermatophilaceae; genus UBA4719. The sequence goes on along the minus strand of JBBRZV010000007.1, from coordinate 37,348 downwards.
GTTGGGCGCCACGACGCGTAGGAGCAGCGCGAACGAGGACACCGTGAACATCGCGGAGCCGAAGCCACCGATACCCCGAAGCACGAGGAGCTGCGGGTAGCTGTTCGAGAACCCGGCCAGCAGGCTGGATAGCCCGACGATGCCAATCCCCGTGGCCAGGACCACCCGCTCGCCGAGACGGTTGACCATGCGACCGGCAACCGGCGCCGATACGAAGCGGACGAGAGCGAACACCGAGATGACCGCACCTGCGGCGAAGTTGCTGACGCCGAAGTTCTTGGCGAACAGCGGGATCGCCGGGGCGACGATCCCGAAGCCGAGGGCCACCGAGAACGCCACGGCAGTGAGGACCCCCACCTCAGGCGGCAGGGACCCGAAGGGGTTGTGTAGGGCACGCATACGACCACACATACTGGCAGGCGGCCGCTTCCACCGCTAGGCGAGCCGACGATCCTTCCCTGCAGGTGCCCGTGGGGGGTGGCTCCCGACGGAGGTCAGTGTTTCTTGCTGGGTGGAACGATCTCGGTCTTGTGGTTGGCGTCCGCCTTGGCGTGCTTCTCGGCGCGTTTCTCCTTGAGGGACTTGCCTGCCTGCTTGGACATGTGCTGTCGAGGCGACTTGTCGGCCATCGGTGCTCCCTGGTTGGAATCCTCGTGAACTGTGGAACTTCGACGCTACGCCTGGTTGGTGCCTTGATCCATGGTCGTGTGCACCTGTTCGCACCAATATGTCCGGATACCGGTGCGAGGACCCAAGTTGGACGCGCGTACCTTGAGCGCGGCACGGCGAACCGCGTCTTCAGCTCATCATCTCGATCCGAGCGCCAACCACCGGGCCACATTCTCCGTCGACCTCGAGTGCATGGGGCCGTGTCGACGCACCATCAGCAGCGAGGAAGCACATGAGAGCCATGACCCACGGCCAGGTCCGCAGCATTGCCGGCGGGCCCGTCAAAGGGCAGCGATGACCGCCACGGCGCAGAAGCCCACGAGCCCGCCGCAGACACCTGCCGTCGAGCGCAAGACGCCGATGCGGTGGTTCACCGACATCTGCGTCCACTACGTGGAACGACTCATGCCCGACCCCTACCTGTTCGCCGTCATCCTCACCCTGATCGTCGTCGCGCTCATCTTCATCCTGGTGCCTGGCGCTGGCGCGGGCGGCATCGTTGACAGCTGGTACCAGGGCGTCTGGGGCACCGACAACATCTTCACCTTCGCCATGCAGATGATTCTCATCCTGGTCAGCGGATACACGCTCGCCGAGGCCCCGATCGTCAAGCGTGGTCTAGGGTGGCTGGCCAGCAAGCCGCGCAACCAGGTACAAGGTGCCCTGCTCTGCTTCGGCGTCGCCGCTCTTGCCTCGGTCGTCAACTGGGGACTGGGACTGGTCGTGGGAGCCCTCCTGGCCCGCCAGGTGGCCGCCAGACTTCACAAGGCGAGCTTCGGCTACATGGTCGCTGCCGGCTATATGGGCTTCATGGTCTGGACCCAAGGGCTCTCAAGCTCCATCGCGCTGGCCAACACCGACCCGAAGAGCAAGCTCAACGTCATCTACTCGCTGACCCACCAGACGGTGCCGCTGAAGTTCACTATCTTCCAGCCCTACAGCTACCTGACCATCATTGCGACGATCATCATCATCGGGCTTGCCATCTGGCGAATGGCGCCCACCACGGTGGAAGAGACTGACCCGGCGGTGTTCGCGGAGGATGTCGATTCGCCTACAGCGTCGCGAACCGGCCGGGCGTCCTTCGCCGAGCGTCTGGAGAACCTCTGGATCCTGAACGTGATCCTCTTTCTCGCGGGTGCTGCGTTCTTTGTTCGCAGCGGGTTCGCCCTCAACATCGCCTCAATGGTCATGCTCTTCACCGCGCTCGCCGCCCTTCTGCACGGAACGCCCATCAGGTTCATCCGGTCGTTCACCTCGGCCGCCAAGACCTCCGGTCCACTGCTGCTGCAGTACCCGCTCTATGGGGGCATCGTTGGCTTGCTGGGCTATGCGCCCACCGAGAGCGTTCGACCGCTTCAGGCCGTCATCGCAGCCTCGATAGTCTCGGGCGCAACCGTCTACACCTTGCCCTTCCTCAACTACGTCGCGTCCGTGGTGATCACCTTGTTCGTGCCCTCCGGTGGTGGCCACTGGGCTGTCCAGGGTCCTGTCGCCGTCAGCACCGCGATGCAGCTGGGCCAGACCTCACCGGCCTATATGGGCAAGATCTCGATGTCGGTCGCCATCGGTGAGGCCGTGGCCAACATGATCCAGCCGTTCTGGCTGCTCCCGGTTCTCGCGATCGCCAAGCTCAACGTGCGCCAGGTCATGGGCTACACGGTGGCTGCCTTCATCCTCGGATTCGTGGTCTTCGGCATCTCCACACTGATCATGCCGTTCGTCTAGCGGGCCGGCTCCTGCGCCCATGCCTTGCTGCGCTCGACTGCTTTCAACCACTGCAGGTATGCCGTGTCGGCGCCCTTACGGGCGTCGCCGCGGGGTTCGAACCGTCGTTCCAGCTCCCACGTCGCGGCGATCTCCTCCTGGCTTGACCACACACCCGTGCCGAGACCGGCCAGGAACGCAGCGCCCAGACCGGTGGTGTCCGTAACGCGAGGGCGTTCCACCGGTACGCCGAGCTGATCCGCTTGCAGCTGCATCAGGAGAGGGTTCTCGCTGGCACCGCCATCGACGCGCAGTACGGGGATCGGCGTCTCGATGGTGTCGAACACGTCGCGCACCTCAAAGCAGATGGCATCCAGTGCTGCCCGGACGAGGTGAGCGCGCGTCGTACCGCGGGTGATGCCGTGGATCGAGCCCCGCGCCTGAGGGTCCCAGTGCGGAGCGCCCAGCCCGGTCAGCGCCGGCACGAAGACCACTCCCTGGGAGTCGCTGACGGTGCTCGCGATCGCTGCCGTCTCGGCCGCGGAGCCAATGATCTGAAGGCCGTCGCGGAGCCACTGAATCGCGGCACCTGTCACGAAGATGGCGCCCTCGAGGGCGTAGGTCAGAGCGCCGTCTGGTCCTTGCCAGGCGACCGTGGACAAGAGGCCGGCGTCGCTGCGCTGCAACGTCTTTCCGGTGTTCACCAGGATGAACGAGCCGGTTCCATAGGTGCACTTGGCGTCACCAACGCCAAAGCAGGCCTGACCGAAGAGCGCGGCCTGCTGGTCGCCGGCCATCCCCGAGATGGGTGCGTCGATACCCAGGAAGGCTGCCGGGTCGGTTCGGGTGAAGGTTCCCCAGTTGGGCACGACTTCGGGAAGGGCTCCCAGCGGAACACCCAGAAGCTCGCAGAGCTCGGCGGACCACTGGCCCCGCTGCACGTCATACAGCAGGGTGCGGGAGGCGTTCGAGGCATCGGTGACATGGGCGCCGCCGCCGCTCATCCGCGCGACGAGGTAGGAGTCGACGGTCCCGACCGCCACCTCACCTGACAGGACGCCGTCCCATGCCCGCGCGTCGTTCTCGGCCAGCCAGGTCAGCTTGGTCCCGGTGAAGTAGGGGTCGAGCCGCAGGCCGGTCAGCTCGGTGACGCGGGCACCGTGACCGGCTGACTCCAGCCGTTCGCAGATCGCTGACGTACGCCGGTCCTGCCAGACGATCGCTCGTCGCGGTGCGGCCAACGTCTGCCGGTCCCACAGGACTGCCGTCTCACGCTGGTTGGTGACACCCACAGCCATGACCGAGGCGCCGGGGACGAGGTCCAGGGCGGCCTGTGTCGCGGTGAGGGTCGCCTGCCAGAACTCCTCGGGTGCGTGCTCGACCCATCCCGGCTGCGGGAAGTGCTGGGCGAACTCGGCATACCCGCGGGCCAGCACCTCGGCCTGCTCGGTGACCAGAAGCACCGTGACCCCTGTCGTCCCGGCGTCAACGGCAAGGATCACCCCGACGGCTTCTGCTTCGCTGCGTTGGCTCATGGTGCGTTGGCTCATGTCTGGCTGGCCGGTCCGCCGGCCTTGCGCAGCTCCTCGAGCACACGGCTGTCAATGCCCTCCAGGCTCAGTCGCATCTCGAAGTTGGCCTCGCCGGCCCAGTCCGCCAAAGCCGCCCCGAGGTCGGGTTGGCTTCGTCCCAGGCTGGTCAGATGCAGGCGCACCTCGTCCGCGAGGGGCCCAACCAGTGGCAGCACCGTGCCGGGGGAGCCGAAGTAGAGGTCGTGAAGGTCCACCAGCGCCATCAGCTCCTGGGTCGCGTCGGGGTGATCGTCGATCCGCAGGTCGGCAATGACGCCGCAGTGGTCGTACCCGGCTCCCGGGGCCACGGCATACAGTGCGGCGCTCTGCCGTCCTCTTTTGTCGCCGCCTGCGTTGTCGCCGGCCACCAGTGCCCGCATGAGCCTGGGCGCCAACGGAAGGCTCGGGACCTCGAGCCAGGCTTGCTGCATGCGCGCGACGACGTGCTCTCCGACCAGGATGTTTCCCTGGATGGCGTAGCCACTGTCAGCGTCGCCTCCGCTCGTCCCGCCGGCCCAGTCCATGCAGGCCGGCCCGGTGAACGTGCTCTGGTCGCTGGCGCCGACCACGCCGAGCTGGCGGTTGTCCCGTCCCTCGTCCGCCGCGGTCAGCCTCGCCACTGTCTCGGGTGCGTTCGAGCCCGATGCCAGCAGCGCCAGGCCGTCCGCGCCGTAGGACACCTTGGCCATCGCCTGGGTGGCGATGGCGCCGACGCCGAGCCGGACTGCCGGGACCACCGAACCTACGGCGATGAACTTGCTGGCCACCGCCACGCCGTAGGCATCGCCGACGCGGGCCGCGATAGAGAAGGTCATGTCCGCGACCCTAGCGACGGGAGAAGCGCGGGGCGATAGGGTGCCGCCTATGCGTATTGGAGTTTTGACAGGTGGCGGCGACTGTCCGGGACTGAACGCGGTGATCCGGGGGGCGGTGACCAAAGGCGTCAAGGTCTACGGCCACGAGTTCGTGGGCTTCCGTGATGGCTGGAGGGGCCCGCTGGAGGGGCTGACCCGCCCCCTTGGCCTCGCCGACGTCGACGGGATCCTGGCCCGTGGCGGCACCATGTTGGGGTCCTCCCGGACCAACCCCTACAAGGTCGATGGCGGGCTGGACCGGATCAGGACGAACTTCGAGGAGGCGGGCATCGACGCCCTGATCGCGATCGGCGGTGAGGACACGCTCGGTGTGGCCAAGAAGCTCACCGACGACGGTTTCGGTGTCGTCGGGGTGCCCAAGACGATCGACAACGACCTGTTCGCAACGGACTACACCTTCGGCTTCGACACCGCCGTGATGATCGCCACCGAGGCGATCGACCGGGTGCGCACCACCGCAGAGTCCCACCACCGCGCGCTCGTCGTCGAGGTCATGGGCCGGCATGCCGGGTGGATCGCGCTTCACTCCGGGATGGCCGGGGGAGCCAACGTGATCCTGGTGCCTGAGCGCGAGTTCGACATCGCGAAGGTTGCCGCCCAGGTGCGCAGCTGCTTTGACCGGGGAGTGGCACCGATCGTGGTGACATCCGAGGGTGCGCTGCCGATCGGGGGCGCCGAGTCGCTCAAGACCGGCGAGCTGGATGCGTTTGGGCACATCCGCCTTGGCGGGATCGCCGACTGGCTGGCCGACGAGATCGAGAAGCGCACCAGCATCGAGACCCGCTCGGTGATCCTGGGGCACCTGCAACGCGGTGGCACGCCCACGGCATACGACCGCGTGCTCTCCACCCGTTTCGGCCTGTACGCCGCAGCCGCGGTTCACGACAAGGACTTCGGCATGATGGTCGCCCTTCACGGCACCGACATCGTCCGGGTTCCGTTGGCTGAAGCCGTCGGGACTCTGAAGACGGTGCCACCAGAGCGGATGACCGAGGCTGAGGTCTTCTTCGGCTGACTTCACAACTACCCTTGGGGCGTGAGCACCCCTGATCGGATCGACGCAAGCCCTGACGTTCTCTCCGGCCTTGACGCCTGGCGCGATCTGCCGGCCGCCCAGCAGCCCAGGTGGCCTGATGCCGACGCACTCGCCCGCGCCACCGAGACGCTTGCCAGCTATCCGCCACTGGTCTTCGCTGGCGAGTGTGACGTGCTCAAGAGCCGGTTGGCTGAGGCGGCGCTCGGCAGGGCGTTCGTCCTGCAGGGCGGCGACTGCGCCGAGACGTTTGCCTCCGCAACGGCTGACAACATCCGCGACCGGATCAAGACGATCCTGCAGATGGCGGCCGTCCTGACGTACGGCGCGAGCATGCCCGTGGTCAAGGTCGGCCGGATCGCGGGCCAGTACGCAAAGCCACGAAGCAGCCACGCTGAGACACGTGGCGAGGTGACGCTCCCTGCCTACCGGGGTGACATGGTCAACGACTTCGCCTTCACTCCCGAGTCGCGCACTCCCGACCCGAACCGGCTTGTACGGGCCTACAACGCCAGCTCGGCGACGCTCAACCTCGTCAGGGCGTTCACGACTGGTGGCTTCGCTGACCTGCGCTATGTCCACGACTGGAACCGCGGCTTCATCGCGAACTCGGCCAACTCGCGATACGAGCGGCTGGCCGCGGACATCGACAAGGCGATGAAGTTCATGGCCGCCTGTGGCGCCGACTTCGACGCCCTTCGCACGGTCGAGTTCTTCGCCAGCCACGAGGCCCTCCTGCTCGACTATGAGCGGCCCCTGACCCGCATCGACTCGCGCACCGGCCTGCCATACGACGTTGCCGGTCACTTCGTGTGGGTGGGGGAGCGGACCCGCGACCTGTTTGGGGCGCACATCGACTTCGTCTCCCGCATCCGCAACCCGATCGGCGTCAAGGTTGGCCCCAAAGCCGATCCGGACTACCTGCTGCGGCTGATCGACAAGCTCGACCCCGAGCGTGAGCCGGGACGCCTGACCCTCATCACGCGGATGGGCGCGGGCACGGTCCGGGAGGCGCTGCCGTCAATCGTCGAGAAGGTCACCGCTTCAGGTGCGGTGGTGACGTGGATCTGTGACCCCATGCATGGCAACACCTTCGAGTCCGAATCGGGTTACAAGACACGTCATTTCGACGACGTCGTTGATGAGGTCCGTGGCTTCTTCGAGGTGCATCGTACTTTGGGCACCACCCCCGGTGGTATGCACATCGAGCTCACCGGCAACGACGTCACCGAGTGCCTGGGTGGGGCCGGCGAGATCGTCGACGCCGATCTGGAGAAGAACTATGAGACGCTCTGCGACCCGCGCCTGAACCACCAGCAGAGTCTCGAGCTGGCGTTCCTCGTGGCCGAGATGCTCCAGGCATGACCGACCGCGTCGTCGACCTCCGGTCCGACACGATCACCCAGCCGGTCGTTGCCATGCGAATGGCTATGGCTTCGGCCGAGGTTGGCGACGACGTCTATGGCGAGGACCCGACGGTCCTGGCTCTCGAGGACCGCGTAGCCGACCTTCTCGGTCATGAGTCAGGCCTGTTCACGCCGTCGGGCTCGATGGCCAACCAGCTCGGGATCCGCCTGCACGTCGGGCCGGGGCAGGAGCTGATCACCGATGAGCTGGCGCACGTGCTCAGGGGTGAGATGGGGGCCGCAGCCATCTTCTCCGGCATCTCGTCGAGGACGTGGTCAGCTCCTCGGGGCCTGCTCGACCCGGCCCAGCCATTGCGACTGATGCAGCCCAGGGCCGGGACCTACCAGGTGTCGACCGCGGCGATCGTCGTGGAGAACACCCACAACTTCGGCGGGGGCACGATCCAGCCGCTCGACGCGATCCGCTCGCTCCGCGCAGCCACCGAGCCTTTGGGCGTGGCCATGCACCTTGACGGGGCCCGCCTCTGGAACGCCCACGTTGCCACGGGAATCGAGCTCTCGGCATACGGCCAGCAGTTCGACACGGTGTCGGTCTGTCTGAGCAAAGGCCTTGGTGCGCCTGTCGGCTCGGTTCTCGCCGGGTCGCGCGCACACATCGAGGAGGCTCGGGTGTGGCGCAAGCGGTATGGCGGTGGCATGCGTCAGGCGGGGATTCTTGCGGCGGCCGGGTTGTGGGCGCTGGACCACCACGTCGCGCGCCTGGCCGACGACCACCGCCGCGCCCGGACGTTCTCCGAGACCATCGCAAGCCGGTTTCCGGAGGTCATCGACCCTGGCCATGTCCAGACGAACATCGTGATGGCCGACGTTGGGCAGGCCGGCTGGGCTGCTGCGGACTTCGTGTCGGCGTCTGCGCTGCGGGGGTTGCGGATCTATGCCGTCAACGAGGACTGCGTCCGGCTGGTCTGGCACCTCGACGTCGATGACGACGACACCACCTATGCGGCTGACGTGGTGAGCACGTTGATCAACAAGCCGGCCCGCACAGCGTGACCTGCGTCCCGGCTCAGGTCGAGCTACTCCGCTGACTTCGGCCAGGTAGCCGCCAGCTCCTGGATCTTTGCGGCGGCCTCGCTCACGTCCATCCCACGTCCGACGAGGATGCCGAGCAGGTAGGTGGTGACCGGTGCAGCAGGCCGCTCGACATTGTGGGCAGCGACGCGGGCTACGTCCAGGATCAAGTCGGTCTTGACGTCCGATGGCAGGTTCAGCTTCGCGCAAACGGTGTCGATCCAGGCTTGCATCATGGGGTTTGGCTCCTTGTTTGTTCGTTGGCGCCGTGTTTGTCGGCGTGCGGTGGGGGCATGAGCCACCCTAGACGCCGCGATGGGTCTCCTCTCGACATGGCACCGCGGGAGGTGGTGAGGCAAGATGTCGACATGGCCAACAGCACTGTCGTAGGCACCGTCGTGCACACCGAGATCGTTGACAATGCGATCAGCGTCGCCGACCTCGAGCGGATGGTCGCGGACAGTCGGGCAGGAGCGGTTGTCAGCTTTGTCGGAGCGGTCCGGGACCATGATCATCAGCGACATGTGCTGGATCTTGAGTACCAGGCTCATCCGAGTGCGGGCGCCGTTCTTGAACAGGTGGCCAAGGAGGTCTGTGGGCGTCACGACGTCGTGGCGCTCGCGGTGGTCCATCGTTGCGGCCGGCTGGCGGTGGGCGACGCAGCCCTTGTTGCCGTCGTGAGCGGGGGTCACCGGGCGCCCGCCTTCGCGGCATGCGCCGACCTCGTTGAGGAGGTCAAGGCCCGCCTCCCGATCTGGAAGCACCAGTTTTTCGGGGACGGCACAGACGAATGGGTGAACTGCCCGTAGTGCTGTCGGGCTATCCGCCGGCAAATGGGGGCAGGACGTCCACCGTGGAGCCAGGGCCGACGATCGGGCCGCCATCACGCCGCGTCGCAGACAGCGAGTCCACGAGGAAGCTGCACATCGGCGTGACGGCCTTCAGAGCGGGAAATGCGGCATGGATGCTTTCGACGACCCTTTCCAGGGTCCCGGGCTCCACCAGTAGCTGGTCACACCCAGCCGCAGCGCGGGCACCCGCGAAGAACCTCACCGTCACCTGATCTTCTGCTGTCACCGGGCAAGGATAGGCCAGTCCTCTCGAGCGACCAGATCGTCACGGCAGTATGCCGGCAGCTGAGTGCTCATCCGCCGATGTAGGACATCTCGATCTTCTTCTTTCCGGTGGCCGAAAGCTCGCGGGTCTTCGCGCTCCGCAGCTCCGAATAGCGGTCCGTGCGCTCACGCCAGATCTGGGCCATGACGCTCGCGAGCTGTTCGTCAGAACACCCGCCTCGCATCAGGGCACGGAGGTCATGGCCTTCGGTGGCAAACAGACAGGTGAACAGCTTGCCTTCGGTGGAGACCCGAATCCGCGTACACGAATGGCAGAAGGCCTGGGTGACGCTGGAGATCACCCCGATCTCACCGCCCCCATCTCGATACCGCCATCGGCCGGAGGTCTCCCCGCGGTAGTTCGCTGCGACCTCCTCCAGGGGCAGCTCGGCGTTGATCCGGCTGACGACCTCGGCCGAGGGAACCACCTGCGCCATCTTCCAGCCGTTGCTGCTTCCGACATCCATGAACTCGATGAACCGCAGAATGTATGGCGAACCCTTGAAGTGGCGGGCCATCGACAGGATGTCCTGGTCGTTCTGGCCACCCTTGACCACCATGTTGACCTTGATCGGGCCGAGGCCGACCGAGTGGGCCACGTCAATGCCGTCCAGGACCTTGGTCACGGGGAAGTCCACGTCGTTCAGGGTCTTGAAGGTCGCATCGTCCAGGGAGTCAAGGGAGACGGTCACCCTCTTCAGGCCCGCGTCCTTGAGTGACTGTGCCTTGAGCGCCAGGGCCGATCCGTTGGTAGTCAGGGCAATGTCGATATCACCCCCGCTAGGGGTCTTCAGAGCTGAGAGCATGCCCACCAGGTCCTCAAGGCCCTTTCGCAGCAGCGGTTCGCCGCCGGTGAGGCGGATCTTCTGGACTCCATGGGCGACCGAGATCCTGGCCAGCCGGGTGATCTCCTCGAAGGTCAGCAGCTCGTCTCGCTCCATGAAGACGAAGTCGCGCCCGAAGATCTGCTTCGGCATGCAGTAGACGCAGCGGAAGTTGCAACGGTCGGTGACCGAGATCCGCAAGTCTCGCAGGGGGCGGTTCTTCCGGTCGGTGAGCCCGCCGGTCGATATCTCGAGACCGGTCTGGTGGTTCACAGGAGCTGACCCACCACTACTCACGGTTGAGGCCTTTCGTTGTCGAAGGTGCGGTCTCCAAGCATAAGCGGCTCGGCCGGGAGAGGGGGGATTGTGACCGAGGAAGAAGTCATCCTCGGCGAAGGTGGCGATCCACCAGCTCAGATCACGTGGTCAGACCTCGTGATGGAGGAGCTCGGTGGGAGGGCTCTGCCCGGCAGTCAGGTCAGCCCGGCGCCCGGTGAGCTCAACCATGTACATCGCAGCTAGGACCATGGCACCGCCGAGCAGCATCCGCAGAGTCATCGACTCGCCGCCCAACGCAACGGCGAACCCGGCCGCAAACACCGGTTCGAGAGTCATCACGATCGCCGCTCGTGGTGCGCTCAGATGGGACTGCGCCCACGTTTGCGCCCAGATGGCCAACGCGCCGGCAACCAGGGCCATGTAGAGCACCGACGCCCATACGCCCCGGCCGCTCGGAAGCTCGATGCCACCCGGGGTTGCGGCAACCACGGACACGACAGCGATCGCGACCATCTGGACGGCGGAGAGTGCGCCTGCTGACCCGAGCGACGAGTAACGTCCCAGGCCAATGATGTGCAGAGCGTAGACAGCGGCCGCGAGCAGGGTCACCGCCTCTCCGAACCCGAACCCCCCGCCGATCCCGTTGAAGGACAACGTTGCCAGTCCTGCCGTGGCCATGAGGACGGCGAGCCAGGTCCTTCTGGGTATGTGGTCGCGAAGGAGGATGGCACCAAAGATCGGGGTGAGAACGACATAGGTGCCGGTGATGAAGCCCGATCGCGAAGCCTCGGTGTGCGCCAGGCCCACCGTCTGCAGGATCTGGGCGACGGCATACAGGGCGCCGAGGCCCAACCCGATCGCCAGCTCACGCCTCCTGAGCGCCAGCATGGGTCGCCAGAACACGGCCACCATCGCTGCGGCCGCGATCGTGAAGCGGACTGCAAGGAAGTCGGTTGGCGGCAGCTGGCGAACGACGTCACGGATCAGGAAGAAGGTCGAACCCCAGACCATGGTGGCGGCCACGAGCAGCAGTGTCGCGATGCGACGGGAACGCGCTGTTGTCAACAGTTCCGGGCCCTTAGACAACGATGAGCGTGATCGGCGAGCCACTTGGTGCCAGGGTGCCTGCGGCTATCGACTGGCTCTGGACAAAGCCCAAAAGGCCACCTGCAAACCGGTCGATCTTCACCTTGAAGCCAAGACCCTCGAGCAGCGTTTTTGCCTCGCCATCCTTCTGGCCGAAGACATCGGGGACCACCACGAACTGTGGACCCTTCGAGACGACGAGGACGACAGGGTCGCCCAGGAAGAGCGTCCCGGTTGCAGGGGACTGGCTCAACACCGCACCGGCGGGCACCGTGTCGCTCCAGTCCTTCTTGGTGGCATCGACCTTGAGCTTGGCGTCAGTCAGTGCCTTGACCGCCTGGTCGGCCGGCTTGCCGGTCCAGTCGGTGACCGGGATCGGCTGACGGCCCTGACTGATCACCAGGGCGACGGCAGTAGCCCGCTTGACCGAGGTGTCCGCGGCGGGTGAGGTCGAGATGACCTGGCCCTGGGGCACGGTCTCGCTGAAGCCCTTGGTCACTTTGCCGACCGCGAGCTTGGCGTCGGTGAGGCGCTGCGCGGCCTCGGCCTGGCTGCGTCCGACCAGCTTGGGCACGGCATACCGCTCCTGCCCCTGTGACACGGTCAGGATGACGGTCGAGCCCCGGCCAACGTCTCGCCCGGCCGGTGGGTCGGCGGCGAGGACCACCCCAATCTTGGTCGTCTCGTCGAAGGACCTGACCACCTTGGCGCTGAGGTGGGCGTTGGTCAGCGCGAGCTCTGCGACCTGCGTGGTCGATCCGGCGACCTTCGGGACCGTGGTGCTGGCGCCCGGGCCGGCGACGAAAAACCAGAGGGCCGCAACGGCCGCCAGAAGGATCAGCGCGAGCACCACCACGGGCCAGGTGCGTCCTCGCCACGAAGCCTTCCTCAGCAGCCCTGCACTGCGTGGAGCATCAACCGGGGAAACCACCTCGGTGCGAGGGATCGCGATCGTCATGTTCACGGCGGCGGCACCTGACGCATCTGCCGGCCGCAGGTCGAGCTCGGCAGGGGAGAGCAGCTGACGCGCCTCCCGCAGCTCCCGAAGCATCTGGTTCGCGTCCCGGGGTCGGTCATCGGGGTTGCGTGCGCTGGCCCTTGCGACCAGCTGGTCGAGGGCTTCGGGCACGGTGTTGATCCTGCTCGAGGGCGCAGGCACCTCGCTGTGGACGTGCTGGTAGGCGACGTGGATGGGTGAGTCACCGATGAAGGCCTTGGACCCGGCAAGCATCTCGAAGAGCAACAGCCCGGCGGCATAGACATCGCTGCGGGCGTCGGCCTGGCCGCGTTCGACCTGCTCCGGCGAGAGGTAGGCGACGGTGCCGAGGAGAACGCCGGTCTGCGCGGTCGAGGTTCCCGTGGCGATAGCGCGCGCGAGGCCGAAGTCGGCCACCTTGACCGTCCCGTCCTCGCGCAGGATGACGTTCTCGGGCTTGACGTCGCGGTGGACCAGACCGGCGCTGTGTGCTGCCCCCAGGGCCTGCAGAACCGGGTCGATGATGTCCAGCGCGGCTCGCGGGGTCAGCGGTCCCTCGGCCTGCATGACCTGTCGCAGGGTCAGGCCGTTGACCAGCTCCATGGTCAGGAAGACGTTGCCTCCGTCCTCGCCCTGGTCGTAGACGGCCACGACGTTGGGGTGGCTCAGCTTGGCGGCGGAGCGGGCCTCGCGGCGGAACCTGCTGACGAAGGTCTCGTCCCTGGCGAGGTCGGGCCGCATGACCTTGAGGGCGACCTTGCGGTCGAGGCGCAGGTCCAGAGCGACGTAGACGGTCGCCATCCCGCCATCGGCCAGGTGTGACAGCACGCGGTAGCGCCCGTCGAGCACATGCTCGATGAGGGAGGTGGAACCAGCAGTTGTCACGCGCAGAGTCTATGTAACGATGGTGGCCGCTCCGCGCAGGCAAGCCCGGCGATCGACATACGGCCCCTCGGGCGGTTCCTACATCCGGCTCTTGAGCGCCAGGACCGACTCGACGTACACCTTGGTGTCGGGATAGATGCCGTTGTGCTGAACGGAGTACAGACCCTGGTAGTAGCCCGCGATCACCTCTTGCTCGGAGTGTGCGCTGCGGCTCAGCGAACGCAGGATCACCATGCCGGCTGTGATGTTGTCCTGCGTGTCGAGCAGGTTGAGCGTGTGACCGGCAAGGTCGGACGCCCATACGCCTGAGCTCGGGATGACCTGCATGGCTCCGATCGCGTTGGCCACCGACACCTGGCGCTGGTTCCACCCCGACTCCTGCCACGAGATCGCGAGGGCCAGCGCAGGGTCGATCCCCTGGCGTTGCGCGGTGGACTCGATCATGGCCTTGGTCTCCATGCGGCTCGGCACACTCTCCTGGGCCAGGTAGAGGCGGTTGGCCGCGGCGGCACCCACGATCTGGTCGGAGTAGGTACGTCCGGCGAACGTGTTGGAGCTGTCGGCCACCTTGCTGACCGCGGTCACCACTTTCAGCGTCTGACCGATCTGCAGGACCGAGCCAGATGTGAGGCCGTTGGCCTTCAGCAGTGAGGTCTGTGACACTCCCTGGCGCACGGCGATGGCCCCGATGGTGTCACCGGAGCGCACCGTGAGCGCGGTGGTGGTGACCGCGATGCTGGTGCTCGCCTTGGCCGTTGCACGGGCTGCCGGTGCCGGTATCTTGATCTGCTGCCCAATTTGGATGTATGCCGTCCGGCTGATCTTGTTGAGCGAGTAGAGCGTCGCGAGGCTCACCTTGTAGTGGGCGGCGATGCTTCCCAGGGTGTCGCCCGAGCGCACTACATGGGTCGCGGTCCGGGCCACGGCAGGGGCCACGGCAGGGGCCGGCGCACGGGCGGGCGTCGTGCGGGGGACCCACAGCTGACGTCCGATCGCAAGGAAGGCACCACCATCGCTGATCTTGTTGCGGGCGATCAGCGCGCCGACCGTGCTCCGATGAGCTATTGCGATGTCGCTGAGGGTGTCGCCGCCTCGTACGGTCAGGATCTGCCAGCCGTAGGGGGCGGTTTGGGCACGCCGGACCACGACCGCGGGTTTGGCGTGGGCCGGCAGATGCGCGATCACGGGGGGAAGAGCGACGAAGGGGCTCACGAACAACCTCCGGGTCTGATGGGACAGAAGAGGTGCGAGCGGCCAGATGAGGCTCGCAGCACTTAGTGTGACTGGAGTGAACGTTACCCGATAGGCGTGCGCGCCACCTCGACTTCCCTGAAGGTAATTTGCTCTGTGCCCGGACAGTGAGAGTGTTGAGCCGTGGCTGACGACAACTCCCCCGATGAACCGAGCGACGATGACCTGGAGCAGCTGGTGGGTGAGTGGCTCACCGTGCCTGATCTGGGCGAACGACTGGGGCTGCGACTCAGCGACGTCCGTCAGCTGCTCATCGACCGGCAGCTGCTCGGCTTCCGGATCGGCCCCCGCAACGTGATGTCGGTGCCGTCCAAGTTTCTCAACGAGGCTGGGCCCATGCCCGAGCTTCCCGGGACCTTCACGGTGCTCGCTGATGGCCGGATGAGCGACGCCGAGATCCTGCGATGGCTCTTCACCCCGGACGCCACCCTCCCTGTCCAGGGCGCCCCCATCGACGCCCTCCGCGGCGGGTTCAAGACCGAGGTACGCCGCCGTGCGATGGAAGCCGCCCTGTGATCGCGGCGGGCTGAGACCTGTCGATGGCAGCTGAGCATGGGGTGACGGCTTGAGGCATGCGTCGTATGCCGCGATGCTCGTCCTCGTCCTGATCGCAGTTCTGCCGCTGCACAACTATTACCGACTGGACGTCATGGGCCAGCCGGCGCGTCTGCTCAAGGCAGTCCTCCCAGTAGCCGGGGTCTTCGTGACCTGGGACATCGCGGCCACTGCGGCCGGGCAGTGGCAGTTCGACCCTGCTCAGACATTCGCCGGCCGACTGTGGGGGCTACCCCTGGAGGAATACGCGTTCTTCGTGGTGATCCCCTTCGCCGGCATCCTCACGTTGGAGGCCGTCACCGCTGCGCGCGCTCGGCGCAACAAGTCGTGAGGTCAGACGCCGGATGAACGCTTACACCGTCGCAGCAGCACTGGCCGTGCTGGTCGCGATATCTGCCGACCTGTTCGTCCTCCACACCGCGTTGGTCCGCTCGCTGACCTGGTGGATGGCCTACGGGATCATCCTCTTCTTCCAGCTGCTCACCAACGGCTGGCTGACCGGGCGCGGCATCGTCCGGTACAACGACGCCGCCATCGTGGGTTCGGAGCGAGCTGTGCTCTTCGGCGACGGTCGCATCGCCTATGCGCCGGTCGAGGACCTGGCGTTCGGATTCGCCCTCGTCCTCATCAGCTGCGCGGTCTGGGTGTGGACCGGCACCAGGACCGGGTCGTCGCAGTGACGCCGGAGATGGCGGTGCGTGTCGCGACGTGCCCAACCGTAGCCAGACGTTGACCGGTGGGCACCGTGATCCGGCGCTGGAACACGTTGAAGTCATTGGCAATGACGCCATGCAGGATCCGCTTGTAGAGCGTGTACGCGGCCTCAAGACAGGGCCGGCTGCGCGCGTCGACCATTCTCAGTCCGGGCCCCGCGACCGCATAGAGGCTGACGGCTCGACGGACCTCGAAGGCGACCAGGGAACGAACCTGTGGCGAGGGTGTCGAGGTGCGCACAGCATCGGCAAGCATGTCCTCGCTGACGTCGAAGCGCGCCAGGTCTGCCTGCGGCAGATAGATCCGGTTCAAGCTGTAGTCCTCGCTGACATCGCGGATGAAGTTCGTCAGCTGAAAGGCCTCGCCTAGTGCTCCAGCACGGAAAAGGGCGTCCGGGCCATGTGCCCCCAGCAGTGGTGCCATCAGCTCGCCGATCACAGCCGCGCTTCCGCGCATGTAGCCGCGGAGCTCCTCCCACGTGGCGTACCGGGAGACCGTCAGGTCCATGACCATCGAGTCGAGGAACTCCTGGATCAGGCCTGCCTCCAGCCCGAATGTGCGCATCGTGTGCCAGGTCGCCGCCAGAACGGGCTGCTCGACCGGGTTCGGTGACGAAGTGGATCGCATTGCCGCCATTGCCTGTTCGCGCCACATGAGCAGCGCCGTTGGGTTGGCAGGTTGGACGTCTGGTCCGTCCACGAGCTCGTCAGAAACCCGGGCGAAGGCGTAGAGGGCCCACACGTCAGGTCGCCGGTCGCGGGGGAGCAGTCTCGTAGCGAGGTAGTAGGTCCGGCCGTGGGCTGCATGGATCCGACGGCACTGTTCGTATGCCGCGGCAAGCTCCGGAGTACCGGCCGGCCTCGATGCCACGTTGACTCTCAACGCCACGCAAGCGAGTGATAGGTCGGGTCACGGCCGATCAGACGTTCGGCGGCAAGGCGCCCGCTGATCAGCACCATGGGCACACCGACGCCGGGCGTCGTGCTCGAGCCGGCGAACGCGACGTTGCTGCCGAGTGTGTTGGGGGAGCGGAAGGGGCCGGTCTGACCGAAGGTGTGCGCGGCGGCGAACGGCGTGCCGGCGCCGAGACCGCGGTCGGACCAGTCCTGGGGGGTGATCAGCAGCTCGGCCTCGATGGCATCTCCGAAGCCCCGATAGCCAGCGCTCTCAACGGTGTTGAGCATGTGCTCTCGGTAAGGACCTCGCAGACTGGCCCAGTCCAGAGGGTGATCGTGGTCGAGGTTCGGAGCGGGAAAGAGCACGTATGCCGCACTGCTCCCTCCCGGCGCGAGTCCCGGATCAGTGATCGATGGCAGCGAGACCAGAAAGGACGGGTCGCGCATCAACCGCCCAGCGTCCAGGTCGTCGAAGACGTGCGACCACGCATGTCCGAAGTGCATGGTGTGGTGAGCCGCTTCGGGCCACGACGCCTGCACTCCGGCGGCGAGGACGACACAGGATGGCGAGAAGTGGGTCCTGGGCCGGCGTCCGGTCAGCGAGTGTCGCTCCGGCCGGTCCAGGACAGTAAGCGCGGCAGGCCGGTCGAGCGTCATCACCACGGCGTCCGCCGGCCAGGTGCGTCCGTCTGCTGACCGCACCTCAGTGACCCGATCGCCCTTCCATGTGGTCGCGCTGACCCGCGTGTCGTAGACGAGCTCGACACCGGACTTGCGGGCTGCCCCCGCCATCGCTGTGGGAAGGGCGTTCATACCGCCAACCGGATAGGACACGCCTTCAACGAGGTCCATGTAGGAGATCACCGCGTAGATGGCCAGTGCCCGGGCAGGTGAGACACCGGCATACAAGGCCTGGAAGCTGAAGATCCGCTGCAGTCGCTCGTCGCGGAAGTAGCGGGCCACCGTGGGGGTGAGTCGTGAAAAGCCACGCAGCGCAACGAGCTTGGCCAGCGATAACCCGGCCAGGTCGAGAGGTGAGTCGAAGTTGCGGTCGATGAAGTCGCGCATCTGCAGGCGGTACAGGCGGGTCACGAACGTGACGTACCTGCGGTAGCCGTCAGCGTCGGCGGGTCCCGAGAACCCGCGAATACGCTCGGTCATCTCGTTGACGTCGCTGGTGACCGACAAGCCTGTGCCGTCAGCGAACTGCGCCCGATAGGCGGGATCGAGCGGCAAGAGCGTGACCCAGTTCGACATCGACTCTCCGATGGCCATGAAGCAGTCGGCAAACAGGTCCGGCATGGTCAGCACGGTCGGGCCGGTGTCGAGGTGATACATCTCTCCTTCCCGTGATGGCAGGGACACTCGCGCAGCGCTGCCGCCAGGAGTGGACTCGGCCTCGAGCACAGTCACGCGCCGGCCCGCGCCGGCCAGATGCATGGCTGCAGAGAGGCCCGCCAGACCCGCGCCGACGACCACCACGTTGTCGACGGTCGACGTGGGATGTGAGCGTCCGGTCGCCGGACGACTCACGCTGAGCGGGTGGTCGAGACGTCGATGAGGGCGGCCAGCGCCGCCCGGCCCTCGTCGCTCAGTCCGGCGGCCGAGCCAACGGCCGCGTGGGCCGAAGCGGTGAGGTCCTCGATCATCCGCTCGACGCGCCCGAGGGCTCCGCTGGCAGTGATCGCGGCGCGCAGCTCGCCAACCCCGGTCTCGTCCAGATCCTGAAGGCCCAGCAGCTTGTCGAACAGGGCAACCACAGGAGGGTCGGCACGATCCAGCGTCAGTGCGACCAGCACGGTGCGCTTGCCCTCCCGCAGGTCGTCGCCGGCGGGTTTGCCGGTCTGCGCGGGGTCTCCGAAGACACCCAGCACGTCGTCCCGCAGCTGGAAGGCCTCGCCGAGGTCGAGTCCGTAGGAGGAGAGCGCAGCACGGTCGGGCTCGCTCACATCTGCTGCGGCGGCACCGATGAGCAGGGGATGCTCGATGGTGTACTTGGCGCTCTTGTATCGAATCACCCTGCGGGCACTAGCGATCCGCTGTTCGGTGCTCAGGTCGTCCCAGCCGCGCACGGACTCGAGGACATCGAGGAACTGCCCACCCATGAGCTGGGTGCGCATCCGGTCGAAGACCGGGCGGGCTCGGGCCAGCGCGGCGTTGGTGAAGCCAGAGGTCGCGAACAGCTCGTCGCTCCAGGTCAGGCACAGGTTTCCGGCCAAGATGGCACCGGCCAGGCCGTACCGGGCGCCGCTGCCGGTCCAGCCCGCGGCCATATGTTGATCGGCAAGGCGCCGGTGCGCCGCAGGCATCCCGCGCCGGGTGTCGCTGTCGTCCATGACGTCGTCGTGCAGGAGGGCTGCGGCCTGGAAGAGCTCCATCGCCGTCGCCGCGCGGATGACGGCCTCGTTGTCCGCCCCGCCGCAGGAGCGATAGCCCCAGTAGAGGAAGGCCGCCCGGAGGCGTTTGCCACCCTGCAGAAGGTCACCGATCGCCTCGACCAAGGGGGTGAGGTCGTCGCCGATCTCGGCCAGGACCCGGGACTGCGCAGAGAGCTCGGCGTCGACAGCCGCCTGCACGCGCGCGCGCAGATCACTGACGTCCAGTGGATTGGGCAACGGGCCTCCCGAATGGTGAATGCCCTGAGCCTACGTGCCTGCCGTCGCCTACTCTGGCGGTATGGCGCACGGAACAGCATCGACCCTCCCTCAGGCCGAGCACCTGACCCGTTCGATCCCGCGGATGCTGGCCGAGAAGGGCACGTCATACAGCTTCGAGTTCTTCCCGCCCAAGGACGATGCGGGCGAGCAGGCACTGTGGGAGGCGATTCGCCGCCTGGAGCGCATCCGTCCGACCTTCGTCTCGGTGACCTATGGCGCAGGGGGTTCCACGAGGGCACGCACCGTCCGGGTGACGGACCGGATCGCACGCGAGACGACATTGACACCGATGGCTCACCTGACCTGTGTCGGGTCGTCCGTGGCCGAGCTGCGTCAGGTCGTGGGGGAGTATGCCGATGCAGGAGTCCGCAACGTGCTCGCCCTGCGCGGAGATCCGCCGGGGGGGCCGGGGACGCCCTGGACCGCGCACGCCCAAGGGCTGGACCACGCGGACGAGCTCGTTGCCCTCATCAGGTCGCTCGGCACCTTCACCGTTGGCGTTGCTGCCTTCCCGGACCAGCACCCCGAGTCCGCGAGCCTGGACCAGGACGCCGACGTGCTCGTGTGCAAGGCGGATGCCGGGGCTGAGTTCGCCATCACGCAGTTTGTCTTCGACGCTGACAGCTATGTACGGCTGCGCGACCGGGTCATCGCTCGGGGACGCGACCTGCCGATCATCCCGGGGCTGATGCCGGTGACGAGCTTCACGCAGGTACGCCGGATGGCCGAGCTGTCCGGGACGCCGTTGCCCGCGGCCGTGGTCTCGCGGCTGGCAGCGGTGGCCGAAGACGCCGGCGCCATTCGCGCGGTGGGTGTGGAGATCGCCACGGAGCTGGCCCAGCGACTGTTGGCCGAGGGCGCTCCCGGACTGCACTTCTACACGATGAACCGCTCGCTGGCCACGCTCGAGGTCTACGCCAACCTGGGCGTGGGCTAGGCGCGCGTTGGCCCTGCGTCAGCCGTCTGACCAGAGTCCGGCAACCGGGACCGTCCAAGCTGCGGGCCTTCAGGCGACCTCGGCGGCCTGACCCCCGGTGAGGCGCAACAGCTCGTCGTACGACGTCGAGAAGACGGTGTGCGGGTGTCCGGCAGCGGCCCACACGTGGTCATAACGGCTGAGGGAGACGTCGACCACGGTCTCGATGGGATGGCGCAGGGCTATCGGTGCCACGCCTCCGATCGCGAATCCCGTGTGTTCACGGACAAACTCGGGGTCAGCCCGGGAGATCTCCCGGAGGTTCAGCAGGTCCGCGACCTTGATGGTGTCGACCCGGTGGGCTCCTGAGGTGAGGACGAGCAACGGCTGGATCCTGTCGCGGTCGCGATGCGCCCGAAAGATCAGCGAGTTGGCGATCTGGGCGATCTCGACCCCCAGCGCGTCGGCAGCCTGACGGGCCGTCCGGGCCGCACCGTCGAGGACCGTGATCTGGCTGCGGACACCGAAGGACGCCAGGGCTGCGGCCACGCGGCGCACCGAGGGATGTTCGAGGACGTTCTCGTCACTCGAAACGCTCATGAGTGCACCGTAGTGAGCCTTGTTCACGCACGGAAGAGCGATCGCTTTCACGTCGCGCTTGACGGGCTGTCGCAGGTGCGGTGTACATTCAAAGACCAGTCGAACACATGTCCTAAAACTGCCGTCCGACTGGTCGTCTGGTTCTGCGGCGGGCGCCTCGACCCCGCCCGTCGCAGGACGGACGCGCAGCTGATGTCAACCTCCCACAAACGTCTGAAGGAGCCGGCCATGGTGCGTCGTTACGAGGAGCCCATCGAGGTTCGGGCAGGTGCTGGCGACGTCGGCCCGGCTGGTGACATCGACGCCTCGGGCCCCACACCCTCGGCCTTCCTGTGGCGCGGTCGGCTCTACATCGTGCGTGACGTGATCGGGCACTGGCGAGAGCGCAGGGCATGGTGGCGCGGCGTTCTTGACCCCGATGAGGACGACGGCGACACCGGCGGGGTGTCCACGGCGAACGGACCGTACTGCCTCGAACAGGAGGTATGGCGAGTGGAAGCCAGCTCCGGCCGCCTCGCCGGCACCGGGGTGTACGACCTGGGCATGAATGGTCCCGTGCGCGGTTGGCGACTTCTGCGCGTGGCGGACTAGGCGGTGGTGATGATGACGACGTTGCCGAAGGCGCCCTTGTCCTGCTCGGCACTGGAGCTGCTCGACCGGGCTCGGGCCAGCCTGCTGTCGGCCTGCCACGCGGATACCATCGCCGGGCGCTACGTCGAGGCTCATCTGGCGGCGTTGCGGGCTGCGGCTGCGTTGTTGGCTGCCCGCAGCAGGCCCAGCCGGCGCTCGCAGCTACGCAGTGTGTGGGAGGTGCTGCCGCAGGTGGCACCCGAGCTGACCGAGTGGGCAGTGTTTTTCGCCGCTTCAGCCAGACGTCGGGCGGCGCTCGAGCGTGGTTCAAGCGTCCTGGGTGCACGCGAGGCCGATGACCTTCTCCGGCAGTCCGAGACCTTCTTCGAGCTGGTTCAAGGGGTGCTCGGGCTGCCCCTGAGCCGGCCGTTGCCTGAGCTGGTGGCTGTGACAGGACATCAAGCTGCGACACGACAAGCTGCGACACGACAAGCTGCGACATGAGATGAGCGACGCCTTCGCCCACCTGCACGTGGCTTCCGGCTTCTCGCTGCGTTACGGCGCATCGACCCCGGCGGCGTTGGTGGAACGTGCCTCGGCACTGGGTCAGCCCGCGCTCGCTCTGACCGACCGCGACGGACTCTATGGCGCTGTGCGTTTTGTGCAGGCCTGCGATGAGGCGGGCATCGCTCCGGTTCTCGGTGTTGACCTGGCCATCGGAGCAGGACGAGCCGATGCCGGTGCGGGGTCCGATATCGCTGCGGGACAGGGGGTTCGGGCCGGTCGTGCCAACCCTGTTCGGGGCGGCGCCGCGGTTGATCCCAGACACCCTCGGGTCACGGTCTTGGCGCGCGGGCAGGGCGGTGGGGTCGACCCTGGCGTGGGTTGGGGCAGGCTGTGCCGTCTGGTGACCCAGACCCACCTCTCCGGGGAACGCGGAACCCCGGTCAGCAGCGCAGAGCTCATCGCCGAGCATGCCGTTGACCCGCCGACCGGCCAGCTCGCTCTGGTGGTCCTCCTTGGTCCGGACTCTGACGTGGGCCGGGCCCTGCTTTACCGACGTTCCGACCAGGCCCGCCTGCTGCTGCGACGGTGGGTCGACCTTCTGCCGCGCGGCGGTGTGGTCATCGAGGTGGTGTGCCACGGCGGACCGGCAGGCACACCAGCCAGCCTCGGGCATGCGGCCCGACTGCTGGGTCTGGCCACCGAGGCCGGATTGCCTGCGGTGCTCACCGCTGCGGTCCGCCATGCCGATCCTGGCGACGCGGTGACCGTCGACGTCCTCGATGCCGCCCGTCGCCTCGTTCCACTGGGTGTACGACATCTCGACCGGGTCACCACCGCGGGTCATCTCAGCTCGTCGGCCCAGATGTATGCCGTGGCCTGCGACGTCACCCGGGCCGCAGGTGCGGGGGTCAGCGGTGGCGCGAGCAGCGAACGTGACCTGGCCCGGCTGCTGCTGGCCGACACCGTGGTCCTGGCCCGGACCTGCGCAATGGACTCGCATACTGACCTCGGCATCGGCTCCGTGCACCTGCCGGAGCCGTCGGTGCTCGGTATAGCCGTTGGGGAAAGCTCACAGGAGGTTCTGGCCGCACGATGTCGGGGCGCCGTCGCCACGAGATACGGGGGAGCAGGCGAGGCCGAGTGCTCAGCGGTGGCAGCCAGGCTTGAGGACGAGCTCCGCGTCATCGCCGGGCTCGGCTATCCGACCTACTTCCTGACCGTGGCCGCAGTGTGCGACCTGATCCGTGATCTCGGGGTCCGGGTGGCTGCACGAGGTTCGGGCGCTGGCAGCCTGGTCAACTATCTGCTCGGCATCAGCGGGGTGGAGCCGCTGCGTCACGGCCTGCTCATGGAGCGGTTCTGCTCTCCGCTGCGCGCGCAGCTGCCCGACATCGACATCGACGTGGAGTCAGCCCGGCGGACCGAGATCTATGAGCATGTGCTGGAACGCTTCGGGGGGGACCGGGTCACGTGTGTGTCGATGATGGACACCTACAGGGTGCGCCACGCGATCAGGGACGTCGGCGCCACGCTCGGGCTGCCACCCGGTGAGATCGACGTCATCGCCAAGGCCTTCCCACACATTCGTGCCCGCGATGTCAGGGATGCCCTGACCGAGCTGCCCGAGCTCCGGGCCAGCGGCCTCGATGCTCCCCGCCTGCGCGTTCTCTTCGACCTCGTGGAACGACTCGACGGCCTGCCCCGGCACATCGCCATACATCCCTGTGGCGTGATCCTGTCCAACAGTGGCCTGCTCGACCGCACTCCGGTCGAGGCCAGCTGGCTGGGGTTCCCGATGAGCCAGTTCGACAAGGATGACGTCGAGACCATGGGTCTGCTCAAGCTCGACATCCTCGGCATCCGCATGCAGTCCGCGATGTCACACGCGGTCGATGAGGTGGCTCGCGTCGACGGCATCAGCATCGACCTCGACAACCGGGTGCAGGTCTCCCTCGAGGACGACAGGGCGTTCCGGTTGATCCGGTCCACGCACACGCTGGGGTGCTTCCAGATCGAGAGTCCAGGTCAGCGCGAGCTGATCGGCAAGTTCGGGCCGGAGACCTTCGAGGACCTCATCATCGACATCTCGTTGTTTCGTCCAGGCCCGGTCAAGTCCGACATGATCACCCCGTTTCTGCTGGCCCGTCAGCACTGGCGTCCTCCGCAGTACCTCCATCCCAGCCTCGAGCCGGCGCTGAAGGAGACCCATGGCGTGGTGGTCTTCCACGAGCAGGTGCTCAAGGCGTTCGCCTCCTTTGGGTTCTGCAAGGCCCATGCGGCGGCGTTCGCCTTGCCCACCTACCAGTCGGCATGGCTCAAGGCTCATCACCCTGCAGCGTTCCTGTCCGGCGTGCTCACCCACGACCCGGGCATGTACCCCAAACGGCTGATCCTGGACGACGCCCGCAACCTGGGCATCACGATCCTGGGGCTGGACGTCAACGCCTCGGGCGAGAGCTACCGGGTGGAACGGGTCCCCACGTGGTCACCAGGAGGCAGCGGTGGCAACGGCAACGGTGACGGCAACGGTGACGGCGACAAGGACCGCGACAATGCCGAGCCAGAGCCTCCGGCCGGGGGGCGGGCCTTGGTTGAACAGGAGTCGGATGCCGACCTGCCGGATGGGCGGGCCTACGGCATCCGGCTGTCCCTGGCCGACGTGAAGGGAATCAGCGACGCCGAGGTACAGCGCATCGTGGCCAGTCAGCAGTACTTCAGCCTTGCCGACTTCTGGCATCGCGCCCAGGCCAGCCGCCCGGTGGTCGAGCGGCTGGTCATGGCAGGGGGGTTCGACTCGCTCTATGGGCTGGGCAGGCTCAGCAGCACCTTGGGGGCCAGTGGACTGGGCCGGCGGGGGAGGGTGACCCGACGTGACCTCTTGCTGCATGTGGCCGAGCTCGACCGGTGGACGCGATCGGTTCACCGTTCCGGTCGCAGGATGGCACCTCGCACGTCCCGGGCCTCGGCTGCCTCGGCTACCCGTGAGACAACCCTGGCGCGAGCGACCAGCGTCGAGACGCGCGACGTGCGACTTCTGGCCGCGGCACAGTCTCAGGGCGGGCTGCCCGTCATACCGGCGCGAGCACAGTCCACCCAGCTCGCCCTCGACCTGGGGGACACCCCCGAGCTCACCATGGCCACCGGTCTGCCCGAGATGACGGGACAGGAGCGTGTCCGGGCCGAGCTGGACATCCTCGGCCTGGATGCCAGTGCCCACATCATCGACTTCTACGCCCCGATGCTGCATGCGCTCGGCGTGACCCGGTCCGACCAGCTGCTCAGAGGGCGCAGTCGCTCAGAGCTGTGGGTCGCCGGGGTCAAGGTCGCCACCCAGACGCCACCTGTCCGCTCGGGACGGCGGGTGGTGTTCCTGACCCTTGACGACTCGACCGGGCCGGTCGACGCGACGTTCTTCGAGGATGTCCAGGGCCCTTATGCGGCAACGGTCTTCCACTCGTGGATGCTTCTGGTGCGCGGGATCCTGCGACGCACGGGGCCCAAGGGTGTCTCCCTGCGCGCAACCGGGGCATGGGAGCTGTCGGGACTGTGGGAGGCCTGGGGTCGAAGTGGTCTCGAGGGGGTGCACGCGGCGCTGTCCGAGGCCGATGAGCGAGGTTCCGCCCGGGTTGATGCGGCTGGAGGGACGAATGGAACCCGCCGGATGCTGGTTCATGCCTCCGGGTTCAAACAGTCGCCCTATGCAGACATCAAACCTGCCGGTGTCGATGTCAGGGACTCCCGCAAGCTGCCCGAGGAAGGCCGCGCGATTCCGGAGGATGGTGCCCCGCCACGCAAGCTGTGGCATGCCAGCCCCGGAAGCTCAGGGCACTAGGGTGGATGCGACCCGATCGTCACCGGAGCTTGCTCCGCCGGCTTGGTGTCCGTCGGTGACCACCAGCGCCAGAGGAGCCCTCCCGTGGTTGATGAACGGCGACGCAGCCGCCGCAGCGGAGTCGAGACCTCTGTGCGCACCTCAGCCGTCTGGGAGTCTGTGCGGGCCGTCGTGGCCGAACGCGAGCAACGACTCGGTCATGCTCTGCGCGTCGTCGATCTTGGTGGTGGCACGGGTGGTCTTGCCGTTCCGCTGGCCCAGCTTGGTCACCACGTCACTGTCATCGACCCCAGCCCTGACGCGTTGGCGTCGCTGTCTCGTCGAGCGGGTGACTCTGGGGTCGCCGATCGGATCGTGGCCGTTCAGGGCGACGCCGCCAATCTGCTCGAGGTCCACCCCGATGCCGACGCCGACCTTGTGTGCTGCCACGGCACCCTCGAGTTCGTCGATGACCCCGCCGCGACGATGCGGTCCGTCGCAGCCGTGCTCGCCGATGGTGGCTACGTCAGCCTCGTGGTCGCCACCCGGATCGCGGCTGTGCTCGCCCGAGCCCTCGCTGGCCAGTTCGCCCAGGCTCAGCGCGCTCTCACCAGCGACGATGGTCGATGGGGACCTGCCGATCCCTTGCCCCGGCGCTTTGACGCAGCCGGCATCACAGCGCTGGTCGAGGGCGCAGGGCTGGCGGTTGAGGACTCCCACGGGGTCCGCATCTTCAGCGACCTCGTGCCAGCGTCCTCCATCGACTCCGACGCCGACCGGGCGGCACTGCTCGAGCTGGAGCAGACCGCCTCGCGTCATCCCGACTACGCGTTCCTGGGACACATCGGTGCAGCCCTGCACGTGCTGGCCCGTCGGCCCTGACCTGCCGCGGTCCGGGCCATGAGCCGACGCCAGTTCGCCGTCCCCGAACGCCAGGGTGAGCATCTCCCCGACGACGAGGGTTGTTCGATCCTGCATGTGGACATGGACGCCTTCTACGCTTCCGCATCCCTGCTCAGCCGCCCCGAGCTCAAGGGCACGCCCGTGATCATCGCCGGCGGAGGGAACCGTGGGGTGGTGCTGTCCGCGACCTACGAGGCGCGAGCATTCGGGGTGTCCGCTGCTATGCCCACCGCCCGCGCCCGCCGGCTGTGCCCACAGGCCACCGTTGTCGCACCCGACTATGCCCGCTACGAACGCATCTCCAAAGCGGTGATGGCGGTGTTCGCGAGCGTGACGCCGATCGTCGAGCCGCTGTCACTGGACGAAGCCTTCCTGGACGTGTCCGGCGCCCTCCGCCGGCTGGGCAGGCCACGCCAGATTGCCCAACAGATCCGCGACACCATCGCCGACGAACAGGGCATCACCTGCTCGGCCGGAGTCGCCTCCACCAAGTTCATCGCGAAGCTCGCGTCCGGGCTGGCCAAACCTGACGGTCTGCTCGTCGTCCCCAAGGCGGAGGTGGTCGGCTTCCTTCACCAGCTCCCGGTAGGCGCACTGTGGGGGGTCGGCGAGCGCACGGAGGAGGCGCTGCGGCGTCTGGGGCTCCACACGGTCGCCGATATCGCCCACACACCTCTGGAGACTTTGCGGCGGGCGCTCGGTGACAACGCCGGACCTGCCCTTCACGCGCTGGCCTGGGGGCAAGACACACGCCCGGTTGTGCCTACCCACCGCGAACGCAGCATCGGTGCCGACGAGACCTTCTCCTTCGATGTGGACGACCCGGCATACATCCACCGACAGCTGCTCAAGCTCAGCGACCGCACAGCGGCCCGCGTCCGGGCAGCAGGGCTGGTGGGACGCACCATCTCGATCAGGGTGCGCTTCTCCGACTTCACCACAATCACGCGTTCCAAGACCCTTCGTGACCCGACCGACGTCAGCCGCGACATCTACGCGATCGCCCGAGGACTCTTTGACGGGCTGGGCCTGCAGCGTGCCCGCCTGCGGCTGGTCGGGGTCCGGATGGAAGGTCTCATGGACTCCGACCTGGCCCCGATCCAGGGTCTGCTCGATGCGCCCGAACATGGCTGGCGCGACGCCGATCGGGCGGTTGATCGAGCCAGTGCACGTTTTGGTGCCGGAGCGGTGAGACCAGGAAGTCTGGTCGAAGATCCTCAGTCGGCTACCACTCCGATGCGCGACGACATATCCTGAGCAGGTCGTCGGTCCAAGAGTCGCACCTACGACCGCGTATCGCCGCTTCGATGAACAAATCGGGGCTGTCGGACGTTGTTGCCATCAGTGGACCCGCGTGAACGGGAGGTCGAAGGTGCCGCTTTCAGAGCACGAGCAACACCAGCTGGAACAGATGGAGCAGGCGCTGTATGCCGAGGACCCCAAGTTCGCCTCGCAGATGCAGGGCTCTGCTGTTCGCGCACTCCTTCGCCGCCGCTTCCTGATCGCGGGTGTCGCCGTCATCGCGGGTCTTGGCCTGGTGGTCCTCGGGGTGGCCCAGGCAGCCGTCCTCTGGGGCGCCATCGGTTTTGCCTTGATGGTCGGCGGCGTCGCCTACGCGATCACGCCTGCCAAAGCTCCCAAGGCCGGGTTGGGTGCAGTCGATTCTGACGGAACTGTGCGCGCCCACGCGCCGGTGAGTCGATCCGGCAAGCGTCAGCCCGGTAAGTCGCGTCAGTCAGCCAAAGGTGCCTCCAGGAAGCAGTCGTTCATGCGCCGCGTCGAGGAGCGCTGGAACCGACGTCACAACGACTGACGGCAACCTGTTGGTCAGGTCGTTGCGGCGACGCCAACCAGCCAGGTGGCAGCAATTGTCAGACCAGTAGCCATCTCGATACCCATGCTCAACCCGATGGCTCGAAGCGCGTGCATGGTCGAGGTCCACGCTATCGC
Organism: Actinomycetales bacterium; assembly: GCA_038236365.1. Lineage (GTDB taxonomy): Bacteria > Actinomycetota > Actinomycetes > Actinomycetales > Dermatophilaceae > UBA4719. The sequence goes on along the minus strand of JBBRZV010000007.1, from coordinate 8,560 downwards.
GTGGTTGCCCAGCTTGATCCGCTCGGCAAGGTAGACACCAAGGACGAAACCCAGGAACCCGCCGACGACGGGGAGGACGAAGAAGCCCACAGCCCCCAAGCCTGCGCCCGCCATAGTTGAGGACGTCGTCACGCCGGCCGTCCGCATGCGCCTACCAGGCAGGATGTACTGCAGCAACTGCCCCAGCACTGCCAGCAGCGTGGCAATGCCCAAAACCACCCAGCCGGTTGTGGTCTGTGTGTCCTCAGACCAGATCAGGACAGCCACCCACACCAGAAGTAGCCCGGGCAGCACGGGGACGGCAATGCCAATGAGCCCGATCAACATGATGAGGCCCACCACAACGGTGAATCCGTCCATGGTGAGCCTGTCGGGCTGCTGTTCGAGCCGCCCTAGACGGCTGCCGAGGTTGACGTCTCAAGCAGGCGATTGGTCTCGTCCTGGATGTTGGTCGTCAGGTCGTGCAGCTTGGGAAGGTGCTCGCGGCCATGGTGTGCACAGAAGAGCAGCTCGCCGCCTGAGATGAGGCAGGCGCGTACATAGGCCTGGGCGCCACATCGGTCGCAGCGGTCCACCGCGGTCAGAGTCGGTGCCAGTGCAGTTGTCACGTCAGCCATCCATTTCGTTGTAGTGGGCTCCGTTGCCGGTTCCCAGTCAGGCGTCGCGATCTTGTCGGTATCCCTTCCTGATACTTCCTAGACGCTTGCCGTGTAGTAAGCGTTGCGGCAGACCCGTTCGCCGTGTTTAACAGTCAAGCACGACGAATGCTTCCCGATGTTCATTCCACCACTGATGTGGACAATTTCCTGCTGCGGTTGGCGCGTCTTCAGCCTGCATTTCGCTCTCCGCGCAATCCCACGAGGCGGTCCGCCGTGTGCCTGCAGTCGGCCGTCAGCCGTGGGAGATAACCTGCAAGAGAGATCTTCGGTCGGCCTCTGGCCGGCCTTCCGATGCACCGAAGGGACATCCGTGGCCACCGCCACCCGCACCAGCAAGACCGCCGATGCCAGCCGCGCCGACCGAGGCGCGAACAACACGGGCGCCTCCCAGTACATGGCTCGCCACCTGCAGGTCCTCGAGGGTCTGGAGGCGGTGCGCAAGCGCCCGGGCATGTACATCGGCTCGACCGACTCGCGTGGGCTCATGCACTGCGTGTGGGAGATCATCGACAACTCTGTCGACGAGGCCCTCGCGGGTGCCTGTGACCGCATCGACGTTGTTCTCCTGGCCGACGGGTCGGTCCAGGTCCGCGACAACGGGCGGGGCATTCCTGTCGACCTGGAGCCGCGTACCGGTCTGACCGGGGTCGAGGTGGTCTTCACCAAGCTGCACGCCGGCGGCAAGTTCGGAGGCGGCTCCTACACCGCATCCGGTGGTCTGCACGGCGTGGGTGCCTCCGTCGTCAACGCCCTGTCCGCCCGTCTCGACGTCGAGGTCGACCGCGGGATGAAGACCTACGCGATGAGCTTTCGCCGCGGCGAGCCAGGGGTGTTCCACGATGGGCTGGACGCCAAGGGGCTCGTCGCCAAGTCACCCGACTCGAGCTTCACCCCATACGTGGACAACAGCGAGCTCCGTATCATCGGCAAGGCGCCCCGCGGCCGCACCGGCAGCAGGGTCCGATACTGGGCTGACCAGCAGATCTTCATCAGCGATGCGGCGTTCATCTACGACGACCTGATTTCGCGAGCCCGTCAGACGTCCTACCTCATCCCCGGTCTGACCCTGGTGATCCGAGACGAGCGCGCCGTGCCCGGCACTCCCGGTGAGAACGGCCCCCACGAGGAGACCTTCCTTCACCACGGAGGCATCAGCGAGTTCGCTGAGTTCCTGGCGATCGACCCGGCGCTGACCGAGGTATGGCGTCTGCAGGGTTCCGGGACCTTCCACGAGAACGTGCCTGTGCTCGACGAACGCGGACATATGACCCCTACCGACGTCGAACGAGTGTGCGGCGTCGACATCGCTGTGAGGTGGGGCACGGGCTACGAGACCAAGGTCGTCTCCTTCGTCAACATCATCGCCACGCACAAGGGCGGCACCCACATGACGGGCTTCGAGCAGTCCCTGCTCAAGGTCTTCCGCAAGCAGCTGGAGGTCAACGGGCGCCGGCTCAAGGTCGGGTCGGACAAGGTCGACAAGGACGATGTCCTGGCCGGCCTCACGGCCGTCGTGACCGTGCGCCTGGCCGAGCCCCAGTTCGAGGGTCAGACCAAGGAGGTGCTGGGAACCTCGGCGGTGCGCAACATCGTGGCCAACGTCATCGAGAAGGAGCTGACCTCGAAGCTGATCTCGACCAAGCGCGGCGAGAAGGCCCAGTCGGCGCTCCTCCTGGAAAAGGTCGTCGCCGAGATGAAGTCGCGGATCAGCGCGCGACTACACAAGGAGACTCAGCGGCGAAAGAACGCCCTGGAGACCTCGTCCCTGCCGGCCAAGCTGGCCGACTGCCGCAGCAGCGACGTCGGGCGCACCGAGCTGTTCATCGTCGAGGGTGACAGCGCCCTGGGCACCGCCAAGCTGGCCCGGTCCTCGGACCACCAGGCGCTGCTGCCCATCCGCGGCAAGATCCTCAACGTCCAGAAGGCATCCGTCACCGACATGCTCAAGAACGCCGAGTGCGCGGCCATCCTTCAGGTGATCGGGGCAGGTTCAGGCCGGTCCTTCGACCTGGATGCTGCGCGATACGGCAAGGTCATCATCATGACCGACGCCGACGTCGACGGCGCCCACATCCGCACCCTGCTGTTGACCCTGTTCTTTCGTTACATGCGCCCGCTGGTCCAGGCCGGCCGGGTCTTTGCCGCGGTGCCCCCCTTGCACCGTCTCGAGGTGATCAACCCCGGCGCCAAAAAGAACGAACTTGTCTACACCTACAGCGAGGTCGAGATGCGAAGGACGATGTCCGCCCTGGAGAAGAAGGGCCGCAAGGTCAAACAGCCGCTTCAACGCTACAAGGGTCTTGGCGAGATGGACGCGGACCAGCTGGCCGAGACCACGATGGACCCCCGCCACCGGACGTTGCGGCGGGTCACGCTCAAGGACGCCGAGGTCGCCGAGCGCGTGTTCGACCTGCTCATGGGCAATGATGTCGCGCCACGCAAGGACTTCATCATCGACTCCGCAGCCTCGATGGACCACGAGCGGATCGACGCCTGAGCGCGCACACTGGTGACATGTGCTTCAGCAGCGACCAGCACCCACCCCTCCCGCCAAAGTCCAGCGAGGTCGGAGCGCACGGCCTGACGGAGCTGACTGCCGCCGATGGCAATGCCCTCAGGGCGTATGACGCCACGCCAGTCCTGCGGCGGGGGGCGAGTCTCGTGTTGCTCCCCGACATCCGGGGCCTGCACCCGTACTACACCGATCTGGCCCTTGCCTTCGCCATGGCCGGGATCGACACGGTTGCCCTGGACCCGTATGGGCGCACTGCGGGCACGACTTCGCGCGCTGACGACTTCGAGTACATGCCGCACGCCAAGGCACTGACCTCGGAGCAGGTCCTGGCCGACAGCCACGCGGCGGCGGCCCGTCTACGCGAGCGCAGCAACGACCCGTTGTTCACTCTCGGGTTCTGCAAGTTCGGCGGCGAGTCCTGGCTGCTCGGCGCATCCGACCTGGCCGCAAGCGGCTGCATGGGCTTCTACGGTCGCCCCGGCGCAGCTCAGGCGGTCGTAGACACGATGACAACGCCTCTTCTGATTCTGGCCGCCGGGGCGGACCAGGCGACCTCACCAGCCGACAACGCCGCGTTTGAGCGGGCTCTTACCGAGTCCGGCAAAGAGCACGAGTTCGTGGTCTACGACGGGGCCCCGCACTCGTTCTTCGACCGAGGCTTCAGCGACTGGGCCGCGGCCTGTGACGACGCGTGGGTCAGAATGCTGGGTTTCATCGACCGGAACCGCTGAGGACGGACCATTGCCAGGTGGAGACCGGCGCCTTGCCGCACGACGCTGGCCGGTCCTCCCCGCCGGACTCACGCACTGCGACAACGTCCCAATGACGACCATCGACATGTGTGACCTGGCACGCCCAGGCATCGCCCCGCCCCGGTAACGGCGCAGCAGTCGTTGACAGCGCGAGCAGGCGGGGTTCAAGGATCTGGGCTCGCACCGTTGACTCGGCCGCCTGAGCCGCCGGCGTGAGGTGGCTCCGCCCCCGGTCGTATGCCGCGCCGATCAGCTCGAGCGGCACCTCGGCCCGCATCGAGGCATCGACCGCCGCAACCGCAGACGCTTCGGAAAGGCGCGCGAAGGTCTGGCCATGGGGGAGGAGCACGCCGGTGGGGGCGAACCGGTGCCCGCCGGTGTGCGAGCACTCCCACACCCGGCCGGGGCGCCGCTCGGAGCATCCAAGTGCTACCGGTCTGCCTCGCAGCGCGCAGCAGATGTCCCGCCTGGAGTTGGTGCACACCAGCAGAACCGGGACGGGGGACCTGTCGAGCTGGGGTTCGGTCGCTTGTACAGCGGCCAGGTCACCTTCACGCAGGGCCGTCCAGGGCAACCGCAGCAGTGCTGCCGGGTCATCCACACTCTCCTGGAGCATCCATGGATTCTCGAAGAGTCCCCCGGCGAGGTAGACGCGTTGGGGGCGGCCTACCTGCGAGTCCGAGTGTGCCCCGGGGCGGCGGATCAGGATCAGGCGTCCTCCCGCCTCCTTGCACGTGCGTTCCAGGGCCATGCCTACGTCGGGATCGAGGCCGGACCGGGCGGCTGCCTGGGCTCCCCACGGGCCGTTCTGTTCAAGGGCAACCCAGAACGTCGCAGCCGGGGCGGTGCCCAGAGCCGAGGCGCCCGCAACATCCGAGATCACTGAGCATGCCTCGGGTCTGCTGAGTCCCTCGTCCGCCCCCGTCGCGATCCTCACTCCCTACCGGCGGGGAACTCCGGCAGCATCTCGGGGCCGTCCGGCTCGGCACCGGGTATCGGCTCGGTTGGTGCAGGGGTGGTTGTGTGCTCCGGCAGCCCTCCGGCGATTGCCGCGATCGCTGTGGCAATCGGCAGACCGGACCCGTCGCGCCTACCTGTCGGCGCGGGCAGATCGAGGGCAACACCGTTGGCAGCAGCCGCCCGTGCCGGTGTGCCGCCTGCCCAGCCCAGGACCAAGGTGTCCTCGCCACGCAGGAAACGGTGACAACGAACACCGCCGGTGGCGCGACCCTTGGCCGGGTACTCGGAGTACGGGGTGACTTTGAGGGATCCGGGCTCTGTGCCTGGCAGGGCACCCGACGAGCCGCTCGACGTGACGACGAGATTGGTCCCTTGGGGGTTCAGGGCGCCGAAGAAGACGGCACGTGCACCTCGGGCCAGCTTGATGCCGGCCATGCCGCCCGCGCTGCGGCCTTGCGGGCGTACCGACGAAGCGGGGAAGTGCAGGAGCTGGGCGTCAGATGTGATGAACACCAGGTCCTCGTTCTCGGTGCTGAGCTCGGCAGCTCCCACCACCTCGTCACCCTCCTTGAGCCCGATGATCTCCCAGTCATCCTTGTTCCCGGGGTAGTCGGTCGTGATCCGCTTGACGACCCCATGGGCGGTCCCCAGCGCGAGACCGGGCGACTGCGGTGAGAGCGACATCAGGGTCAGTGGTTGCTCACCCAGAGGGAGATCCACGAATGCACCCAGGGGCGCGCCCCCCGACAGAGAGGGTGCGTCGTTGGTCGGGGGCAGGGTCGGCAGCTCCAAGGCCGAGAGCCGGATCATCCGGCCGCGCGAGGTGACCAGTGCGACATGACCTCGGATGGTCGTCTGAACAGCCGCGACGATCGCGTCGTGCTGGCGCCGGCTGCCCCCTGTTGGTGGCTCGTCAGCGCTGGTCGTACGGGCCAGGAGGCCGGTGGAAGACAGCAGCACCCAGCAGGGGTCGTCGGTAACCTCGAGTGGAGTGGACACGGCGATAGGCGTGCCGGCGGACTCCAGCAGCACCGTGCGACGTGGGGTCCCATGCGCCTTGGCCACGTCCCCGAGCTCGTTCGACACCGTGCGCAAGAGCAGCTTCTGATCCCCGAGGATTGCCCGCAGCGCCTCGATCTGGCGCACCAGCTCAGCCTTCTCGGTCTCGAGCTCGACCCGGGAGAACTTGGTCAGCCGTCGCAGCTGAAGATCGAGGATGTAGGTGGCCTGAGCATCCGAGAGGTCGAACACGTCGATCAGCCGGACCTTGGCGATCCCCGCATCTTCGGAGGTGCGGATCAGCTGGATGACCTCGTCGATATCCAGGATTGCGATGAGCAGTCCCTCAACAAGGTGCAGCCGTTCCTCGCGTTTTCGCAGCCGATAGGCGCTGCGCCGACGAACCACGTCGACGCGGAAGTCGACATAGACCTGCAGGAGCTCCAGCAGCCCGAGGGTACGAGGCTGTCCATCCACCAGTGCCACGTTGTTGATACCGAAGTTGTCCTCCATCGGCGTCAGCCTGAAGAGCTGTTCGAGGACCGCCTGCGGGTGAAACCCGCCCTTGATCTCGATGACCAGCTGCAGGCCGTGCTTGCGGTCGGTCAGGTCCTTGACATCGCTGATGCCCTGAAGCTTCTTGGACTGAACCAGGTCCTTGATCTTCTCGATCACCTTCTCGGGCCCCACGAGGTAGGGCAGCTCCGTGACGACGATGCCCTGCTTGCGCGGGGTGACGTGCTCGATACGGGTGGTTGCCCGGGTGCGGAACGACCCCCGCCCCGTCAGGTAAGCGTCACGGATCCCCTCCAGGCCAACGATCTTGCCGCCACAGGGGAGGTCGGGACCGGGCACGAACCTCATCAGGTCGTCCAGGGAGCACTGCGGGTTGGCGATGAGATGACGCGCCGCACCGATGACCTCGACCAGGTTGTGCGGCACCATGTTCGTGGCCATGCCGACCGCGATGCCGCTGGCACCGTTGACAAGCAGATTCGGGTAGGCGGCCGGCATCACGCCGGGTTGCAGCAGCTGGTCGTCGTAGTTGGGGACGAAGTCAACGGTCTCCTCGTCAAGGCCGTCGGTCATCAGCATCGCAGCACCTGCGAGCCTGGCCTCCGTGTAGCGGGATGCTGCAGGTCCGTCGTCCAGCGACCCGAAGTTGCCATGCCCGTCCACGAGCGGGAGTCGCATGGTGAAGGACTGGGACATGCGCACCAGGGCTTCATAGATCGAGCTGTCGCCATGAGGGTGGTACTTGCCCATCACCTCGCCTACGACGCGGCTGCTCTTGACGTGTCCGCGCTCGGGGCGGAGCCCAAGCTCACTCATACCGAACAGGATTCGTCGTTGCACGGGCTTGAGACCGTCGCGTGCGTCCGGCAGCGCGCGGGAGTAGATCACCGAGTAGGCGTACTCGAGGAATGCTCCCTGCATCTCCTCCTCGACGTCGATGTCAACGATCCGCTCGGTGAAGTCTTCGTCCGGCGGCGGGGTTGATGACGTGCGGCGGGCCATGCTCGGTCGTTCTCCTTGCGGGGCAGACGGTGGCTTGGATGAGCCCTCCCATCTTCGCCCACGCCCACACCGGCGATGCCAGCGACTCGCCGTCCGAGCAGGTCCGTGGCTAGAGCAGGTCAGCCAGGAGAGGGTCGGCCAGCGCCAGGACCGCTGCCCGGGCATCCTGCGGCGACTTTGCCGCACGTGCTGCGGCCGCCATTGCTGAGCAGGTGCGTTGGTCGTGGACCGAGAGAGCCGCGCGTACCGCAGGCACCCGCGTCGGTGCCATCGACAAGCTGCTCACCCCCAACCCGGCAAGTACCAGGGCGAGCAGCGGGTCGGCAGCGGCCTCGCCACACACGCCGATGGGCGTTCCGGTATCGCGACCGCCGTCACAGGCGGCTGCGACGAGATCGAGGACGGCGGGTTGCCATGGGTCCAGCAGTGTGGACAGCTCTCCTTGCATACGGTCGGCGGCCATCGTGTACTGGCCGAGGTCGTTGGTGCCGATGCTGGCGAAGTCCACCTCTTCCAGGACGTGACGCGCCCGCAGAGCCGCCGCCGGCACTTCAATCATCACTCCGACTGAGGGAAGGCCATTCTCCCGTACACGCCGGGCAAACCACGCGGCCTCCTCGGCAGTGGCGACCATGGGCGCCATCACCCGCGCGTCGGCGTTCGTGGCCCGGGCAGCGATGGCGAGGGCGCTCAGCTGCGTGTCCATCAGGTCGGGGCGCTCGGCCGAGAGTCGCAAGCCGCGGCGTCCGAGCGCAGGGTTCTCCTCTGGACCCAGGTTGGCGAAGGTCAGCGGTTTGTCGGCTCCTGCATCGAGGGTCCTCACCACCACCCGCCGGGACCCAAAGGCTTCGAAGACCCGCGTGTAGACGGCGACCTGTTCCTCCAGTGACGGCGCTGTATCACGGTCCAGGAAGAGGAACTCGGTCCGGAAGAGGCCCACGCCCTCAACGTCGAGGGTGCCGGCGCGCTCCGCGTCCTCGGCGGTGCCGATGTTGGCCAGGAGGGCGACCGGGTGGCCGTCGCTCGTGGCGCCCGGACCAGAGGTCGTCCCCAGTGCTCTTGCCCTGCGCGCGCTGCGCTCGACCAGCTCCGTCTGGGTAGCAGGATCTGGGTCGACGAACACCTCGCCGGTCGAGCCGTCGACCGCCAGCACGGTG
>JBBRZV010000006.1:0-79510 GCA_038236365.1 Actinomycetales bacterium | reverse complement strand
TCTTTGGCGATGCTCACACCATCGTTGGTGATGGTGGGGGCTCCCCACTTCTTCTCGAGCACGACATTGCGGCCCTTCGGACCGAGGGTCACCTTGACGGCGTCGGCGAGAATGTTCATTCCCCGCTCGAGACCGCGGCGAGCCTCCTCATCAAAAGCGATGATTTTGGCCATTCGGGTGGTACCTCCCACGCGAAACGGATGTGTGACCGGTGGCGCCCGCGACGGACGGACCGGATCTGGCGTACGCCGTTCGCACGCGTTCTCCGACCCTCACCAGACGGTCAGGATTATCACTCTCATGGTGAGAGTGCTAACACAATGATTAGCACTCGACCCCCTCGAGTGCAAATGCCAGACCGGTATGACGGATCGGCCGACGGATCGTCTGACGGTGGGCAAGGGAGGGAGGCGGGCCGCTGGCCCTGCTCGCAGGCTCCCTTCACGGGCTGCGCGGCCCCCCGTCCCTCCCTTGCCGCAGTGCCGTCCGGACACCCGCAGCGGCGCCTCTTCCTGCCCAAAGTCATCCGGACACAGCGGCGGCACCGCTTCAGGCCCACCAAGGCCCTTAAACGGTGCCGCTCGAATGTTCGGTAGGTGAGCTCAGATCTGCATGCCCAGGCGACGGGCCGAGCGTGCACGCTGACGAGTGGCTCTCAGGCGGCGGAGACGCTTGATCAGCATCGGGTCGGCCTCGAGCGCAGTCTGGTTGTCGATGAGGGCGTTGAGCACCTGGTAGTACCGTGTCGCGCTCATGTCGAACAGCTCGCGGATGGCCTGCTCCTTGGCGCCGGCGTACTTCCACCACTGGCGCTCGAACGCGATGATGTCGCGGTCGCGATCGGTCAGCTCGCCCGAGGGCGTGATCACGATCTGTAGTGCTGCTTCCATGGGGACCCTCCGGATGTCTGGCCTGCACGCCCATCGTAGCCCTGGAAATAACATCGATGTCATTTCCTCGGCGCGACTCGCTCGACGCCGCGCCAACCTTTGTCACAGCGGTCACAGCGGTCACAGCGGTCCCATCGATCCATGCGCCGCCGGCGTCAGGCCATCGTGTCCAGGATCGCGATGATGTCATCCTCGGAGGTCATCGGGTTGACAATCGCAAACCGCGCCACGGTCTCACCATCGTGCGAGCTCGGCACGACAAAGGCAAACTCCTCGCGCATCATCTCGGCACTCCACGCGTGGTAGTCCTCGGACTCCCAGCCGAGCCGGCGGAAGACCAGCACCGAAAGGTCGGCCTCGCGCAGCGCCTCGAGATAGGGGCGTCGAGCGATCTCGGCCTCGGCGAACCGGGTCACGGTCAGCGTGCGCTCGATCGCGGCCGTGTAGGCGTTGGTCCCGTGGGCGGCGAGCGAGAACCACAGCGGCAGCCCACGGGCACGACGGGTCAGCCCGATCGAGTAGTCGCTCGGGTTCCACTCGGAACCATCGGTGAGCACATCGAGATACGACGCCCTTTGCGTGTGCGCGGCGCGGGCCAGGGACGGATCGCGATACAGCAGGGCGCAGCAGTCGAAGGGCGCGAAGAGCCACTTGTGGGGGTCGACGATGAACGAGTCAGCATGCTCGATCCCCGTGTACAGGAGTCGAACCGTTGGCGCGGCCAGACCGGCGCCACCGTAGGCGCCATCGACGTGGAACCAGATTCCGAACTCGGAGCAGACCTGAGCCACGGACTCCAGGTCGTCGACGATGCCGAAGTTTGTCGTGCCCGCCGTGGCAACGACTGCAAAGAAGGTCTCGGGTCCCTCGGCCTCAAGGACCTCGCGCAGGTTGTCGCCGCTGAGCCGCTGATGCTCATTGCTGCGGACGCCGATGAGCTCGGCGTCCATGACCTCGCATGCCGTGGTGATGGACGAGTGCGCCTCGATCTGGGCAGCCACCTTGGTGGGTCGCGGTCCCTGGGAACCCGACCGGGTATGCCGTGCCCGCGCGGCCGAGCGCGCTGTGACCAAAGCCGACAGGTTGCCGACGGTGCCACCTGGGACGAACACACCTCCGGCTTGAGGCGGCAGCCCTGCAAGGTCGGCGATCCAGCGAAGAGCAACGTTCTCGGCAAAGACAGCGCCCGCACCCTCGAGCCAGGACCCGGCGTAGATGCCGGAGGCGCCGACGACGAGGTCGAACATGGCCGCGGCCTCGGTGGGCGCGCAGGGGATGAACGAGAGGTAGCGGGGGTGGTCGTTGGACAGGCACGCCTTCGCCAGCTCGTCACCGAACAGCTGCAGCGCGCCCAGGCCACCGATGCCCTCAGGAGTGATGGTGTTGCCGGCGACCGCCTGGAGCTCCTCGAGGGTCCTGGGCCCGTCCAGGGGGACCGGATGGAGCCGCATCCGCGCCTCGACGTACCCCAAGATCGCCTCGCCCAAGGCTTCGGTGTCTGCGTTGAATTCGTGCACCGGCGGAGTCTATGACTGGGTTCGGCTCGATTAGATTGATGGTCGTGCCATTTGTCCGCGCCCTGACCGACCTGGTCCATCCATCGTGGGCTCCGGCGCTTGCCCCGGTGACCGCGCAGGTGGCCGCGTTGGGAGCCTTCCTGCGTGCGGAGCGTGCCTCCGGCCGTGGATACCTCCCGGCGGGTGATCTGATCCTTCGGGCGTTCGCCCTGCCTTTCGACAGGGTGCAGGTCCTGATAGTCGGCCAGGACCCCTATCCGACCCCAGGGCATGCTGTCGGGTTGTCCTTCTCCGTCGCGCCAGACGTATCCCCTCTACCCCGCAGTCTGCGAAACATCTACCAGGAGCTCGAGACGGATCTTGGCCTTCCTCGACCCAGAAACGGAGACCTGTCTCTGTGGGCCGATCGAGGCGTGCTGCTGTTGAACCGGGTGCTGACGGTGAAGCCCGGCGTCGCGGCGAGTCATCGCGGCGCAGGTTGGGAAATCGTTACGGCGCAGGCGATCTCAGCCCTTGCCAAGCGGGGCGGACCCCTGGTAGCCATCTTGTGGGGACGGGACGCCCAGGCCCTAGAACCCGCACTCGGAGAGGTTCCCAGCCTCAAGAGCGCGCACCCTTCCCCTCTGTCCGCACGCGGAGGGTTCTTCGGTTCCCGGCCGTTCAGCCGGGCCAACGACCTGCTGCGCCGGCAGGGCGCCGAACCCATCGACTGGAGGTTGCCATGAACGGACCGGGCCGCGAGCCAACGACCTTCACGCGCTACGTGGCGATCGGGGACTCCTTCACCGAGGGCATGAGCGACGCCGATCCCGGTCGCGCGAACAGGTACGTCGGCTGGGCGGACCGCCTTGCCGCACACCTCGCGCGAACGGCCAGCGAGAGCAATCAGGTTTTCGGCTACGCCAACCTGGCGGTGCGCGGGCGGCTCCTTGACGACATCGTCGGGCCTCAGCTGGACGATGCCCTCGTACTCGAGCCGGACCTGGTCAGCATGGTCGGCGGCGGCAACGACATCCTGCGGCCCAAGGCGGACATCGACGCCCTGGCAGCCCGGCTCGAGAATGCGGTCGCTCGGCTACGGGCAAGCGGGGCAGGCGTCCTGATGGCAACGCCCACCGACCCCCGAGATGCCCCGCTGGTCAAGGCAACCCGGGGACGCGCCGCCATATATACAGCGCACATCTGGTCGATCGCCCGCCGCCACGACGCTCATGTCATCGACCTGTGGGGCATGGGCGCGCTCCGCGACTGGCGAATGTGGGCCCCGGACCGGATCCACCTGACATCAGAGGGTCATCGACGAGTGGCGCTGAACGCCTTCAGCACACTGGGATTCAGCGCCAAAGACGCCGGCTGGGCAATTCCTCTCCCAGCCGCTCCACCGATCTCCCGCGCCGATGCGGCTCGGGCAAATGCTCAGTGGGCCCGGGAGTATGTCGGACCGTGGGTGAGGCGCCGGCTGCGCGGCGAGTCATCCGGGGACACCATCTCCGCCAAGCGCCCCGCCCTCACGCCGCTCGAGGACTGACAGCCGTTCGTCGAGGTGACGCTGCAGGTCGAGGACAGCTTGGCGCAGCTCACCGTAGGTCGCGTTCTCGGCCTCGCGAGAAAGCTCGACCGAGATGCTGCCGCCGGGTTCCAGCGTCGCCCGGCGCACCTCCCCGAGGTTGTTGGCGCCCTGATGACGCACTGCCGAGACAACCTCGGGGTCGCGCAGTCCGGTGCGACGCACCTGCTTCTCGAGGATCCGCCCATCCGTGACGAGCGTCGTTGGGGTTCCCTCGAAGATATGGGTGGTGCGATTCGAGATGGTTGCGATCCGCTCCCAGATGGCGTTGAAGCCCACCAGGACAGCGGCCCCCAACAGTCCCCCGGTCAGCGAGTTGTCAGGCCCGATCACGGCGTTCTGCACCACATTGCTCAAGAGCAGCATCACGATCAGGTCGAACGAGTTGAGCTGTGCGAGCTGGCGCTTGCCGGCCAGACGCATGATGATCGCCAGGCCGAGATAGACCAGGAGGGTCCGGAGGATCTTCTCCGTCGCGGGGATCTCGAAGCCGAACATGCTCTGCCAGATCGAGGTGCCCGAGACCATTCCGGCGCCTACCGCGTGTATGAACATCGGCAACTTTCTGTTTAGGACGCATTTGCGGCACTAGACTTGGTTCCATGCCGCAACTGCGAATCTCCGAGGCCGCTGAGCTGCTCGGCGTGTCTGACGACACGGTACGGCGAATGGCCGACTCAGGCCGTCTGGACACGGTCAGGGACAGCGCCGGGCGGTTGACTGTCAGCGGCAAGGACCTCGCCGCTGTCGCGCACGAGACCGCCCACCCCGCACCCGTAGGCGCGGTCAACGAGGAGTCGGCCCGCAACCGGATGCGCGGCATCGTGACCCGGGTCGTCAAGGACACCGTGATGGCGCAGGTCGAGATGCAGGCCGGGCCGTTCCGCATCGTGTCGCTGATGTCCCGAGAGGCGGTCGACGAGCTGGGGCTGGACGTCGGCGTCGTGGCGATCGCTTCAATCAAGTCGACCCATGTGGTGATGGGGATTCCCAAGTGAGGCTGCGGCCGGACCGGGTCCGCGCCCCTCTGACCCCTGCTACCCCCGCCCTGCGCGCGTCGGCACTGGCCATCGCCACCGTTGTCGGCGTCGCGGGGTGCAGCGCGGCCGGAGGGACGTCGGGGAGCGAGCCGCCCCGCCATACAGTGGTCATGCTGGCCGCATCGTCGTTGACGGAGCCGATGACGGCTATCGCCAAGGACTTCGAGTCCAGCCACCCGGGGACCGACATTCAGCTCAGCTTCTCGGCCAGCTCGACCGTGGTGAGCCAGGTCAACCAGGGCGCCCCAGCGAACCTGATCGCCCTTGCGGGGAGGGATGCCGCCGAGCCTCTGAACAAGAGCCGGATCGTTGGTGGCACCCCGTCGCTGGCCAGGAACACCCTCGAGATCGCCACTCCCCCAAGCAATCCAGGCAAGGTCGATGCCATCACTGACCTGTCCCGACCCAACCTCAACGTCGTTCTGTGCGCAGCCACCGTGCCCTGTGGCAAGGAGGCCGCAAAGGCCTTGTCCGCGGCCCACGTTGTGGCCCACGTGGTGTCCTACGAGATCAATGTGAAGGCCACACTCACCAAGGTCCAGCTCGGCGAAGCCGACGCCTCGATCGTCTACCACAGCGATGTCGTCTCCGCCGGCGACCGGGTTCGCGGGGTTCCGATCCCGGCGTCGGTCAACCAGACGCTCGACTATCCGTTGATCCGCCTCACGGACGACCCGACAACGGTCCAGTTCATGGCTTACGTCCTGTCTGACAAAGGACGAAAACGGTTGCGTGACAACGGTTTCCTGACTCAGTGAGAAACGTCCGATGGGCGCGGGCGGGGCTGGTCATTCCTGCATGGGCGGCCATCGCCTTCCTGGTCGTGCCCCTGGCCGCGTTGCTGGTCAAGGTGGACTGGGCTCGAATCCCTACCCATCTGGGCAGCCCCATCGTGATCCCTGCCCTGCGTCTCTCACTGTTGACCACGACCTCGACCCTGTTCATCTGCATGCTGGTCGGCACCCCCCTCGCATGGATGCTGGCCCGGTCGACACACCGCGCAACGCCATGGCTCCGAGCGCTCGTCACTGTCCCGCTGGTCCTGCCGCCTGTCGTCGGCGGTGTTGCGCTACTGATGGCCTACGGCCGCGAAGGCGTTGTGGGCGCTCTCGTGTTCCATGTGTGGGGATGGTCCATACCGTTCACCACGGTGGCCGTCGTCTTCGCCGAGGTGTTCGTCGCCCTCCCCTTCTATGTGCTCGCAGTGGAGGGGTCGATGCGGGGACTGGACCCGAGGTTTGACGGGTTGGCAGCCACACTCGGAGCCTCGCCCTGGCGAACCTTCCGGACGGTGGTTGTTCCGATGGTTGCACCGGGAATCGCCAGTGGGGCCGCACTGGCCTGGGCCCGCGCCCTCGGAGAGTTCGGCGCCACCATCACCTTCGCTGGCAGCTTTTCCGGACGCACCCAGACCGCGCCCCTCGCCGTCTACTTCCTCCTGGAGAGCGGCGACCCCCAGGGTGCCATCGCCTTGAGTCTGGTCATGCTGCTGATCAGCGTGGTCATCCTCGGTGCACTGCGCGGGCGGTGGCTGCCGTGAGTCAGACCGAGACGCAAAGTCTCCAGGCAGAGATACGGCTGACCCGGGGGCTTCTGGATCTTGACGTCGAGCTCTACGCGGGGCCAGGCGAGATTGTGGCGATCCTCGGGCCGAACGGTTCGGGAAAGACCACTCTCCTCCACGCCTTGGCTGGCCTGCTTCGCCTGCAACAGGGTCGGGTTCACATCGCCGGTCGCCTATGGGAAAGCCCGGCCGAGAAGGTCTGGCTGCCCCCCGAAGAGCGCCGGACGGGGCTGGTGCTGGCCGATCACCTACTCTTCCCCCATCTCAGCGTGATGGACAACGTCAGTTTCGGACCGCGGTCACGCGGTATGCCGAAGGCGCTCGCCCGATCGCGGGCCTGCACCGAGCTCGAAGCACTGGGGCTTGGTGGCCGCTCCGACGTCCGACCTCGTGAGCTCTCCTCTGGTCAGGCCCAGCGCGTGGCACTGGCCAGGGCCTTGGCCACCGACCCGGATCTGCTCCTGCTGGACGAGCCGTTGTCAGCGCTCGACGCAGCAACCCGCGCGCAGACACGTGCCGACCTCGGCGTCCGGCTTCGCGCCTTCCCCGGCATCACGATTCTCGTGACCCATGACCCCCTCGATGCCCTGTCGCTGGCGGACCGCCTCGTCTTCATCGAACGCGGCCTGGTCGTCCAACAGGGGACCCCGCAGGAGGTGATCGCACGACCTCGCGACCCTTACGTGGCACAGGTAGTGGGGCTGAACTTCCTTCGTGGGCAACGCGTCAGCGACCAGCAGGTGGACGTCGAGGGAACCATCGTCGTGGCGCCTGAGGTCCCAGCCGACGGGCCTGTGTGTGTCACCATCCCGCCGTCCGCCGTGGCCCTCTACCTGACCCGTCCAGAGGGTTCGCCGCGCAACACATGGCCGGTCACGGTCCGCGACATACAGCTCATCGGTCAGACCGCAAGGGTGAACCTTGCCGGTCCCTTCGCCCTTGCCGCCGAGGTCACCACTACCGCGGTTGCGGATCTGCGCCTCGGGGTCGGGCAGGAGCTCTGGGCCACGGTGAAGGCCACCGAGGTGCGCACCTACCCTGCGTGACGACGCTCGGCCGCCATCTCCTCTCTGAGGGCGACGGCGAACCCGTCGACATCCGCCGTCGTCGTGTCGAAGGACGTCATCCAGCGGACCTCGCAGGTCGACTCGTCCCATACGTAGAACGGGTAGCGCTTCTGCAGCCGCTGGGTCACGTCCCGAGGCAGGATCGCGAACACCGCGTTGGCCTCGACCGGGCGCTGCACCTCAACCCCGTCGACGCCGCGAACGGCAGCCTCCAGCCGAGCCGCCATGGCATTGGCATGGAGCGCGTTCCGCAGCCAGAGATCGCCGGACAGCAGGGCATCGAGCTGCACCGAGACGAACCTCATCTTGGAGGCCAGCTGCATCGAGAGCTTGCGCAAGAACTCCATGCCGCGTACGGCGCTGGGGTTGATGACGACGACGCACTCGCCGAGCATGAGACCGTTCTTCGTGCCACCGAACGAGACGACGTCGACTCCCAGGTCAGTGGTGAATGCACGAAGGGGGAGGCCAAGTGCAGCAGCGGCATTGGCGATTCGGGCGCCATCGAGATGCACCAGCATGTCGTGCCCATGGGCGTGCTCGACGATCGCGGCGACCTCGCCCGCGGAGTAGAGCGTGCCCAGCTCGGTGCTCTGGGTGATGGAGACGACCTTTGGCTGCGCCCGGTGCTCGTTGCCCCACCCCCACGCCTGAAGGTCGACCAGCTCGGGAGTGAGCTTGCCCAGCGCCGTTGGAACGGCGAGCAGCTTCAGTCCGCCGAGGCGCTCGGGGGCGCCGCACTCGTCGACGTTGATGTGCGCCGACTCGGCGCAGATGACGGCATCCCAGCGCTCGGTCATCGCCTGCAGCGAGACGACGTTGGCGCCGGTCCCGTTGAATACGGGGTATGTCGTGGCCTGGTCACCGAAGTGTCGCTGGAAGACGCTCTGCAGGTGCTGGGTGTAGACGTCGGCGCCGTAGGCCTCCTGGTGCCCGCCGTTGGCCCGCGCGATCGCCTCGAGGACCTCGGGGTGGATTCCCGCATAGTTGTCGCTGGCGAAGCCTCGGGCTGAAGGGTCATGCAGAGGGCCAGCTGCGGTCAGGTGAGGAGATGGGCTCATCGGTTGTTCCTTCTGGGAAGGTCTGGTCACGGCTGAGCGGGACGGCGCCGTATCGTCTGCATCATGCCAGCGGAACGTCTGATGCCGACCGAAGAGTCCCAGGACCTGATCGACCTGACCCGGGAGATCTGCGCCGACCAGCTCGCACCCAAGGTGGATGCTGCCGAGGAGGCGGCCGAGTTCCCCCGCGACGTCTTTGCGCTGCTGGGCCGCTCCGGCCTGCTGTCCTTGCCCTATGACGAAGATCTTGGCGGCGGCGGTCAGTCCTACGAGGTCTACCTCCAGGTGGTCGAGGAGATCGCCTCGGCATGGATGAGTGTCGCCGTGGGTGTCTCCGTGCACTCACTGACCTGTTTTCCAGTGGCCGAGTACGGGAGCGCCCAACAGAGGTCAGACCTGCTGCCAGCCATGCTCGGTGGCCAAACCCTTGGCGCCTACTGCCTTTCCGAGCCTCAGGCCGGCAGCGACGTCTCGGCGATCTCCACCTGGGCGACCCCGGTCGGCGACGGCTCGCAATACAACGTGAAAGGCACAAAGGCCTGGATCTCGCATGCCGGCCACGCCAGCTACTACACCGCATTCCTGCGCACAGAGCGTCATCCGAGCAAGGGCCTGTCCTGCTTCGTGGTCCCCGGCGATACCGAGGGCATCTCCTTCGGCGCTCCCGAGCGCAAGATGGGGCTCGCATGCGACACCGTGCGCCAGGTCATCTTCGACGGGGCGCTCGTCGACTCCGCCCGGCTGATCGGCGAACCGGGCATGGGCATGTCCATTGCTCTGCACGCGCTCGACTCCGGTCGCCTCGGAATCGCAGCCGCCGCAACGGGTCTGGCGCAGGCAGCCCTTGACGTGGCCACGAAGTACAGCAAGGAACGTGAGCAGTTCGGCAAAACCATCAGCGAGTTCCAGGGGCTGTCGTTCCTGCTCGCGGACATGGAGGCTGCCGTGACGTCGGCGCGTGCGACATACCTTTACGCCGCGCGGCTCAAGGACGCCGGCCGGCCGTTCACCCGACAGGCGGCGGTGGCCAAGCTCATCTGCACGGACGCTGCCATGAAGGTCACGACCGATGCGGTCCAGGTGCTGGGTGGCGCTGGTTACACACGTGACTTCCCCGCCGAGCGCTACATGCGAGAGGCCAAGGTCACCCAGATCTTCGAAGGCACCAATCAGATCCAACGGCTCGTCATCGCCCGCCACCTGCTAAGCGCCTGACCTCTACCAAGGAGAAACCTTTGCAGATCAACGCTTCTACGGTCGCGCTCGTCACCGGCGGCGCTTCTGGCCTCGGCGAGGCTACGACTCGGCGGTTGCACAAGGAGGGGGCCGCCGTGGTCGTCCTCGACCTGGCCTCCTCTGGCGGTCTGGATCTGTCGACAGAGCTGGGCGATCGGGTCCGATTCTGCCCCGCTGACGTCCGGGACGAGGATCAGGTCCGGGCCGCGATCGCCGCCGCAGGCGAGCTCGGCGTCCTGCGCATCGTCGTCAACTGTGCGGGAATCGGCACCCCCGGCCGGGTCGTCGGCAGGAAAGGGCCCCTCGACCTCGAGTCCTTCCGGAACGTGGTTGACATCAACCTGGTCGGAACCTTCAACGTCCTTCGTCTGGCCGCCGCCGCGATGCTTGCCAATGACCCTGTCGACGGCGACCGGGGAGTCATCGTGATGACCGCGTCCATCGCCGCATACGACGGGCAGATAGGACAGGCCGCGTACGCCGCGTCCAAGGGTGGCATCGTCAGCCTCACCCTCTCTGCGGCCCGCGACCTTGCCGACAAGCTCATTCGTGTCGTGACGGTGGCACCGGGGACCTTTGCCACACCGATGCTCGCGGGACTGCCGGATGAGGCGACCGCTGCACTCGAGGCCCAGGTCCCCCATCCGTCCCGTCTCGGCCAACCCTCTGAGTACGCCTCGCTGGTCGCGCACATCGTCGACAACGCGATGCTCAACGGCGGAGTGATCCGGCTCGACGGTGCCCTGCGGATGCCGCCACGCTGAGCCCGCCTGGCCTCACGCCGGGCCCATGGAGCTCAAAACTGGACCTTCCGAGCGGTTAATTGTCGGGTGAACGAACTGTCATGTGGCTCAGCCGATACGCGTCTACCATAGACACAGGAATCGCTGGCCAAGGTGGGGAAGTCATGAACACAGCCCGGGTAGAAATCGTCAGACGCAGAGCTCGTGTGGATATTCTGGATCCTGATACCGACCAGGTCGTAGACCATTGCTACGGACTGACATCGGGGGGCAGCTGCCCGGATGCCAACAAGGATGGAGTCGTTCCCTGCAACGGGCGCCGCGTGGCTCCGACAGGGTCAGGCCCGGAGTTCTGGCTCATCCTCGTCCCGCCGGCATCTCGACAGTGCCCCATGTCCTGGAACCTTGGCTCCCTCGGCTACTGAGCACCAGGTAGCAAGGACTAGAGGACCGCAGGCGCAGTCGATCGGGGCGTCATCTGGTCGGCATATCCCGGCGAGATCGACCTCTTGCGTTCGGCTGCAGCGGGGCGTAGAACAGAAGGTACGCACCCGGTAACGGGCGGCGTCGACGGACAGTAAACGAGGTTCTGCAACTGGCGGTCCTACCGCCGGCTTCGCCCGTGGCGGGGCGAGGGGACCCTGCCGCACTGGCCGGCCAGTCGGGGAACGTCACACCACGACAAAGCGGGACCCCGCCAACTCATACTTGGCGGGGTCCCCTCATTCTTGTGCGGTCGAGCGGTCGATCCGCGGACCAACACGCATAAAGCGGGGTCCTTCGGCAATATTCCTGCGGAAAACTGTACGTCACTTGGCGGAGGTCCCCCACAAACCAGCCCACATGCCCCATCGCCAAAGCGCCGCCGCAGGCCTCGGAGGGCTGGCTGTTCTCCGTCGACCCCTCAGGAGCCAACCAGACAGGCTTGTGGCAGGTCGAACCACCGCAGGTGCTCGAAGTCGGCGGACACCAGGTCGTCGATGGGCTCGTCTGACAGTGGCTTGGCGCTCTGGAAGACCACCCTCGCCTCATCCAGATAGCACTTCAGAACCGACTCGGGTGCATGGTCTTTGTGGCGCGGGTAGAGCATCTTGCCCAGCGCGTCATACTCCACCTCTCGCAGGCGTAGCGGAGGTTCAGCCGGTCCTTGACGGTGTCGCCACAGGCCTGTGGCGGGATCGAAACGGTAGTCGCCGAGCAGGCGCCACCCGTCCCTGGCAACGAGCTTTACCGCCTCGACGATGTAGGTGAAGACGGCCTCGGAGATGAAGTAGTTGAAGTTCACCCGAACCCAGCCGGGCTTGATGCCCTCGCACCCGTGGGCAATCTCGCGGTCGAACTCGCGTGACCTGTCTAGGTCGATGCCCAGCAGCCGGTGCCCGTACGGGCCTGCACACGAGCAGCCGCCCCGGGACTGTATCCCGAAGAGGTCGTTGAGCAGGGCGACGACGAAGTTGTGGTGCAGGTGCCGACCGCTGGGGGCGCGCACGGTGAAGGAGATGATCGACAGCCGCTCCGCCTTGAGGTTGCCCAGGATCTCGATGGAAGGCTCCTGGATCCATGAGCCGATGGCACGCCGCAGGTAGTCCTCTTCGTAGGAACGGATGACGTCCACCCCTACGGCCTGCTTCAGCTGGAAAACCAGCCCTGCGCGGACTGACTCGACGATGGCCGGCGTCCCACCCTCCTCCCGCTGGGCCGGATTCTCGAGGTACCGGTGCTCACTGGGGTTGACATAGGCCACGGTCCCGCCGCCGACGACATCGGGCACGCGGTTGCGCAACAGGTCGCGGCGCGCGATCAGGACGCCGGGCGTGCTGGGTCCACCGATCAGCTTGTGCGGGCTGAGGAAGATGGCGTCCTTGTAGGACAGCGGGTCATCCCCGGGCCCGGCATACATCTCGATGTCGACGTAGGGTGCGGCCGCGGCGAAGTCCCAGAAGGACAGAGCGCCGTGGCGATGCAGCAGGGTCGAGATGCCGTGGGTGTCGCTGACGATGCCAGTGACATTGCTGGCCGCCGAGAACGAGCCAATACGCAGTGGCCGGTTGGCATACGTCAGTAGCTCGCGCTCAAGCTGCGCGGCGTCGATGTGCCCGTCAGTATCCTGGGCGATCACTACGACGTCGGCGAGGGACTCGCGCCAGGGCAGCTCGTTGGAATGGTGTTCAAACGGCCCGATGAACACGACAGGGCGTTCGTCGGCGGCGATGTTCTGGCTGATGTGGTACGTGTCGTCCAGGCTCGACGGAAGCCGGATCCCGAGGATGCCGACCAGCTTGTCGATGGCTCCGGTGCATCCCGAGCCCGCGAAGATGACGACCGTCTCCTCATCCCCACCGACAGCGTCGTGAATGATCGCGCGCGCGTCCTCACGCAACCGGGTGGTCTGCAGACCGGTGCCGCTGGACTCAGTGTGGGTGTTGGCGTAGCGGGGAAGCACCTCGTCCCGGATGAAGTCCTCGATGAAGATCAGAGCCCGGCCGGAGGCTGTGTAGTCGGCATAGGTGACTCGGCGTGGTCCGTACGGCCCCGGCATCACCTGGTCATCGCCGATGACGGACCTGCGGACCCTCGCCACCAGCGGGCTCGGGATCGGTTTTTGCGCGCTCATTCCTGGAGGGTATGCCGGATCGTGACCGAGTCTCGGGACCAATGGCCCTAACTGGGCAAGGTACCCCGGGACGTATATGGGTCTACTGATCGGAGTATTCGCGACAACGGTTGCCTGACCTCTGGCGACGTCGTGCCGCCGCCCGATCGAGGAGTCAATATGAGGAAGCAGGTCATGATCCCGACGATCCGGAGTACCGCTGTGCCGCCGAACTGGACCTCTGTGCTGGCGGTCGTGGCCCATCCAGATAAGGACTCGTTCGGTCTCGGCGCGATCCTTGACGCGTTCATGTTCGCGGGGGCCAGTGTCCAGGTGCACTGCCTGACCCATGGCCAGGCCTGGACGCTCGATGATGCACCCGGGGATCTCGCCGCGCTCCGCGGGGCCGAGCTTGCTTCGGCGGCCGATGTTCTCGGTCCAACGCGCGCCAAGCTGGACGTGATCCCGGATGGGGCGCTGAGCGAGCTGGACGGCATGGCTCTGGCCGGCGAGGTGGTCGCCGCGGCCCGGTCCTGTGGCGCTGAAGGGCTGCTCGTCTTCGACACCGCAGGGGTCGCCGGTGACCTCGACCACGTGGCGGTGACCACGGCGGCACTTCTTGCCGCAGAGATGCTCGACCTGCCCGTTTTGGGCTGGACCCTTCCCGACTCTGTCGCCGTAGCACTGAACCGTGATCCTGACGGCGCGTCCATCGGTCATCGCGGCGAGGACGTCGACCTGCGCGTCACCGTGGAACGCGCCCGGCGGCGACTGCTCAGCCACGCCCAGGCCACCAAGGCCCACCCCGGCAGCGTCCTGCGACGTCGCCTGGAGCTCCTTGCCGACACCGAGAGCCTGCGGTGGCTCAGGCCAACCGGCCCCACGAGCCAACCCGCGACCTTGACCGGGCTGACCGCCAGGGTCGACTCAGACGACGAACGACCGATGCGCGTGGAGCACACGGGCGGCGACTCATTCGCCATCAACATCCGAGGCCACGTCATCACCGTCGACCAGCCGGTCAGCCATGGTGGCGATGACACGGCCGCGACACCCACAGAGCTGTTCGTTGCAAGCCTCGCTTCGTGCGTGGCCTTCTACGCGCGCCGCTTCCTGGCCCGGCATAACCTGCCCACCGAAGGCTTGGCTGTCGAAGCAACCTTCGAGATGGGATCAAGACCCGCCAGGGTCTCAGGGATCGACGTTCGGCTCATCGTCCCCGAAGGAGTGCCCGCCGAGCGTCGTGAGCCCCTGCTGGCAGTCGCCACCCACTGCACCGTTCACAACACGTTGACCGCAGCGCCTGACGTGTCGATCACCTTGGTCGATACCGCTTCGGACCAGCCGGATTAGGCAAGTCCCGCGCCCGCCACCTCCACGTTCATGTCAGCGCTGACGATCACCCCTCGCCGGCAGCGGCCAACGCCGCGACCAGCTCATCCAGAGGCGGCACGCCTGAGAGACCTGCGGGCGTGACGTAGACGCGACAGGCCACGGCAGGGCTTGTCCCTGGGACGGCGAACGGGTCGACGCCCTCGATGAGGATCGTGGGCGAGCCGACAAAGCCGCGCTGCTGCGCTTCGTCCTGGTTGGTGATCACGGTGACTCGAACGGGCTGCGCGCCCATTCCGACCTGCTCGAATGCTGACTCCAGCGCCAGGAGTGCGCGCGACTCGTTGGGACAATCCGGCACGACAAGAAGCTCGATATCCACAACACCCATGGTGCCTCGACCGAAGGGGCGGCAGGGACGGCGGGGTGCGGTCAGATCGGTCGAGTCGCGACGTGGAGATTAGTTTCTGTCTGTGACAGAATGAGATGGTGTTCGTCAAGGAGCTCACCGTGGGAGCGTTGACCCGTGAGGCCGCGCGCCCGCAGTGGGTGCGGGAGCACCCTTGGGCGCCATGGGCCGCGGTCGGCGCGGTGTGCCTTGGCGCGTTCATGGGCCAGCTGGACGCGAGCATCGTGACGTTGACCTACCCGCGGCTGCAGTCGGAGTTTGGCGCAGGACTTGGCGGCGTGCAGTGGGTCTCACTGTCCTACCTCGTGATTCTGGCGGTGTTGTTGGTTCCGGTGGGTCGGTGGTCGGATGCGCGAGGGCGCAAGCTGCTTTACCTGTACGGCTTCGGTTTGTTCGCTCTGGCCTCGGCCGCGTGTGCGCTCGCGCCGACCCTGGGCTGGCTCGTGGTTGCGCGTGGGTTCCAGGCGGTGGGGGCTGCGTTGTTGCAGGCCAACAGCGTGGCCCTGGTGGTTCTCAGCGTTCCGCGTTCCCGGGTGCGTGCCGCCATCGGCGTACAGGCGGCTGCACAGGCAGTGGGTCTGGCTCTCGGTCCATCGCTTGGGGGAGCCCTCGTGGATCTGTATGGGTGGCGGTCCGTGTTCTGGGTCAACGTCCCGATTGGGCTCAGCGCCATCCTGATCGGGCGGGTTCTCCTGCCGCGCAGCCGAAACCTCCGCCAGCCACAAGGCGGCGACCCCGCAGGGTTCGCCCTCCTGGCGACCGCGGTTGGGTCCGGGCTGCTTGCCCTGAGCGGACTCTCGGGTATGCCGCTCCCGCCGGCGACGGTTGCGGCGCTTGGTGTGATCGCGGTCGCGGCGGCGATGATGTTCTGGCGCGTCGAGGGTCGCATAGACGCCCCCTTGTTAGATATCAAGCTCGTGCGGTGGGGAGGGCAGGGTGCCAAGCTGGCGGGAGCCTTGCTCGCATACCTGCTCCTGTTCGCACCCCTTGTCCTCTATCCCACGATCTTTTCCACCTGGGGGGTGAGTGCCACGGTTGGGGGCGTTGCCCTGTCCTGCCTGCCGATCGGTTTCGCCCTGGCGGCAGTGGGGGCGAATGTCCTGCATCTGCGAGCCTCCAACCGGCTCCGGGTCACAGTCGGCGCCTTCGGGGTGTTCGCCTGCGTCATGACCATGACTCTTCTATGGCGCTCCCCCATCCTTGTCGCCGCGGCGCTTCTGCTGATGGGCGCCTTTCTGGGACTGGCGATCCCGGCGAACAATGCCGCCTTGATGGCGGAGGTCCGGGCCAGCTCCTCCGCGGCAGCCGGCGGCATGGTCAACGTGGCACGCACACTGGGCACGTCTCTCGGGGTAGCCGTGACGGCACTGGGGCTAAATGTCGCCAACCAGCATCACCTGGCCGGACCCCAGGTGGTGCTGGGTGCGCTGGCGGTGGTCTCGATTGCGCTGGCAGCAACCACCCTGAGCCGACCCACGACGCCTGCCCTGAGCAAGACACGGAGCGCCCGATGAACCCTGCACTCACCTCGTCGATGCTGCCTGGCGCCGTCGCGGACCTCGTCGCCTCGCTGCGTCGGGTGATGCGCAAGGCGGCACGTGTCCGTCAGCCGGCCATGCCGTTGAGCGTGGCACAGCTCGAGCTGCTGAGCCTCGTTGAGGAATACCCTGGGACTCGGCCAGGTGACCTGGCCGGTCTCCTTCGGCTGGCAGCGAACTCGGTCAGCACGCTAGCCAACGCCTTGGTCGGCGCCGGCATGCTGGAGCGGGTCCCCGGTGCCTCGGACAAGCGGACCGTCGAGTTCACCCTGACCGACCAAGGGGCCCAGCTCGTTGAGCAGTGGCGCGAGACGAACACGAGCCTGCTGCGCAACGCCATCGCCGCGCTCGACGCCCCCGACCAACAGGTTCTGGCCCAGGCGTTCCCCGTTCTGGCGCGCCTTGTCGCTCTCATCGACGAGCAGGCCGAGCGGCCAGCAGACGCCGCTACGCGTGCATCGACAGCGAGATGACAAACTCGTCCGGAGAGCGAAGGAGGCGCAACCATGCTGGGACGTCGCGGCACGACCGCGCCCGCTGAACCACCGGTTAGCGAACCTGCGAAGCATGTGCTCCGGGCGTTGGGCGCCGGCAAGAAGATCGACGAGGCGGTGCTGCTCCTACCCACGGACGTGGACGTGGGCGAGGGAGAGTGTGTAGTCCTTCGGGGCCCGAACGGCAGCGGCAAGACAACCCTGCTGCGAATTCTCGCCGGAACGGTGCCACCCTCGGAAGGCGAGGCCACCCTGGACGGATCGCCGATCGACGAGCGGGACGACCTCACCCGGACCGCGATCGCAGCTCTGATCGGTGCACCCGCGACCTACCGTGACCTGACCCTCGTGGACCACCTCGTCCTCATCGAGTCCACCTGGGGCAACGTCGGAGAGCCTGCTGATGACCGGGCCAACGAGATCCTCGAGCTGCTCGAGATCGACCACCTGGCCGAGCGGTTTCCCCACGAGCTGTCATCGGGCCAACAACAGCTGTTCCACCTCTCCATGGTGCTCGTCCGCCCCTCGTCCATCCTCATCCTGGACGAGCCGGAACAGCGGCTCGACACTGACAAGCGGGACCTGCTCACCCGAATCCTGTTGGACCGCAAGGCAGATGGGAGCAGCATGCTCATTGCCTGCCACGACCCAGCAATGACAGAGGCTCTGGCAGACACCGTCGTCGACATCTTGCTGGCATGACCGGAGCAGACAGGCAAAGGTTGCGCCAGGTGCGGGCTGCGATCCTCGGCAACCGCCCGGACAACTCTATGAGCTCAGCCCTGTACCCCTTGTACGTCGCCGTCATCGCGGCGGGCACCTACGGAATCCCTGCCTCCCAACAGCTCTTCCGCTCTCTGGACAAGAGGTGGGTGGCCGAGCATGTCGGAACCCCGGCTGGGGCAGTGGTGGCAGTGACATTGGCAGCTTCGCTCCTGACCTTGGTCCTTCTGGTGGGCCGATTTCACGGTCCCGTCGTGCCTCCCCTGCCCTACCTCGAGATGGTCGTCACCAGCCCGATCCCGCGCAAGGTCACGCTCGCCCGACACTGGTGGTTGAGCCTCGGTGGCGCGAGCATCGGTGGCCTCCTGGCGGGCGCGGTCTGCGGTGCCGGACTGGCGATTGCAGGCGTCGCCGAACCGATCGTGCTGTTTCCAGCGACACTCTCCGGGGCCCTGTTCGGCGTGCTCGTCGCCGAGATCTGGCTGCAGGGTCAGCTGCATGGCCAGTTTCAGGCGCCGATGCTGGCGTCGAGGCGCGGCTCATCGGTCCTCAGCAGACGCCGAAACGCGTTGGCACGACTGGACATCACGGGCCTGCGGAGACAGGCTGCCAGCAATGTCACCATCGGCGGAGCCGCCCTCGCCGGGGATATCCGCACCATTCGGCTGGATGCCGCCCGGCCCACCACTCATGCCCGGCACGTGCGCCTGAGGCCCAGCAGCCCCTTGGTCGTCATCGCTCGCCGAGACATCCTCGGTCTGCGCCGCGCGCCTGGGTCAGCGCTCTACGGCCTGGTCTTCGCCGCGCTCGGCTCGGCGGGGCTGATGCTGTCGTTGCAGTCACCGCGAACCCCCACGATGGCACCTTTGGTCAGCCTGGTCATCGCTCACCTCGGCTTCGGCGCATGGTGCGAGGGCCTGCGCCTTCACGCCGACAACTCGGGCACCTCCCGGCTCCTTGGCCTCCCCTACCGTGACACGGCCCTCGCGCACCTTGCGGTCCCGGTATCTGCGTGGACGCTGACCACTCTCGTCGTCGGGGCAGGTTTGTGGCTGACCGGACTGGTCGACCCAGCCTCACTCGTCTGGGCGCTTGGCACGGGGGCCCTGCTGGCCGGCACCCATCTGATGGCGGCGTTCCGCGGGCTGCCGCCGGCTGGCGTATTCGGACCACACGCCGGCGTGCCCGCGATGATCTTCTGGTACGCCAAACCGCTGCTGGCGACCCTGGTTGTCGGAACCGCGACGGCGGCCTGGGCCGCTCGCTCCGCCAGCCCATGGAATGCGTTCTCCTGGCTGTTGATCCTCACGTGCGGCGTGGTCGCCTGGGGGCTTGGTCTGGTCGGTAAACGGGACCGCCGAAGCTGATCAGTTCGCCACCCCCTGTCAGCGGCCGCTGATTCTGTCGGCGACGCGGGCAATCAGCGAGGTTGTCCCCCTGCCGTCGCTCTCCTGTCGGTCGGCGGCCCGGTACGCGACATACAGGGCGCGAACCCCTAGCCACCGCAATGGTTCTGGCTCCCATCGACGCACGTGTCGCCCCACCCAGGGCAGTCGGGTGAGCTCCGTGTCTCTTTCGAGAACCAGGTCGCGAAGCGTGCGACCTGCGAGGTTGGTCGCGGTGACTCCATGACCCACGTAGCCACCGGCCCAGCCCAGACCGGTGCGGCGGTCCAGGTCCACTGCCGCACACCAGTCCCGCGGGACCCCCAGGACCCCGGACCACGTGTGTTCGACCGGGACATCGCGTATCGCGGGAAAGTGCTGCCGCAGGATGCGGGTCAGCTGATCGAGCGTTGCTGGGCGGGTCTCACCACGGCTATCCCAACGCGAACCGTAGCGGTAGGGAATCCCCCTGCCACCAATGGCAATACGTTGGTCGGCCGTTCGCTGGATGTAGCAGAAGGAGTGAGCCTCATCCCCGATCAGCTCTGCGCCCTGCCATCCGATCTGCGCCCAGGCTGGGTCCGGGATGGGCGCAGTGACCAGCATGCTGCTGTTCATCGGCAGCCAGAGCCGCGGGCTGTCCACAGCAGCGGTGAATCCTTCCAGGGCCCGGATGACGTAGGCCGCATGGACGCTGCCGTCCTTTGTCACCGCTTCGTGTGGCCGGATCTCGGTAACCTCGGTGCCCTCGTAGATGGCCACGCCCAGTCTCTCGACCACCGACGCCAGCCCGCGGACCAGCTTGGCTGGTTGGATGCGAGCGCAGTGCGGGCTCCAGAGGGCGGCTCTGCCGCCGGCGATGTTGACCCGCTCGGCAAGCCCTGCGGCGTCCAGGACTCGCAGGTCGTCGGCACCCCACCCCTCACGGCGCAGGGATGCGACGCCGCCCAACATCCGTTGCGCCTGGGCCTGGCTCGTGGCGACATGCAGGAAGCCATCTTTCTGGACGTCGGCGTCGATTCCCTCTGTTGCTGCCACGTTGATGACCTCGTCAACGGACGCGAACATCTCCTTCTGCATCGCCACAGCAGCGGGCCAGCCGTGGGCCTTGGCGTAACGCCGCAGCTGTCCGGGTGGCTCAGCGCTGAGCCACCCTCCGTTTCGTCCTGATGCTCCGAAGCCCGCAAACTCCTTCTCCAGAACCGCGATCCGAAGGTCGGGCTGGTCCTTCTTCAGGTAGTACGCCGTCCACAGCCCCGTGTAGCCACCGCCAACGATCGCGACATCGACCTCGAGGCGACCGGGTAGCGCCTGACGTCGTGCCGGCACACCCATGTCGCGGTACCAGAAGGACACCTGACCGTTCTGGAAGGCGGACCCGCTCACCGGAAGGCATCCACGCCGGTAAGGGCCTGGCCGATCACCAAGGTGTGCATCTCAACGGTGCCCTCATAGGTCAGGACCGACTCGAGGTTGTTGGCATGGCGAATGACCGGGTACTCCAGCGAGATGCCGTTGGCGCCAAGAATCGTGCGGGCGGTACGGCAGATCTCCAGTGCCTCGCGGACGTTGTTGAGCTTGCCCAGGCTGACCTGCTCTGGGCGCAAGGTGCCGGCGTCCTTCATCCGGCCGAGGTGGATCGCCAGCAGGATGCCCTTGCTGAGCTCGAGATACATGTCGGCGAGCTTCTTCTGGGTGAGCTGGAAGCCGGCGATCGGCTTGCCGAACTGGACCCGATCCTGGGAGTACTTCACCGCTGCCTCGAATGACGAGCGCGCTGCGCCCATGGAGCCCCAGACGATGCCGAAGCGGGCCTCGTTCAGGCAGGACAGTGGGCCCTTGAGGCCGTGGACCGCGGGGAGCACGGCTTCTTGGGGCAGGCGCACGTTGTCCATGACCAGCTCGCTGGTCACCGAGGCGCGAAGCGAGAGCTTGTGCTTGATCAGGGGGGCCGAGAAGCCGGGGGTGCTGGTTGGAACGACAAACCCCCGAATGCCCTCGTCGGTCTGGGCCCAGACCACCGCCACCTCAGCAACGGAGCCGTTGGTGATCCACATCTTGCTGCCGTTGAGCACCCAGTCGCCACCGTCGCGCTTGGCGTTGGTGCGCATGCTGCCAGGGTCGGAGCCGTGGTCGGGCTCGGTCAGGCCGAAGCACCCGAGCGCCTCGCCGGTGGCCATCCGAGGCAGCCACTGCTGCTTCTGCTCCTCGCTGCCCCAGCGCCAGATGGCGAACATGGCCAGCGAACCCTGAACCGAGACGAGCGAGCGTATGCCGGAGTCGGACGCCTCGAGCTCGAGGCAGGCCAGGCCGTAGTCGGTGGCACTCATCCCCGCGCACCCGTATCCCTGCAGGTGCATCCCCAGCAGACCCAGCGAGCCGAGCTCCTTGGCCAGGCCACGGATGTCCGAGATCTCGCCGGCCTCGAACCACTCAGCGACGTAGGGATCTATCCGCCGGGCGCACAGCTCGCGCACCGAGGAGCGGACTGCGATCTCATCCTGGGTCAACAGCGAGTCCAGATCGGCCAGGTCATGGGGGTTGAGGGGCTTCTTTCGGGAGGTCTCGTTCATCGGTCCGCCTTCTCTTGTCTTCGCAAGTCTCTTATGTTCTGGACGATCAAGTCGCTTATTTGCTGGACGACTTTTCGTGTGGCGTCGCGGCGATCATGGCCGTATGCCGTGCACCGTCGTCGCCAGGACGGGCATCCACACGAATCATCACGTCGGCGGCGGAGAAGATGGAACAGCACCAGCAGACCTTTTGGCGGACCAGCCTCTCTGCGGCATCCTGTCCGGGTGATATCGATTAGAAGAGCTCAGCTCGGGGACGGGGAGATTCTCGGCCAGCTCGACGCCGCTACGTGGACCGACGACGTCTCCCCCGCCCCCGCTCCACCTGTCGGCACTGGGTTCTTCAACGAGCGGACACGGCCTGACGACGTTCTCGTCGCCGTGCTCGACGGCCTCATCGTCGGGTACGCCAAGCTCGGTCGATCCAACGCACTCGCGTCGCACCAACACGTCCTGGACGTCAACGGGCTCACCGTTGACCCCGGCAGGCGACGCCTTGGGGCCGGACGACGGCTCGTTGAGGCCGCTGCCGGGGAGGCGCGCAAGCGCGGCGCCCGCAAGCTCAGCCTGCGCGTGCTTGGTGGCAACACCAGCGCGCGACGACTGTGTGAGGCCTGCGGCTTCGTGGTCGAGGGTGTTCTGCGCGACGAGTTCCTGCTCGGGGGCCACTACGTGGACGACGTCTTCATGGCTCGTTGGCTCGTGAACGAAGAGCCCGTCCCCCACACCGAGGGACGGGCTCCGACCGGTTAGATATTTAGGTCAGACCGGAACCCGCTCGGACGTCGCGCTTGCCGCAAGCGCGTCGGCGGCGAGCGCGCGCCGACCACGTGCGACGACGACGAGCCCCGACAGGACACCAACCACTACCGCCACGGCGCCCCAGCCGTTTCCAGCCAGGCCGTCAAGGTCGAGCGCGTTGTCCATCGAGTAGGCACCGGGGCCGGTGAAGGCCAGCACCGCGGCGGCCGTCGCGTACAGCAGCGGCGTCTCGTAGCCACCATTCTGACCCCACACTCCCTTTGCCCAGTGGACGGAGCCGGCAACCACGAGGGTGCCGATGATGGCGGCCGACGCGAGCGGGGTCAACAGACCCAGCGCCAGGAACAGGCCCGCCCCAGCCTCGGAGATGCCAGCCACGATCGCCATCGGCTTCCCAGGTCGGAATCCGAGGGAGTGGAAGAACCCGCCGGCGCCGGCGAGGCCCGGGCCACCGAAGAAACCGAAGAGCTTCTGGGTGCCATGGCCCACCAACAGGAGGCCGATGACGAGTCGAAGAACGAGCAGACCAGTGTTCACAGTGATTCCCAACCAGAGAAAGAGGGACAATCTATGTCACTCTTGCAACTTAGTTGATCTTTCAAATATTCCGCTGACCAGCGCCTGCGAAGACCCGCGTGGCCATCCAAGGCTCACCTCGTGGTCACGCCGATCACGAGGTTGGTCTGGGTCGCACTGTGGTCCCGGTTCTCGACCACCAGGGTGATCTGACGCTTTCCCTTGTTCAGAACGGAGTCCGTGACGGCCACGAAGCCCACCCCGGTGTAGAAAGCGACCGTGGACTGATGGACCTGAGCTGCCGAGCCAGCTGCGAGAATCTGCACACTCCATCGGCCCGCCGAACCAGTCGATCCAATGATGTCGCCCGCGGGAATCGGCAGATCCGCAGGCCAGTCGGCCGGTAGCGCAGCTAGGGCTGCAGATGCCCTGTTGTTAGAGCCGCCTGATCCGCCATGTCTTCCGCCGACGGCCGCAGTCGGCGGCAGCGACGTGGGGGCTTGCGTTGAGATGGTCGGGACCGTTGGTTTGGAGGTTGCGGCGGTCACCTGCTGTTGCGTTGACCCGCACGCCGCGGTCAACATCGCGGCGGCCAGGAAGACCGCCAGCGCTGCGCGGGGGTATCTGATCCGATTCATCGCCGTGCCCTCCTGCCGTACGGTCGATCTGATAAGTGAATGGGGCCGGCTACCCGAAGGTACCGGCCCCATTCACGGATTGTCCTGCTATTGGCTTACCAAGGGGCCGGCTCGAGCGGACCGACACCGGGGTCGAGGACCGACGGGGTCGAGGCGCCTTCACCCTTGGCGAGAGCCGGCAGGTGCCAGAAGTCGAACGGCACGAGCAGGTCACCGGGCTTGACGTTCTCCGGGAAGATGTAGTCGAAGGTCGGCGCGGTGTATTCTCCGGCCTTCAAACCGTTCGCGGTCAAGGGTGCGTTGTTCAGGCAGGTGTCCAGCGAGGTCAGGACGGGGGCGCCCGTGACCAGGTCGTTCACCGGTGCCTGCGGGGTGCAGAGCGAGCGGACGGCGACCCGGACGTTCCGGGTGGGCTGGCTGAGCAGGCCAACCGGTGCCTTGGTGGCCCGGAGGCGGGCCCGCTGTGGCTGGGGGCCGGCGTTCTGGGTGGTGATGCCACCACCGATCGGGGTGATGCCGTCAGCCTGGAACGGGCCGTTCTGCTCACCGGTCATCGCGAACGGGGTGGTCCAGCGGTTGCGGACCGCCCCGGTGACCGGGTCGACATCCGTCATGTAGATGTCCACGGGGTTCTTGACGTCGGTGGTCTCGGCCTCCAGGAAGATCCGGTCCTGGGTCTCGACGGCGAAGCCGTTGATCGAGATCCTGTTGGGGTCGGCGGTGCCGACACCGAAGGCACCGATGGCGATGTAGCTGGGCTGGGTGCCGGCCTGGGTCCCGATATAGAGGTTGGCCTCGACGGTGTGCGCCGAGGTGTAGGCCGGGGCGGCAGCGACAGCCGCGACAGCCGCGACAGCCGGGACACCCGCGACAGCCGCGACAGCCGCGACAGCCGGGACACCTACGACGGCCGGGGTGGCCACCGTTCCGTCCGGGTTCAGGACGGCAGGGACAGCCAGCACCTCAGGGACAGCCGCGACAGCCGCGACAGCCAGCACCTCGGGGACAGCCGCGACAGCCGCGACAGCCGCGACAGCCGGGATCAGGGTGCCGGAGAAGGTGATGGAGTCGCCGACCTCGAAGGGCGCCTGCTGGCGCGGGTCGGGATCAGCTGGCAACCGGGCGGCGACGCTGTTCATCACGAACTCGGTGCAGTAGGGCAGACCCACTGATGCCGTGAGCTCACCGCTGACCGGGGGGGCGATACCGGCGACGCTGAAGTTGCGGCACTGGCCGGTGACGCCTGGCTTGGGCCGGTTCTGCTGGGGGCACAGCGGGTCGTCGGCGGTGGCCGGGTCGGTGCGCGGAACGCACATCGGGTAGCCGGTTTTGGCGTGGACGGTGGCGTTCGCGTCATCGACGCTGAGCCGCGGGTCCGGGCTCTGGGCCCGGCCGAAACGGCCGTTCGGGTCGTTGATCTGCACGATCGCCGGGGTGGCTGAGCTTCCGGTGTCGACCGACAGGTTGCCGGTAAGGTAGTCGATCTTGGTGATGACGCCGGTGCTGGTGTTCAGCGACTGCTGGGAGAGGTACAGCAGCCCTGCGATGCGCCGGGCGCCGACGATGTTACCGATCGCGGTCATCTCGAAGGACGGGTACCCCTTGCCAAGCGACAGGTCCGGGCCGCCGTTGACGAAGTCGGCCCAGGTGAAGGTGTTGGCCGGCATCTGGATCGTCAGGTTGCACGGAATCACGATCGGGCCGTTGTTCAGCGTCAGGGTGCCACCGAAGCGGTGCGCGTCGGTGGTGTTCGGGCAGTTGGCGTTGGTGGCATCCACCGTGTATGCCTGGATGAACCCCGTGTCGGAGAAGCCGTGGATCTGGGCTGCGGGCGCCCCGAGAACAGTCGGGTCGGGGAGAGTGGCGGTCACGAAGGGTGCGATGGCGCCCTTCACAGGTGGCTTTGCAGTGCCACCCTGGGCGAAGGCGTTGACGCTCAGGGTGGCCGTCGCGAGCATGCTCAGTGCGGTCAATGGAATGACGACCGCCGCGACCCTTCTCTTACGCCAGTCAAAGTTGATCATGGGATTTCCCCTCATCGAAGCTGGAGGATCGGGCCTGCTGGCCTGATCGGTGGTGGGTTACGTGAGCTGAATCTCACCTGCCCCAACCGTGACAGGGCAGTGGTGTTAGCACCATGAGGCGATGGTCGTACGACTGATACAGTTAAGTTAGGTCAGAGCAGAGCAGTGGTCTGAGCGAAGGTGCCGAGGTCCGCTGGGTGGTTCGAGAAGAGTGAGTAGCGGCCCCGGTCATCAGGGTGCGAATCGCATAGTGGCAGCACAGGTATCCCCAGATCTCCTGCAGCACGAGCTCGGGGGACTTTGAGCGCAGCACGCGGCGGGATCCTCGCTGGTGGGTCGTGAGCTCGTCCAGGGTGAGTCTGATCCGCCAGCGTTGATCGTATGCGCCGATCAGATCATCCGCGGACGCCTGAGCAGTGTCCAGGATCGTAGTGAACAGCTGGCAGGAGACGAGGTCGTCGGTTCCGTCGCCCGCAGGACAGTCGACAACCCTCAGGGTGATCGACTCGCTCTGGTCATCAACGGCGGGGTGGATCACTGCCAGCCAGGAGCCGTCTCCCAGGGTTTCCAGGTGCTTTGGGCTCAGGCCGGTGTTGACCCGCCAGAGCAGATCGGCGCCGGTGCCGAACGAGCTTTGCCACAGCCGGTAGGAGCAGGTGGCGCGGTCGGCCAACAGCAGCATCCCGGGCTCCAGACGTTCGATCAGCTCGGTAGCCAACGCGACCTCTGAGCTGGTGCACGCACCGACGACCGCGTCGAAGATCACTTGGGTGCCGCATTCAGCCAAGGCGACCAACCGTGCCTGCGGGAGTCGTGGCTTCCCATCCTTACCCACTCCTGGGCGTCCGAAGAACGCCACGTTGAGCGGGGTGTCTTGCAGGTCCAGGTAGGTGTTATCGACTGCCACCAGCCGTCGTCCCGCGAGCCAAGCCCCCGCCGTCCTGGCTGTTCCGAGAGGTTTCGCGACCCTGGCGAACAATGCCTCCAACGGCTCGGGCCCCAACCGGTGACGCGCCTGAAAGATCGCCGACTTGGACGGCAGCGTCAAGTTCTCCCGCCCGCCAGAGACCCACGACAGCCCGTCGGCCATCTGTCCCCATA
Source organism: Actinomycetales bacterium (assembly GCA_038236365.1). Taxonomy (GTDB): domain Bacteria; phylum Actinomycetota; class Actinomycetes; order Actinomycetales; family Dermatophilaceae; genus UBA4719. Next base: position 52,737 of record JBBRZV010000006.1, on the reverse strand, counting down.
CTTCCTCATAGGAGCCATCGGCATACAGCCCCATCCCGATCACGAAATACGCCATCGACCGCGCCGGCAACAAGCGGCTCCGCCGCTCCGTGCGGCCAGTCTGCGCGATCACCTCACTGACCAAAGCTGGTGGAAAGACCTGCGTGAGCAAACCCACTGCGACCAGATCCGACAGTCGACGATCCGAAACAGGTTTCACCCACCCAGTACGAGGCACGGCAACCACGCTACACGCCCTAGTGACCTAACTGAACGATATTGGTCGTAAGACCATCGCCTCATGTTGCTAGTACCACTGCCCTGTCACCTTTGACCGCCAGGGCCGCGCCACCGGGCCGGTTGCCATCCTGAGCAACGACTTCCGACACCCGGCAGAAACCAACAGCCACATCCGTCCGGCGTACCTCAGCCGGTTAGGTGTGGCTGGTCTGTGCCTTGGGGTATGCGGCGGGCAGGTTCGGACGTGGCCTGAACGGTCGACTCGGGCTTCGTGCCGAGCGGCAGACGCCGTGCTGGGCCAACGTTCAGCCGGTTGGCGTTCGCTTCTGCGGGTAGATCGTCCTGCCTGCGGCGAGCATGGCGACATACTGCTCAATTCGGCGTGCCCGAGTGTCGTCGCGCTTAGCGGCATCGATCCGGTAGAGAATGGCATAGCGGTTCTGGCTGGTGAGGATGCCAAACAAGGCCTTCGCCCCGGGCTCAGCATCCAACGCCTCGGCCAGGTCGGCTGGCACCTCGATGCTGGCCTGGCCGGCGTTGGCGGCTTCCCAGCGGCCATCCGCCTTGGCCCGTGTCACTTCGGCAAGCCCCGCCGTATGCATCCGGCCGTCGGCTATCAATCGTTCCACGATGCCCACATTGCGTCTCGACCACACGCTGCGCGCCCGACGTGGAGTAAAGCGTCGCTCGTAGGTGTACTCGTCGCGGAGCCGGGTCTGACCATCGATCCAGCCGACGCAAAGCGATTCGTCGAGTGCCTGGTCGTAGGTGAGACTGGTCGGCTCGGTCGTGTCCTTCTTGGCGAGGGTAAGCCACACCCCGGTCGGATCGTCGTGATGTCCGGCGAGCCACGTCCGCCACTCGGTGGCGTCAGCGACGAGGAGTTGCGGCAGTTCGTTGCCCATAGCTACTCAGCCTTCCACGCGGGTGCAGTCGAGGACTCATCCGCGCCCAGAGACCTGACGAAGTCGATGTTCCTCGTGCTGGAGACGCCGGTGAGACGTGCCCCGAGCGACTTCGCGAGCGGGACCGCAAGCGACCCGGACATGCCGTGCCACGGTAGCTGCAACGACTGACAGGCGCTTTCCATCGCGGGTCACCGCCAGGAGTGTTTCGGGCTGTATCCGAGCACGCGGCGAGCTTTATCGATGGAGAGCAACGTGTCGTGCTCACCGAGTTCCCGAGTGACCGGTACATCGGGGAAGACCTCGGCTACCAGATCTGCATTGGAGCGTGACATGACAGTGTCTGCGGCGGCGATGATGAAGCGGTCGAAACCCGTGGTGCCGATTTCGAGGGCCTTGAGCACGGCCTGGGCACCGTCGCGGCCGTCGATGTAGCCCCAGAGGTTCCATTTGCGCAGCGTCGCGTCCGCGTCGAACGAGGGAAACTCCGCGTAGTCCTCCGGGTCCATGACGTTCGAGAAACGCAGCGCGATGATCTTGAGCGTCGGATCCCAGCGCACAAGCTCAATGGCCATCTGCTCCTCGAGGTGCTTGACGAGTGAGTACATGCTTTCCGGGCGGGCCGGGTACTCCTCGTCAACGGGGATGTACGGCGGCGGCACGACGAATGGCAAGCCGAGAACCGTCTCACTCGATGCGTAGACGATGTTCTGGATTCCGGCCCGGCGAGCGGCCTGGAACACATTGAACGTGCTGAGGATGTTGTTGTGGAACGTAGCCACATCGCTGAGGAGGCCCGGGGCGGGAATCGCAGCGAGGTGCACTAGCGCGTCAAAGGCGGGTTCCGCGGCCTGGTCGGGCCCGGCCGAGGGATCGTTCTCGCCAAAGAACGCGTCAATCGTCTCGCCGTAGTTGGTCAGGTCAACCCGTACAAAACCCGGACCGCGCCGCCCGACCACGTCGAGGTTGACGACCTCATGGCCGGCTTGGCCCAGCACACCCACGACGGTGCGCCCCAGCTTGCCTGTCCCACCCGTGACGGCGATCTTCATCGTTCAGCTCCTCTCGAGTCTCCTATACAGGGCACTCTGTCACCCGCCCGGCAGCCAGTGAGCAGATGGCTCATTCAGTAACGCGAGTGAGAAGCGGGCTGCTTGCGGGTATGACATGATTTTCTGACCCAGAAAGGGCCGTTCACTCAAGGAGAAATGGGAGCCCTACATGATCACTCTTGGAGTCGTGCTTGTGATTGTCGGATTGCTGGTCAAGAGTCTCTCGGTGCTCGTGACCATCGGCGTCATCCTGTTGGTGATTGGCGCCGTGCTCTGGGTCCTCGGCAGCATGGGACGCGCTGTCGGCGGACGCAAGCACTACTACTGACGGAGAACTCTTCCTGAGGCCGGGCGAGTGTCCAACCTGCCACCAGATTCGATTGACCGACCGTACGAGAAGGGAGCCCCGAAATGGGCTGGATCGACAAGCTGAAGAACAAGAAGGACGAAACCAAAGGCGCAGCCAAGGAACACCTCGGCAAGGCTACGGACGACGAGCAGATGGAACGCGAGGGCAAGACCGATCAGGCCAAGAGCAACCTCAAGCAGGCCGGCGAGGACGTCAAGGACGCCTTCAAAACGGACTGACCGCAGTCTTACGGGGCGACAGGTTGCCGCCCGCGCAATCGGTGAACGGGACACGCTGGGTCGTGGTGTGGTTTCTCATCGGAGCACTCGCCGCGGGGCAGCGCTCCTACTACAGCAGCGCTGACATCCTGGCGCTGCCCGCGCGGACTCGCTGGAACCAGTGGTTCTCCATCTGCGCCAAGTGGCGGACCAAGCCGGCCAGGCTCAGGGCGCTCGGCGGCACCGACCGCCGAGCGAGCTGGTCGGGATCCAGTCCCTCGCACTTCATCTCTATCGTCAGCCGGTAGTTGGCGAGGTGCTCCCGGTACGTCGCAAGTTCGCCGACAGGATTGCCGTAGGTCTTGGGATCTCGGCGCGGTCCACATGTCGCTCATAGGGACAAATGCAGCCACTCCATCCAGCTCAGTCGTTCAAACTCGCTGACATGGGCATGGCCCCGCGGGGGGCGGCAGATGAGTGCGCTAAAGCAGCGGGGTCTCGACGATGCTGAAAGACTCGGGACGCGCGTCGTGGTAGCGCAACCACGTCGGAACCATCTTGACCAGCGTGAAGTCTTCGCGGAACGCGCGGGACTTCGGTATCTGCTCCTGGTGGATGCGGCCGTACTTCTCCCGCTCGGCACCCGAAAGCACCTCGGCGTCGCCCTCGGCCTGAACCGACACCTTGTCGGCCCATCCGACGACGAGCGCGACCCGCTGGTTGGCGCCGATGTTGACGACCTTGCGGGCGGTGGCCTTGGTGTCGAAGAGCACCTCGCCATGGTCGGTCACCGCGAGGTCGACGAGCGCGGCCTCGGGGTGCCCCTCGGCGTCTACGGTGGCCACCACCCCCAACTTTGCGGCTCGAACGAAGTCGACGAACTCGGCACGGGTCATGGGGTCTTTGGACACGTCTCCAGTGTAGGACTGAGGCTCGAGCCAACTCCGAGGAAGACGCCCCGTCAGGCTTGCACTGACGGTATCCCCCGGGACTCACTATGTGGGTTCGTGTGCTCCTTTGGCCCGATGGCCCTTGCCGAGGTACTCACGGACCCAATTCGCACTGACGCTGGCATTGGGGTTGGCCCAGCGCGCCAGCTCCTCGGCGCTCATGTCCAGCCGAGGCAAGGTCAGGTAGGGCAGGTCGTCCTTAGGCTCTTCCGGGCAGTAGTGGTCCCGGTACCACACCAGGGCCAGCGCCAGGCTCTCCTCGCCAATGAAGGACGTCTCCTCCTCGCACTCATGGCAGCCCACTGCCCAGCGCTTGGGTGAGGACGTTTCTCTCGGTTGCAGCCATCTCTTTGGCATCAGCGGCCCCCCATGGGCTACGGCGGCCATGATGATGGCCTCCTTGATCAAGAGCATGCCCCGTGGGGTCCTGTTTGTCAGCCTTACGCTCTTATTGGCATGCTCTGCCACATTTGGGTCAGCCCTGGAGCGCGCAGTTGGGGACCAATCGCCGATACAACCCTTGCCCTGCATGCGAAGATCCCTCTGTGACGAACGTGGGCGGCAATCCGGTCGACCCCCAGGGGTTCCCGAGCGCTCCCATGCCGTTCGAATACCTCGAGCCTGTCTATGCGTCATGGCTCAAACGCGTCGTGGCGGCGGTTCTTGATGGTGCTATCGGTGCGGGCGTGACATTCCTCGCGCTCGGCGATCAGTCCGTCACCGTGCCGTTCATTGGTGTGTCGTTCCTTCAGCCAGCCGTTCAGGGCGTGCCTGCCACCTCATGGAACGACAGCGGCTGGGTCGTGACGACGGTGATGCTGATGATCACCATGCAGGCTTACCTCGGCGTCACCCCGGGCAAGCTCGTGATCGGCATCGCCGTGGTGCGCGACGACGACGCCCGTCCAATCGGGTTGGCGCGGACGGCGGTTCGCTCGTTCGCGCACATCCTGGACTCGATCTTCCTCATCGGATACCTGCGCCCTCTCTGGAACGCGCAGCGCAAGACGTTCGCGGACAGCATCATGGCGACAGTCGTGCTCAACACGCGCCGGCCTCGGCGACACCGCTGGTTCGCCCCAGTCGGTGACCCTTCACTCGACCCGGGGCCTCCCCAATCATGGGAAGCGCCCTCAGCTCCTGGGTGGTGGCGCCCTGCCACCGCGATCTGCGCCGTGGCCTGCGCGGTCGGTGTGCTGTTCTCGTTCGGCCCGGCATCTGGATACGGCCCGCTGGTCATCTCCTGTGAGATGACCGCACCTGACAACGGGCCTATGGGACTCGCCGGTGGGACATTGAGCAGAGGGAACATGACAACGACCCGGCTCGGCGTGACACGACATGAAATGGGACCGGCCGATGAGCCCAAAGCCACCTGGCAGTGGAGCGCGAACGCGCCCGCCACCGGCATTGTGACGCTCAGGGCTTCGTTCGCTCGAGCTGACGGCACGAGCGCCCGGCGCTATGACTTCGCAGCCCCAGACGGGGCCATGCAAGAAGCGAGCATCTCGCTGCCCGCCGATGCGTTGAAGGGCCTCGGCGATTCCTGGACTTGGACCCAGACCGTCCTGGTCGACGGCGTCGAGTCACCGGGGTGTACTGCCTCCCCGCCAGGGTGACCTACTGACCGCGCTCTTGCGTGTCGACAGAGCCGTCACAGCCGTGCAGACCCGTTTTGCTCTCCTGTTCCCTGACGGTGAGAGCCTGGACGCTGGCCGCGCCACCTGGACGCTGAGCTCGACGCCGCTGCTGGTTGCCGACGGGGTGATCCGCTACGACGCCACAGACTTCCACGCTCCTGACAGTGAGCGCGATCTGGACAACTGCCTGGCGGTCTTGTCAACATACGACGTGCCGTGGCGGTTCAGCGCGTGGGAGCACTTGGGGGCCGATCTGTTGGTGCCGCAGCTGGTTGCCCGTGGAATGACTGGGACAAACATCGCCGAGGCGATGTGGCTAGACTTGGGGGGCCGGCCCGAGCTGGGCGCGGATGACGAGGGGGTCGACGTCCGCCCGGCCAAGACCCCTTCGTATCACCAGGCGTGGACCCAGATCTTTACCAAGGTGTTCGGGACCCCGAGCTCTCCGACGTCTTCCAGCAAATGGTCGCCCGCGCCGACTCCTATGGCTTCGTCGCCTATGCCGACGATCGGCCGACACCTGCTGGAGGCGGCCAACTCGGAGGCTGTAAGGCGTGGAGCGACGGCCTCTGTCGTCGTGGCAAACCGGGCCGGATCCGCCCTGTGTGCTGGTCTCGGACCGCCCCGTCAACGGCGTCGCTTACCTCACCCCCGCCGGCCAGCGGCACTGATGGGCCCCTGCGAGGACGTGGAGTCCCAGTCAGACGCGATTGGTAGAAGCCGCAAGGAGACGCCGGACTCGACGTTGGGGATGAATTCCCAGGACGACGGGAACCTTTTTGGGCGCTCGATGCGACAGACTTTGATATGCAGACTGACCCGGCGCGGGAGGACCCCGAACTGCTGACTGCTGTGGCAGGCGGGGACTTGGGTGCGATGCGCGTGCTCTACGACCGGCACGCGCCCTGGCTCTCCGCCCGCCTGACCCGCCGGTGCAACAGTCCCGAGGCGGTTGCCGACGTGCTCCAGGACACCTTTGTTGCCGTGTGGAAGGGAGCGGAACGGTGGCGCGGGGACGGGGAGGTCGCCGCGTGGCTTTGGGGGATCGCCATTCGTCGCCTGGTATCGCGGCTTCGCGGTCGCCGCGAGGTGCTGGTGCTCCCGTTGGAGGAGGTGGTCGCCGCCCGTGCGCCGCAAGCCAGCGCTGAGGAAATGGTGCTGCTCGGCGTGGAGTACGGCGACCTCGGTGCCGCCTTGCAGAGACTCTCGCCGGACATGCGTGCCGTTGTGCAGGCCACCGTCCTCGACGGTCTCACCACCCGCGAGGCCGCCCGGCTGCTCGGGATCCCGGCGAACACCGCCAAGACCCGCCTTCACCGGGCGAAAGCCCAGCTACGACAGAACCTGACGGAGGGACTGGCATGAAGGCCCCCTGGCACGCCGACGACGACCTGTTGACCCGATATGTGCACGGCACGGTGGGACCGCTGGATGGCGTGTCACTGGAGCAGCACCTGACCGGCTGCGCGGACTGCCGCGTTCGCATCGCGACTCACGTTGACGTCGCACCGCTGGAACTGGTCTGGACCCGAGTCCGTGAGCAGGTCCAGGCGCCCGCACCCAGTCTGGTCGAACGGCTGCTGACCCGCTTTGGGGTGTCCGAGCCGGACGCCAGAATTGTCGCGGTGGCCCCTTCACTGCGGACGTCCTGGCTGTTGGGCCTGGCCGTCACGCTCGGCTTCGTCGGTCTTGGCACGGCCAACGGTGGGACCCGAGGGCTGACCTTCTTCCTCCTCGTTGCACCGCTGGTCCCGGTTGCCGGCGTCGCCTTCGCGTACGGGCCGGACGTGGATCCTTCGTACGAGGTCAGCGTGGCAGTCCCGTATTCGGCGGCACGTCTGCTGTTGCTGAGGACCGCCGCCGTCCTGGCGACCTCGCTGCCCCTGGTGCTGATGGCCGCGTTGCTGGTCCCTGGGCTTTCATGGACGGCGGTCAGCTGGCTGCTCCCGGCACTGGCGTTCACCGCAGTGATCCTCGCCGTCTCCACCTGGACCCGGCCCACATTTGCCGGGGTCGGCCTCGGAATCGCCTGGGCGTGCGTCGTCGGGACGGCCGCGCTTGATCGGGACCCGTACGCCGTCCTGGCGCCCACGCCATTGCTGGTCTACGCGGCGACCGGTATCGCCGCAGCGCTCGTTCTGCGCCTTCGTATCCGTCGTCTCACACCTCTAGGGAGCCTGTCATGACTGCTGCTACAACGGTGGAACTCACCGGCATCACCAAGAAGTACCGCGGCACCACTGCGCTTGACGCCATTGACCTCGCCTTCCAGCCGGGCATCACCGGGCTGCTGGGCCCTAACGGCGCCGGCAAGACCACCTTGCTGCGGATCATCGCCACCGTGCTGTCACCAGACGCCGGCGAGGTCCGGCTGCTCGGCCGAACGCCGGCCACACCTGACGAGCTCGCGCAGGTGCGGCGCCAGCTGGGATACCAGCCGCAGGAGATGGGCTTCCCCCGCGCCTTCACCGGCTTCGGGTTCGTCGACTACATGGCCCTGCTCAAGGAGTGGACGGCACGAGCCCCACGACACAACGAGGTACGCCGGGTGCTAGACCTGGTCGATCTGGGGGAGGTGGCCACGAAGCGCGTTCGCACCCTGTCCGGCGGGCAGCGTCGCAGGGTGGCCCTCGCCCAGGCACTGCTCGGCGACCCCCACCTGATGCTGCTCGACGAGCCGACCACCGGTGTGGACCCCGAGCAGCGGGTGTCCCTGCGTCAGGTGCTCTCGCGAGCCGGCGAACGCTCCACCGTGCTGCTGTCCACCCACCAGACCGAAGACGTGGCGGCGCTGTGCGACAGGGTTGTGGTGCTTGACCAGGGCCGGGTCCGGTTTGACGGCGCCGTGCAGGATCTCGTGGCCACCGCTGCCGGCAGGGTGTGGTTGGCCGACGCCCCGGATCCGGCCGCGCGCGCCTCGTGGCGCACGGGGACCGGGAAGCATCGCAATGTGGGCGAGGTGGCCCCGTCTGGCTCTGAGCGCACCGAACCAACGCTCGAGGACGCCTACCTGCTCCTGCTCGGTGACCGGGCCCTGACAACGGAGGTGGCGGCATGACAACCCTGGTCCAGCGCGCGGAAGCCCCCGCCCGGGACGCGACACTGCGCACGCTCGCGGGAGTCGAGGCCCGCCGGTACGCACGGCACCCCCTGTTCCTTATCGGTGTGGCCCTGATGGTCTTGGTGGAGGTGAGCATCGCGAACGGCCTCGCCAGCGGCACCGGGGACGCCCAGCTCCTGTTGGTCTCAGACGGGACCACCGTGCCCGCGTTCTTCCTGGGAGTTCTGGGGGTCTTCGTCGGTTACCGCCTGACCCGCTCGATGGCCCGCGCGGGTGAGGCGGTTGAGGCGTCTCCGGCAGACGGGGTCACCCGGACCGCCGCCCTGTGCCTGGCGTGTCTGGTGCCTGGTGCGGTCGCCATGGTCTGGCTTGCCTGGAACTACGTGGCAATGGCTGTGTGGCCGGGACCCTACTCGGGTGCCATCAGCTCGACCAACCACGCCGCGATGCTCTCCGCTGGCGTGGTGTACGCCGTGGGCGGGCCCTTGTTCGGGGTTATGGTCGGGCGCTGGACCCGCTTCCCGGGTGCCGGCCTCGTTGCGTCTGTTGTCCTGGTTGGGTGGGCATTGCTCAGCACGTCCGGACTGCTCATGTCGCCGTCCCGCATCGGCACCCTGGTCCACCTGAACGCACCCTTCACTACCTGGGTGTCCTCGGACAGCCCGACAGCAGCCTCCTGGGTCGCCGGTGGTTCGCCTGTGTGGTATCTCGTGTACGTCACCTTGCTCTGCGGGGTTGGCGCGAGCGCGGCGATGCTGCACGAGGCCTGGGGCGCGCAACGGTCGCGACTGGTCCGGATCTGGGCGGTCCTGGTCGTACTGGCTCTTGTCAGCCTGGCGCTTGCCGCTGCATCGGACCCGGCTCGGATCCTGCTTCCACGGGGATGATGCGGTGACTCTGCGGGGCATCAACTGGGCAGCGGTGCTGGGCGGATCTGCCTTCGGCGCGGCAATCCTCGCGGGCTGCGTCGCCTACGCGGAGGACGGCCCGCCACTGCTGTATGTGCGAATTGCCCTGGTGGCACTGGCTGCAGCCGCGGCGTTCGTCCTCGACGAACCTGCGGCCGCCGTAGTGGACGCTGTTCCCGTTACCCGGCGAAGTCGTACAGCTGTCCGTGCCACCGCGGTGGTGCTGCCGCTTGCGGTCTGGACCGCCGGAATCCTGGCACTGGACCGGCGCAACAGTGTGACTACCGTGGGCGCCCTGCTCCTCGAGGGCGCAGGCGTGCTGACTGTCGCAGTGGCGCTCTCGGCCATCCTCCGAATGACCGGTCGGGCAGAACCGGGCGAGATCGTGGCCTCGGTCCTGGGCGCTTCGATCCTGGGGATGCTCATCTTCAACCCCTCGCCTGGCTCTGTGCCCCTCTTCCCTGTTGGCGACAGCTGGGCGGCCAGTACCGCGTTATGGGCTTTCCTGGCGGCAGCCGCGGTGATGCTCGTCATGGCCGCGTCCCAAGACCCGTACCGGCACAGAGGACGTAGGCGGATCGAGAGACGACGGCGTACCCACCAGTCCAGCCGTCGGGGGCCGTGGGGTACCCAACCAGCCGACTGTGTCCAGGACCGAAGCACGGGACGTGACGAGATCTGACCGCACGGCAGCGACGCAGAAATCAAGGCAGTCGACACGCCCCCGGTCGATGTGGGGCGACTGACGCGGGGGTGCTGATCATCGACCCTCTTCGCAGGCACCGCACTGGCCTGCGTCCTGATCGGTGATCGTGAAGCCATCACGCAGCACGACTCGCGGGTGTCTCTCTGAAGAGACGGTCTTCTTCGATGTCGTGACCATGGCGGTGATCGGACACGCCGCCGGGAATATTGATCCCACGTGGAGGTGTTTGAGGTATTGACAGACCTTCGACAGACCTTCGACGAACATTTTTCGGAAAGGACCGACCATGAGTATTACCAAACTCGAGCATAAGGTCGCGGTGCCGACCGGCGCCTCGGACGGGCATCGGCGTCTGCGCGTCTTGCCAGGGCGCCAGGAAGTCGACCTGCCAGCCGCCGAACAGGCGGTGCGGGACCTACTTCTGGCCCTCGGCCGTGACCCCTCTTCGCCCCACCTGGCGGATACTCCCCGCCGGGTGGCGGAGTCGTTCATCGAGATGCTCACGCCACGTGGGTTCGACCTCACCACCTTCCCCAACGACGAGCACTATGACGAGCTGGTCCTGGCCAGGAGCATCCCGGTGCAATCCCTGTGCGAACACCACATGCTGCCGTTCACCGGGATCGCCCACGTCGCCTACCTGCCGGGCGAACGGATACTCGGCCTGTCCAAGCTGGCCCGCGTTGTCGAGCTGTTCGCCCGCGACCTCCAGGTGCAGGAGCGCCTGACCGTCCAGGTGGCCAACTGGCTCCAGGAACACCTCGCCCCCAAGGGAGTCGGTGTCGTGATCGAGGCTGAGCACATGTGCATGTCCATGCGCGGCGTCCAGGCCAGGGGTTCGCGGACGATCACGTCTTCAGTTCATGGGGTACTGCGCGACAACGCAGCCTCCCGGCAGGAGTTCTTCATGCTGGCACGCGACGCCTGAAAAGCAGCCAGGTGAGGCAGTGGACGCGGTGATCGCGGATTGTTTCCGGGCAGAGGTAACCGGTGGTTCAGGCCCGGTTTGGCTTGGGCTCTTGTCACGGTGACAGCGATCTTTGTGGTGTAGGTCCGCATTGAGGCGAGCCGCCGCCCGGCGGTGCTCATCAAGGGGGGTGCCCGGAATTTACGACCAGCGCTTGTTCCATCAGACGTTGTCACGCTTCGCGAAGGGGCCCCCGCGCGACGACCTTGACGCCGCCCTCACCGAGCTGACTGAGAACGTCGCTTGTCGACGAACGCGTCATGTGGACAGCGACGGTTCGTATGCGCGGCACCGACGAGGCAACCGCGGTTGCGATCGTGCTTGTCGTGGTCGGTGTCCTACTTAGCGGCCAGCCGACACTTCTCGGCTTTCTCCTGATCCCGGTCCTGTTGATCGTGCTCGGGCGCTGGCGGGTGACAGTCGACCGCAGGGTCTGTGGGCGCGCGGCCGGCTCGGTGCGGCTCGCACCGGAGTCGCGCTCGACCAGGTAGTGCGAGGTGACGTCGTGCCGCTGCATCCCCTGCGCGAGTTCGGTGGCTGGGGAATCCGCTCAGACCTGAAGGGCCGCTACGGGCTTGTGTTTCCTGCCGGAGACGCGATTGCCGTGCAGCGTGCAGGCGGCGGGGTATTTGTGGCCACCGTGGATGGCGCGGCTGACGCCGTTGCCCTGCTCTATGGTCTGGCCGACCGGGCGGGTGCGACGTGCGCGAGGATACGGCCTTGAACGAGGCCTCGGAACAGAACGCCACCACGGACGGCGTGATCGTGATCGATCACCTGGTCAAGACCTTCGGTTCCGTGCGTGCGGTCGATGACCTGTCATTCATGGTGCGCCCGGGCCGCGTGACAGGTTTCCTTGGCCCGAATGGGGCGGGCAAGACCACCACGTTGCGGATCCTGCTGGGCCTGGTCTCCCCGACGGCAGGCGCGGCGACCATCGGCGGATCGACCTACGGGCACGTCACCCCGCCGCTACAGGCAGTCGGGGCCGCACTCGAGGCCGCGAACTTCCACCCGGGACGCAGCGCCCTCGACCACCTGCGGGTCTACGCCCCGCAGGCCGGCGTGAGCGACGCCCGCTGCCGCGAGGTGCTCGCCTTCGTGGGCCTGGACACGGTCGCGCGACGTCGCGCCGGCGGGTTCTCCCTCGGTATGCGGCAACGGCTCGCACTGGCCACGACGCTGCTCGGCGATCCTCCGGTGCTGCTCCTGGACGAGCCGGCGAACGGTCTTGACCCCGAGGGCATCGCCTGGCTTCGCGTCCTGCTGCGCCACCTGGCCGCCGAGGGTCGCACGGTGCTGGTCTCGAGCCACGTGCTGTCGGAGGTCGAGCAGACCGTGGACGACGTCGTCATCATCGCGCGAGGTCGACTGGTGCACGCCTCCTCGCTGGCCGAGCTCGCGGCCCTGGCCGAGCCGAGCGTACGCGTCATCTCACCAGATCCCGCTGGTCTCGAGCAGATGATCACGGCGGCCGGCTGGGCCGAGCGGGTCGAACCGGCTGCCGCCGGGCAGCCGGGAGTGGCCGTGATTCACCGCGTCACCGCGCGCGAGATCGGGGCGCGTGCTTTCGCCGCCGGGCTCGAGCTGCACGAGCTCGTCCCGCGGGACGTCGGGCTCGAGGACATCTTCCTTCGGCTGGTCGGCGAGGACGTGGGCGCCCAGGTCGCCGAGCCGCACCTCGAGCGAGGTGGTGCCCGATGAACGCCGCGCTTCGCACTGAGTACCGCAAGCTCGTCTCGACCCGCCTGTGGTGGATCCTGCTGCTCTCGATGGCGGCCTACATGGCGTTCCTGGCCGCGATCATGGCCTTCGCCCTGACTCAGGACTCTGCCGCGCTGACCGGCGGGGTGCCCGGCGGTCAGCCGGTCACCGCGATGACACCCGAGGCGGTCGCCAGGACCATCTATACGCTCGCGACCTCGCTCGGGTACGTGTTCCCAGTCATCGTGGGCGCCCTGGCGATGACCTCCGAGTTCCGCCACCAGACCATCACGCCCACGCTGCTGGCCGAGCCACGCCGCACGGTCTTCCTCACCGCGAAGATGATCTCCACCGTCCCGGTTGGCCTACTCTTCGGGATGGTCGGCACCGCGGCGACCGTGGGGGCGGGTGCCAGTGTGCTCGCGCTGCTTGGCAAACGGACCTACCTCACCGACCCGATCGTGATGCGTAGCGCGGCTCTCTCCGTGCTGGCGCTGGCCGTGTGGACGATCGTCGGGGTCGGGTTCGGGGCCTTGGTGACGAACCAGGTCGCGGTCATCGTCATCATGCTCGCCTTCACCCAGTTCGTGGAGCCGATCCTGCGCATCGTGATGGGCTTGATCGACTGGTCCGAGGGCATCTCGAAGTACCTTCCAGGCGCCGCCGGCGAGGCGATCACCGGCAGCTCCTTCTACGCCGACAGCGGTATGGCGGCCGGATTGCTGCCCTCCTGGAGCGGGTTTGCAGTCCTTCTCGGGTACGCAATCGTGTTCGCCCTCATCGGACGCCTGACGACGTTGCGGCACGACATCACCTAACGACAGTCGTCGCCGACTTCTGGTGAGCTCGGCGGTGGCCCAGTTCGGCTTGACCGGTGAGAAATAGGAGAGATACTCTCATATCAGAGCAACTCTCTGGAAAGGTTCGTGTGGATGTCCGGTCTGCGAGAGCTCAAGAAGGAACGGACCCGCAAGGCGATCCAACGGGAGGCGCTGCGCCTGATCGCCATCCGGGGTTATGAGGCCACGACGTGTGAACAGATCGCCGCAGCCGCCGAGGTGGCCCCGGCGACCCTGTTCCGTTACTTCGCCACCAAGGAGGACATCGTCCTCCAAGACGGCTACGACCCGCTGATCGCTGACGCGGTTCGCGCGCGGCCTGCCCGCGAGTCTTCGCTCACAGCCGTGAGGCGGGGCCTAGCCGATGTGTTGGCCGTCGTTTACCAAGGCGATGTCGAAGCGATTCGCCAACGCACGGCGCTCATCCTGTCCGTGCCCGGGCTCAAGGCCCGCTCACGCGAGCAACAGGACAGCCTCGTCACGCACCTGACCAGAGCCCTGGCTGAGCGCCGTGGTTGCAGTGACACCGACTTGAACATCGAGGTGGCCGCTTCGACTTGCGCTGCGGCCCTCGAGGTCGCCGTCGGGCGATGGGCGCGCGAGGGCGGTGACCTGCCATCGCTCGTTGATGCTGCCTTCGTGGCATTAGGTCAGTTAACGAGGGGGCCCCACCGATGAGCACGCCAGTCATCACCGTCCGTGATGTGTCCAAGCGCTACGGCCAGGTCGCCGCGGTCGACGATGTCACCCTGGACGTTCAGCCTGGTGAGGTCTATGCCCTGTTGGGTCTGAACGGCGCCGGCAAGACCACCCTGATTCGTATGCTCCTGGGGATGGTGCGCCCGACGACCGGGAGACTCGAGGTGACCGGGCAGCGGGTGGGCGACCGATCTGTGTGGTCCCAGGTCGGCTACCTCGTGGAGTCACCTTCGGCCTACCCGGAGCTCACCGTCCGGGAGAACCTCGAGGTAGTTCGCCGGCTGCGCAAGGTTGATGATCACTCGTGCGTCAACGACGCGATTGACCTGTTCGGCCTGCGCCCATATGCGGGCCGTCGGGCCCGCGCTCTTTCTCTGGGCAACGTGCAGCGGCTCGGACTGGCCAAGGCGTTCCTTCACCGGCCGTCGTTGCTTCTGCTGGATGAACCGGTGAACAGCCTCGACCCGGCCGGGGTGGTGGAGGTCCGCGACATGTTGGTGAACCTGGCCAGAAACCATGGCGTGACTGTGTTCCTGTCCAGTCACCGCCTTGCCGAGGTTGCCCGGGTGGCCACTCGCATCGGTGTGCTGCATCAGGGCCGCCTCGTCGATGAGTTCGACGCCGACGCCCTTGCGTCGCGTGTTCGTACCCGCCTCGAGGTTGGTGCCCGGGACATCGTTCGTGCTGCCGCGGCCCTGCGGGAAGCCGGTTTCGAGGCACGTGACTCGGCGGCTGGCGGCGCGGTTCCTGCCGGCAGCCGGATGCTGGTGCTTGATGACATCAAGGCGTTGGAGCACCCTGAGCTGGTGGCGTCGGCACTCGTTCGCGGAGGCGAGCCGCCGACTCGGATCGCGGTTGTCGAAGAGGACTTGGAGACGTACTTCCTTCGGCTGGTCACCTCGACCGTCGGTGTCGTCCGGGAGGCCCCTCGTGTTCAGTGAGATCGCTGCCGCTCTTTGGGCTGAGCTGCTGAAGGTCCGGCGCTCCCTGGTGCCATGGGTGACCGTTGCCGCATTCACCGTTGCTGGTTTGGTCGGCGGGTTCTTCATGTTCGTGCTTCAGGATCCCGCGCGCGCCCGGTCGCTGGGTCTGCTTGGGGCCAAGGCCCAGTTCGCTGGGGGCACCGCTGACTGGGCCGGCTATTTCGCCTTTATCGCACAGATCGCGGCTGTCGGCGGGCTCCTCGTTTTCGGCTTGGTCATCATCTGGCTCTTCGGCCGCGAGTTCTCCGATCGCACAGCCAAAGACCTGCTCGCCCTTCCGACCGCGCGCAGCGCGGTGGTCGCTGCCAAGCTGATCGTCGCTGCCGGCTGGTGCCTCCTTCTGACGGTGCAGCTCATCGTGCTGAGCCTGTTGCTTGGGGCCATCCTCGGTCTGCCCGGCTGGTCGGCAGACACCGCGTTGCGGGGGCTGGGGACCGTCGTTGCCACCACCTTGCTGACCCTGGCGCTGACGACGACGTACGGGTTGGCGGCCAGTATCGGTCGTGGCTACCTCGCCGCAGTGGGGGCCATGTTTGTCAGCCTGTTCGCCGCCCAGGTGATCGCCGCGCTCGGCTTCGGCGCGTGGTTCCCCTGGTCTGTCCCGTCGTTGTTCAGCGGCGTTGCCGGCCCAGATCAGTCAGGACCCGGGCCTTTGAGCATCGCCGCAGTCGTGGTCGTAGGGGCAGCCGCCAGTGCGGCCACCGTCATCTGGTGGGAGCACGCCGACCACGACCACTAGCACCGGCCGGGCCGACATGATCCACCCAGCAACCGTCATGGGAACCCTCCGATCGCGTGACTCTTGGCAAGCCATGTGCGTCCTCGTAATGTCGGCGCATGAGCGCCTCACCACAGGAGCCGTCCACTACCGCCATTGATCGCTGGGACCGCAAGGACTGGTGGGGCGTAGTCCTCGATGCGCCTGACGTCGCTGTCCTCGCGAAGTTCTACTCGCAACTGCGCGGCTGGACCATCTGGCGCGAGGACAACGACGAGGCCGCGCTCGAATTGGGCGAAGGTGTCGTCTACCTGAGCATCCAGCGCAACGACGATTACGTGCGCCCGGTCTGGCCCGGAGAGCACGGGACTCAGCAGATGATGCTCCACCTCGACTTTGAGGTCACCGACCTCGAGGCAGAAACGAAGAAGGCGATCTCGCTCGGCGCGGAGCTACCCCAACACCAACCCCAGGACGACGTCCGGGTCCTCCTGGATCCCGCAGGCCACCCGTTCTGCCTTTACACAAGCTAGAAGGGACGCAGATGGGCGCGCCTGATGCGATGTTGGAGCGGGGCTGCCGAGCAAGAGGATAGGCCGTCAAACCCAGCTCTTGAGCTCGGCCTTGGGGGTTTTAGTACCGGCTCAGGCTTGGAGGTAGTAGTACCAGCTGAGCGAGGCCTTAGTACTGCCAGCCTCACCTGAGCGTGCGCCGTCGTACGACGAAGATCGCGTAGACCAGCACCCCGATAACGGGCGAGTGTTACTGGTACCCGGCGCGCCTGGCGCCGAGAGCCATTGGGAGCGTTCGATGTTCCCGCGATCGTGAGAGAGGCATCATGAATACACAACGTGGTCCGTTGATGGGAGGAGGTCAGGTCAGCGGCTCGTCGACCCATGCCGGGAGTGCGCTTGGCGATGGAACGCCAAGGAGGTGGTCGCGAGCCATCGTGGCGTCCGTAGCGGTAACGGCGCTTGCGGTTGGGGGGCTGACGAACATGAGCTCTGCCTCTGCAGCAACCGTGACCGGAACGCTGGTAAGCAACAACCTGACCCGTCCTGGCGGGGGAGCGTTTCTCCCCGGCGGCGGCGGGAACTTCTGGGTCTCTGACGGCGTGCTGGGGCTTTGTGAGACGTTGCCGGCCACAGCCAGCGTGACCAAGTGCAACGGTGGCGCCAAAGGCGGCCAGGTCGTCTACGACTCCGCCAAGAGCCTCGTCTATGTCGCCGACACGTCGACGAAAACCAACCAGGTCATGCGCTTCCCCTACGCCGCGGCAAATGACGGACTTGGTGGTGCTACCGCTCTCCAGGTTGCGAACGCGACCGCTGTGGGCGGCGGGACCGGAGGTGGCCGCGCCGACGCGATCGCGCTGACCACCGGCCCGGATGGAGCCGAGCGACTTTATGTGTCATACATCAAGTCGGGGGACATCATGCAGGTGCTGAACCCCTCCGGCAAGGACAAGAGCGGTCTCGTTGTCACCCCGACGGTCTCGAAAGTGGGCAGCACCTCGGATGGCAGGGGCGCCAACGCCCTGACCGTGTTCAGCTACACCGACGCTGCAGCCGTCAAGCACGACGACCTGTACGTCGCTGAGACCGGCGGCCTCGGCCTCTCGGTGATCAAGGACGTCGACGGCACGGGTGGACGTCCCGCCTGTGGCGGCGGCGCTACTGCGTGTAACGCCACAACCGTCATCAATGCCACTGGCAGCGCGCTGTTCAGCTTCCCCGGGGGCCTGGCCAACGACGGCAAGCAGATCACTCTTGGCGACTCCCCGCTCAACACCCCTGCCCGGGTACTTTCCTGGAACCCGGTCACCAACACCCAGGCTGTGCTGTCCACCGACATCAGCCCGACGTACACGTCCAACTTCGACGGTGTCACCCGCACCCAGTACAAGAACATCACGGGCATTGCCATCAACCCGGCGACCCTCGACACCTATGTTGGCGATGACCCCAGCTTCCCGCTGCTCACCCCGGTCAACGCCCAGGGCCACCTGTGGAAGATCGCCGGCAACGCCTTGCAGCCGGTCGTCACCGGCGTCACGCCCGCCACCGGCGACGTGGCCGGCGGCACGGCAGTCACCATCACCGGTACCAACCTGGTGAACACCGTCGTCGGAGCGGCCGACCCCGTCGCTTTCGCGACCACCGTCAAGTTCGGGACCATCCCCGCGACCGGTGTCACCTGTGTGGCGGCCGGCACCAGCTGCACGGCCACCAGCCCGAAAGCGGCAGGCGCCGGCATTGCTGATGTGCGAGTCACGAACTCCGAGCTGCAGACCAGCACCGCTGTGGCTGCCGACCAGTTCACCTACACGGTGGCTGCGGCGGTTGCCGGAGCACCAGCGGTGACCAGCATCGCCCCCACGACGGGACTTGCCGTCGGTGGCACCTCGGTGGTCATCACCGGAACCGGCCTGGTCAACCCTGACGGCACCAACAGTGTCTCCTTCGGGACGGCTGCGGCCGCATCGAAGAGCTGCACCGTCGATGGGCTGACGTGCACCGTGGCGAGCCCCCCCGGCACTGATGGCACGACCGTCGACGTGCAGGTCACGACGACGATCGGCACCAGCCCGGCGGTTGCTGCTGACAAGTTCACCTACGTGAGTCCGGTCGGCGCGTTGTACTCCTCTGGGATCACCGCCCCCAAGGGTGGCGTCACCTGGATTCCTGACACCACGCCCTCGGCGGGCCACTACTGGGTCTCCGATCACGGCAACGGTCTGTGCAGGATGGACTCCATGCCCGGGACAACGATCTTTGCTCCCAACGTCTCCTTCTGCGACCCTGGGTTCACCATCGGCTCCCCCGGCCAGGCAGTTTATGACCCGCGGGCCAACGCTGATGGAACGCACTGGGTGTACGTGCCCGACAACGCGGTCAAGAGCCCCGGCGTCTGGCGACTGACGTTCCACCCGGCCACCGCCAGCATCGACACCCCCGTTGGTATGGCACCTGGTCTGATGGCCAACCTGAAGACCAACTCGCTGGCCCTGGATTCGGTCAAGGACGTCGCGTACGTCGGTGACCTAGTCGACGGCAACATCCGCCGGATCAACGGCATCGGCGGCGACCCGCGGCTGCAGACGGTGGACATCATCGCCCAGACGCAGGCGCAGAAGACCGTCGGTACTCTTGTCGGCCGTGGTATCAACGGCACGATGGCTCTCCTGGGGAACCGGTTGTACCTCCCGGAGAACAACGCGGCGACGTTTGTCGACGTCACCGCTGCGTGTGCCAACCCGGTCGTGAACCCGAACCCGGCACCGTGTGCGACGACGACGATGAACTTCCTCACCTCCCCGGTGCCGGTCTTCATCGCCGGGATCGCAACAGATGTCACGCATAACTTCGTGTACATCTCGTCCTCGCCTGGTGCGGCCAACGCGACGATCTACCGGTTCGACGCGTCGACCATCACCGCGACCAACCCTGGCGGTACGCCTGGTCTGGTTTACGTGACCGGCGGCAAGGTGCCGGCGGCGGGCACCCCCGAGGCAACGGTCTACTGCACCACCACCTGCACCAGGCCGGTTGACCCGGCACTGGTACCAGGTGGGGTGACCGGTTTCCCATTCGCCCAGGGACTGTTCGTGGACCCGAACAACTCCTCGCTGTTCGTCACCGAAGACGCGACCGCTGGGGCCCGCTCAGGTCGCGGCCACGCATGGGTGGTGACATTCACCCCGTGACCCACTAACAGGTTCCTATTGACCGGGTGAACTCAGACACCTGCCAGGACCGGCAAGGGTGGCGCCGACCGCAAGGTCGGCGCCACCCTTGCGTTTCACCGGACCGCAAAGGACACCCGCAGATGACCGCCCTGACCATCCCCGAGGGGACGAATCCTGCTGGCCCGGGCGATTCTGGAACGACCCAGCACTCCCGGTCTTCGACCACCTCGACGCCGACCTCGGCAACGATTGGCGGGACACGATTGCGCAGGCTGCTCGCGGCCTAACCAGGTGTGGGGATCATGGCTAGCGACAAACTCGCAAAGATCGTGACGCCGACGCACATCTGGCGACCCGACGACGTCCACCAGCTCGCACAGCCCTCAGGCATTGGGCCGGTAACCGGTCGTTCAGAAGGTACCCGTAGACGCGCGTCGTCAAGGTTCGCACAGCCCAACCCAAGGAAGTGGCAGGCAAAGGTTTTGGATCAATGGGACATGACGTCGGGATCGACCGGCATCACCGTCAGTCGCCAAGCGCACCTCCGCACGCCCGTGCGTGAGAGTCCTCGCCATCCCGATCAACGATCGTCCGCTGGGACGGTTGATATTACTGTCAGGACGTGGAAGCTGTTGTCTCGTACCGGGTTTGATGGAGACCATCAAGCCACGGAGGATTAGTCATGGCCGCACCAAGGAAGTATCCGGAAGAGTTGCGTGAGCGCGCGATCCGGTTGACGTTGGACGCCCGTAAGGACCCGGCTGCACGGCCGGGTGCGTGTACTCGGATCGGTGATCAGCTCGGGATCAACCCTGAGACGCTGCGCGGCTGGGTGACTCAAGCTGAGATCGACGAGGGCCACCGGCCGGGGATCTCGACCGGTGACGCGGCCCGGGTCAGCGAGCTGGAACGGGAGAATCGGGAGCTTCGACGCGCGAACGCGATCTTGCGGACGGCCTCGGCTTTCTTCGCGGCGGAGCTCGACCGCCCTGCCGTTGATCATCGACTACATCGAGCGGTACAAGAACGTGTTCGGAGTCGAGCCGATCGCCGCGGCGCTCACTAGCGCTGATGTGCCGATCGCTCCGAGCACTTTCTACGCCGCCCGGACCCGTGCGCCGTCGGCGCGGGCTGTGCGCGACGAGGAACTCAAGCCCGTGATCGCGCGAGTCCACAAGGAGAACTACAGCGTCTACGGGATCCGAAAGATGCATGCGCAGTTGAAGCGTGAACAGGTCCTGGCTGGCTGCCAGGCGGTGGCTCGCTGCACGACTGCGCGACTGATGAAAGACCTTGGCCTGCGCGGGATCTCGCGCGCAAAGGGTCCCCGAACAACGGTTCCCGGGATCGCCCCGGACACCCGCAAAGATCTCGTCAAACGGGTCTTCACCGCCGAGCGCCCCAATCAATTGGGGGTGGCGGACATCTAATGCCGATGTCGGCATAGGACATCACCTACGTCAGGACGTTCGCGGGCTGGGTCTACTGCGCTTTCGTGCTGGACGTGTTCAGCCGCCGGGTCGTGGGCTGGCAGGTCTCCACCTCGCTGCGCACCGACCTGGCCCTGGACGCCCTGAATATGGGCCTGTGGACCCGAGCGCACGACGGCCACGACACCAGCGACCTCGTACACCACTCCGATCGCGGCGTGCAGTACGTCGCGATCCGATACACCGAACGACTCGCCGAGGCCGGTGCCGTCGCGTCCGTTGGAAGCAAAGGCGATTCGTACGACAACGCCATGGCCGAGGCGTTCAACTCACTGTTCAAGGCCGAACTGGTCCGCAACCGCGGACCGTGGAAGAACATCGACGACCTCGAGAACGCCGTCGCCGAGTACATCGACTGGTTCAACTTCCGAAGACTCCACGGGGAGATCAACCTCGTGCCGCCGGTCGAGTACGAGACCCAGCACCGAAGCACCACCCTCCCCGAGCAGCCTGCTCAGCGGGAGTTGGAAGTCTCCATCAAACCCGGTACTTGACATGTTGCCGCATGAACCCTGGCGACAGCCGAATTCGGGCGTCGTCTTGCCGTGGTGACGCCGAGCCGCTGGCAAGCCCCGACCCCCTGCGAAGAGTGGACTGTGCAGATATCGCCGATCACATCACTGGCGGCAATTGGTTTGCGGTGTTGATCCTGGGCGGTGCGAGTGTCGACGAGGCCATGGCTCAGGTTCAGTCTGGAGACTTCAGCGATGACCCGCTGACAGCGTTCCGCGACAGCGCTGTCGCTCAGATCGACGCCTTCAGCCGACCCGGCGCGATGCTTGACCTCTGCCATCACCCGGTTGGCCAGATCCCCGGTCAGCAGTTCGCCGGGCTTCGCGTGGGCGCTGGTCGTCCATGCCCGGGACATCGCCAGGGCGGTTGGCGCCGAAGAGAACTTGGACGAGGAACTGGTGCGCGAAGCATTCACCGTCGACGAACCGATCGCGGCAGGGTTCCTAGACTCCGGCGCGCTCGGATCGGGACCCAGATTTGCCTCAGACGACCTCTCGCCACAGTCGCGACTGCTTCACCTCCTCGGCCGCCGTACTTAATAGTCGGGGGTCGCAAGTTCCTGGGGTGAGCACGCCGCCTCGGCCAAGCCCGTGCACGTGGCACACCGCAGACGAACGCTGACTGACGGGTCGAGACCCCTCGAGATGGACGCCGGTGAGCGGGCCTCGCTGTGCCGGTTGGGGATGCGTGACCAGTCACGGATCGTTGGGTTCTGGCGGTGGTCGCAAGCACCTACTTCACGTCTGTTTGTTGGCGAAGTGCTCGTTTGTGGACGCCTGGGTACCGGTCGCGGGATGGTCCGGGTCCGACGTCTGGGCGGGTGTTGGTGGCTTGGGTCGGTGTTTGACCAGGGCGGCGATGCGTTCGGCGCTGGGCTGGACGCGGCCGACTCGGACGATGCTGCGGCCCAGGCCGACGGTCTTGTTGTGCATGAGCAGGACGTAGGCCAGGATCGTGAACACCGCGCCGGGCGACAGCTTGCCGGTGCGGCCGTCGTTGATGGTCAGGAAGAGCATCGCGCAGGTCGTTGCGGCGAGGATGGCGTGCACGCTGAAGGTGGTCAGGCCCTCCACGCGGGTCACCTTGGAGTCGGGGTTCCGGTCGCTGGGCGGTGTGGCGCTCAGCTCCGTCTGGCCGGCCAGGTGGTGGTGCAGTTCACCGGCCAGTGCGCCTTCCCGCGCTCGCGAACGTCGGATAATGGGTGAGGACCGTGAGGCACCCCACGCGCCTGCGAGCACGGTGGCCAGACCGCCCACGAGGTAGACGATCCCGACCACGGGGTCGATGACGGTGACGATCACCGCGACCCCCAGGAAGAAGGCACCGTTGCGCGAGATGCTGATCAGGATCGACTTGATCCCTGTTTTGACCCGGGTGGTGTCCCCGGTGACGGTGGAGATCAGGTCGCCGGGGGCGGCGCCGAATGCAGCCCGCCCGGACACCCGCCCGATCGCGGCGCTGCGCAGGTCGGACGTGAGGCCTACCGCGTAGCGGGTGAACGCCAGTCGCTGGCGAGACTCGGCCACCCCCCATACGAGGATGATCAGCACGAAGGCCCCGACCAGCCACAGGACGGGGTCACCTCGGCTTGGGATGAGGTTGACGACTACCTGTGCGCGACCGTTGGTCTTGTTGGTGTGGAAGACGATCTCCATCAGGCCCCGCAGCGGCCACGGGAAGGCCAGCCGCGCGGCCACGAGGACCCATGTAGCTACTGCCCCTCTGAACAGGTAACGCTTATGCGGCCTGCCGTAGGGGGCAAGGGCCCGGTAGGCCGCGCGTGTGCGGCGAAGCGTCTTACGTAGCTGTTTCATGCGCTTAGTCGGGCTTCCTGCCGGAACCAGGCCAGCGCGGCGTCGGTGGCGGTGCCCGGGTTGTAGAACAGATCCCGGGTTATGGCGGTCCTGATCTGGGTCTGGGCGTGCGGGTTCGCGAGCCCGTCGGCGACGGCGCGCTGGGCCTCGGCGACGTCTCGCACGACGGTGCCGCCCTTGCGTCCCCACGTGTCCAGGTCGAGCCGGTCATCTTCGCCGGCTGCTGAGGCGAGCAGGGTGGGGACGTCCAGGAAGATCAGGGGGCGGTCGAGCAAGAGGTACTCGTTCGCGATGGAGGAGGCGTCACTGATCAGCACGTCTGCGGCATACATCGCTGGGACCGAGTCGAAGGTGCGCAGCAGCCGGACGTGTTCGCCCTCGAGGTGGCCGAGCCGCTGGAACCAGTTGATGGACGCCTTGGCGTGGTCGTGCGGCTTGACCAGAAGGTCGTACTCGCCGGAAGCCGAGAAGGCGTTGATCAGGTCTTCGCCGAACAGCTCCATCGCGTTGCCGTGGGCGCCGGTCGGGGCGAACATCACCACCGGCCGCTCACCGGAGAAGCCGATGTCGCGAAGTACCGACGACCGGTCCAGGGTGCCGTTGATGAGTCGGTCGGTCTTGGGGAAGCCGATCTGTGCGACGCGGGGGTCGCCCGGCGGCATGATGCCCCGGCGCTCGAACGTGCGGCGCATGTACGGCCCGAGCATCATGTAGTGGTCGTAGGCGGTGTTGACGCTGCGGATGGCCCGGTTGCGAAACGAGAGGCCGTGGAAGATCTGAACGCTCTGCCCGTAGCTGCCTGGTGTCAACGGCTTGGTGCTCGCAGAGACCAGGACGTCGACGTCCAGGTCGGGCAGGTCGTCGGCATCGACAACAGTCCCGGCGGGCAGGTCGAACGAGGAGTACATCGCGGCCGCGTCCCGGTGAGGTCGAAGCGTCTCGTCGGTGGTGGGCACCCCACCAGAGACCAGGATCTCGGTGTCCGGGTCCGCTCGAAGCGCCTCGAACAGTGGCCGGAAGCACACGAAGTGCACGGGGGCGTAGCCGGTGAACAGGATACGGGTCATGTCCCTACCTCTTCCATCTCGTCGGGTTCCATCGATGTTGACCACAGGTCGTCAGCCGAACTACGTTCCCGCCTGAGGGCGGCGATGGCTGGCCAGGTGTGGTTTCTCGCGCGGTCGAGGTCTTCGGGGAAGTCGATCTCCACCCAGGGCTGGCCGGCCACGTCCACGCAGGAAACCCAGTGGCCGCGGGCTACCTCATTGAACGCCGCCGCGGCCCAGTGATCCTCGCGTCCACGGCCAACGAAGGACCCCGCGGCGCTGAACGCGGCCCGAGCCGCGAGCCGACTCAGGTGCACCACCCCCAGGCTCTCACCATGGCTGTACAACGCGGGCAGCTCCTTGCTCAGCCGCATGAGCCGGCCTCGCCGGGTGCGTACCTTCATGTGCTCGTCCTCGTCCCCTGAGCTGGAGTCGAACGCGAGGGCGCTGCCCGTCACGGCCACCAGGTCGGACAGTAGTTCCGGGGCAAAGAGCACGTCGCTGTTCAGGACCAGGAGGTCCCCTTCAACCGCGTTGCGCGCCAGCCAGAACGAGTACAGGCTGTTGGTCTCGGCGTAGCGCTCGTTCAGGACGACCTGCGCCCTGCCCTTGGCCGCGTCCTCGACCTGCTCGTGCTCGTACCCGACCACCACGGTGACGCGGTCGGCGCCCACTCGCTCGATCGCATCCAGCTGGTGGTCCAGTAGCGAGCGTCCACCTACCTGGACAAGACACTTGGGTACCCCCACGTCCAGCCGCGACCCCTGGCCCGCGGCCAGGATCAGCGCGTCCATCACGAACTAGCCAGATGAATCCTGCGCGACTGCCGTCGAGGGTAGGTGCCCCGGTTGGGGAAACCTTGAGCTCCCAACGCCGGGACAAGATGGCGACGAGCTGAACTTCCTCGTCGCTTCAACTGTTGAGATCTCATGGCGGCAATTCCTTGCATAGGTGAACCCCGGGTGAACTCCAGGTGAATCACCGTGACAGGGCGTTGGTTCTAATTGCCACCCCGACCATGGTCCTACTACCCCGGCCAGACACGCGGAACCTCGGTCACCGTTCGAAAGGGGTTGCCAGAGTCCCCCCGCGATCTCCGGGAATACGGCTGACCAAATACACGCGACACGACGAGGGTCCCGATGCGCACCAACCTTCAGTTTCAGGTCGTGCGCTTCGAGATCGTGAACCTCAGGATGCTCCGGATGGTGCTCAAGTCTCACAAGTGACTTGGGTCGACAATCGACGAATCACGTCGCTCAACTGGAAACGCAGCCTCGTGGTTATCGGTACTCGCGTGCGAGGTTCGAAGGGTTCGAGCTCTGCGTGACGATGGGGCCGGTCAGATAGTGCTGGATGACGGGTCCGATCGCCACAGCAAGCTCCTCGGGCGTCGCGTCCCTAACTCCGGGGATGCCCAGCACATACCGACCGAGGAGAAGCCCGCCCATCTGGGTGCCTGCAAGCGCAGCTCGCAACGCCTGGTGGTCATCGGCGACCACGCTAGCCAGAGCTTTGAGGATGGTGCGCCCCAGCAGGTCGCGGAGTACGCCGGCGGCATACTCGTGCGACAACCCGACACGGATGAGTCCCAGGAGATGGCGCCGGGTCTGGGGGTCGGCCTCCCACACTCCGAGCACCCGGCGAACGACCGCCTCACCGGCGTGTTGGGGGTCCTTGTCGAGACCGGCTAGCAGTGCGGCCGGGTCGACGGGCAGGACGAGGGCCGCGGCGAGCAGGCCCTCCTTGTTGACGAAATAGTGATGAATGAGAGCTGCGTCGACGCCGGCCCTGGCTGCCACGGCGCGCATCGTCGTACGTTCGAAGCCGAGCTCTGAGAACAGCTCGCCGGCCGCGGTAAGGATCTGCTCACGGGTATCGGGGCCTCCGCCAGGACGTCTCCCGCGGGGCCGCATCAGGGCGCCTCCGGGGCGCGGGCCAGCACCATCATCCGTTCCTCAATAGTGGCCGGTACCCCGAAGACCTCGGCCGTCATCCCGGCATCTGCAAGGACCGCGCGCACCTGGTCGGCGTCGGCGTCGGCCACACGCACGTCGCGGCCCGCCAACATCACCGGCTGGCCGGCCTGGTTGAGCACCGCGAAGGCTCTCGCCCAGTCGTTGGTGCGGATGGCGATGGCAGTAGTGGAGCCGATGATGTCGGCCTCGCTGCCCTGCGCGACGAGGCGCGCCTGCGACATCAGCAGCAGCCGGTCGCACTGCTCGGCCTCCTTCATGTTGTGCGTCGTCACCAGCACACCGACCCCCGCCTCGGCCTGTTGATGGATGGTGTCCCAGAGCGCAGCCCGGGCAAGCGCGTCGACGCCGGACGTTGGCTCGTCCAGAACCAGCACCTCGGGGTCGTGAGCCAGTGCGGACAGGAACGCGAGCTGTCGCTGCAGGCCGAGCGGGAGATCTGCCACGAGCCGGTCCGCGCCCGCCCGGAGCGCCTCAGGCAACTCGGGTTGAACGGCGCCGTAGGCCTGGGTGCTGAAGGCGAGGTTCTCCCGCACTGTGAGGTCGCGGTACAGCCCGAGGCCCTGTGGCACGTAACCGAGATGGGTGCGCCGCTCCCGGTCGGGCGGAGCGCCCAGCAGCTCGACGTCGCCCGTCGTGGTGGCGATCAGTCCGAGCAGCATGCGGATCAGCGTCGTCTTGCCAGCGCCGTTGGCGCCGAGCAGGCCGACGATTTCCCCGGGCCTGACGCTCATCGTGACGTCCTCGACTGCGATGAAGCCGCCAAATGTGCGACCGACCCGATCGGCTCGAAGCAGCACGGCGGGACGGACCTGTTCCGCGCCCGAGGAGGTCACGATGCCAGCTCGCGGTGGCGTCCCCTGAGTAGCGACAGGGCAATGACCACATCTTCAAGGTCCGGGATGACGGCCGCGCCGTCGAGAGGTATCTCGGCTGCGGTGGACCAGAACTCGTGGTAGCCACGCCCCCGCCGCCAGGCCCACTCCCCGCGGTGCGGGATTGCGGTGCTCGCGATCGCGCCTTCGAACGAGGCAAGCACGTCCTGCAGCGTGCCGCTGGCCAGCATCCGGCCGCCATCCAGGGCCAGCAGACTTGCTGCCCGCTCGGCCTCGTCGAGGTAGGTCGTCGACATGACGACGGCCGCGCCGGCAGCTGCGGCCTCGGATACCAGCCGCCACAGATCGACCCTGCTCACGGGGTCGACGCCGGTGCTGGGCTCGTCAAGCACCAACAGCGGCGGGTCATGCAGCATCGCCATACTGAAACCGAGCTTGCGGCGCATGCCGCCCGACAACTGTGAGGCAAGCCGGTCGGCAGCGTTCAGCAGCGAGGCCCGGCCGAGCAGCTCGTCTCGTCGGGACACGAGGGCCTGGCCCGACAAACCGTAGATCCCGCCGACAAAATCCATGTTCTGCGCCACCGTGAGCGACGGCCAGCTTCCGGCGGTGGCCGGCAGGTATCCGATCTGCTGGGACGAAGGGGCCTCGACCTGTCCCTGCTCAAGCTGCACCTTCCCGACCAGGCTTCGCAGCAAGGTGGTCTTGCCCGCGCCGTCGCCGCCGACGACGGCGACGACCGATCCCGGCTCGACCTCGAGGCTCACGTCGTCGAGCGCGAGAGTGTCTCCGAACCGTACGGTGGCGGACCTGACGGCGTACGTCACAAACCGCTCCGTGCCTCGATGCCGGTTGGCCCGGCGGCAGGCTCGGAGACGGCAGTGACATGGTGACGGCGGCGGCCCGGCGCGAGGTCACGGCGGAACCTGAGGGTGGCGCCGGTAAATACCACCACGGCCATGATGGTCAGCATGAGGAACGGCAGCCATAGCGACGCTAGCGACGCCCCGCGGAGCATCACGCCCTGCGAGATCATCGTGAAGTAGGTGAGCGGAAGCAGGTAGCCGATCCACCGGACTCCCGCAGCCATGGCATCGAGCGGGAAGATCATGCCCGACAACAAGATCTGCGGCAGCAGGAACATGAACGCGGTCTGGATCGCCTGGCCGGAGGTCTGGGAGATGGTCGAGATGAACACGCCGAGCCCCAGCACCACGAACAGGAACAGCCCGGCTCCGAAGGCGAAGACGAAGAGGTTGCCGTTGAAGGGCACGCCAAAGAGCAGCATGCCCAGGGCCGTGATGATGATCATGTCGATCGAGGCCACCAGGAAGTATGGCGAGATCTTGCCGAGGATCACGGTCGACGGCTTGATCGGCATGACGGCCAGCTGTTCGAGGGTCCCGGTCTCGCGTTCGCGGACCAGGCCGATGCTGGTCACGATCGTGCCGATGAACGTGAGGATGAGTCCGATGATGGCCGGGACCATGACCCAGGAGGTCTTGAGCTCGGGGTTGTACATGATCTGGCTGCTCACCTTGTCCCCGGCTTTATTGAGCACCGAGACGGTCGCCTGCGAAGCGAACAGGTTCGAGCCATCGACCAGAGCGACTACCGGCTTCTGGCCGGTGACCAGGGCGACGTCGACCTTGTTGTCCTGAAGGAGCTGCTTCGCGTCGCCCTGGTTGTCCGACGGCTTGATCACGCTGACGTCGAAGAACGACGACGGCAACGAGGCGGCGAACTCGGTGGCCTGCGGTCCAACCACTGCGGCCTTGACGGTGAGCACCTGGAAGTTTGCCGCGTAGCCGAAGATCACCAGCAGCAGGAGCGGCATCGCTATCAACATGGCCAGGGTGCGCTTGTCGCGGCGCAGCTCACGAAACTCTTTGACAATCATTGCACGCATGGTGCCGATGCTAGGTCCGGACTAGGGGTATGTCAACGCTTGGCGAATTCGATTCTTCATGGCGTCACGCGAGCCCAGCGACGTCTCTCGAGCCTCCGTCGAATGGCCTGGTGGGGGGTAGTTGCACAACTCGGATCCTTCGGGATGACCTGAGGAGCGGTGGGGCAGGCGCTGTGCCTAGCCAGTGGCTCCCCTCAAGCCTTGTCTGGCGCTACGCCGCGGTTCTTGTCCGTCGGGTACTTCACCGCTGATGCGTTGATCTTGGTGAGCGCCGCCGATCCGAGGTCGACTCCGCACTGGTCGGCCAAGCCGACCAGGTAGATAAGGACGTCGGCCATCTCCTGAGCGGCACGGGTGTGCAGGGGTTCCTCGCGGAGCCGGTCGCGAGCGACATCTGCGGGCAGCCATTGCAGCAGCTCCGACAGTTCTCCGACCTCGCCGACAAGGGCCAGCAGGATCGACTTGGGATCTTGGAACGGCTGCCATTCACGCTCGGCGATGAACACGCGGGCAGCATCTCGAATCTCAGTCAGGTCAGACACACCCGCGAGTATGCCCTTCTCTGGCCGCCCAACCGGCTCACAGCTAGAGTCACCAACGTAATTGCGGCCCGACGGGCTTCCGTCTCAGGAGATGCCCCCACCCGCACGAGACACTTCGTGCTGCCTGGGGTTCCTTCTTGTGACGCTGTACCGTCAATCGGTCCGTGGCTTTTCGGCCGTCGAGCATCACTTCGCCGACCTCATCGCTGAGCAAATGACAATCCGGACCGGAGGTTCGCCATCCGCCAGTGAGTACCGCTCGTGGCAACGCAGTATCCCGGCGCTGCGCGCCGACTTGCTTTCGGCGGGGTTGTCGGACGTTGAGATGCTCTTCGAGTACCAGCTCCCGCTCACCAGCAAGCGGGCCGACGTCGTTCTGGCTGGACAACATCCGAGGACCGGCGGCCCGTCATACCTCGTCGTCGAGCTCAAGCAGTGGAGTCACGCCGAGCGGTTCGAAGGCAGCGACACACTCGTCAGGATCGAGCAGTATGGCGAGCGGCCGGTCACCCACCCTGTACTCCAGGTCCGGGACTACTGCGACTACATGCTCGACTTCACGGCCGTCCTGGCAGATGCACCCGCATCTCTGGCTGGCGTGGCCTACCTCCACAACGCCACGGACAGTGGGGTTGCCGATCTCCTGAGCCTCCCCGGCGATCGCCTGGGCAGTCTCTTCACCGGTCAGCGCCGCAGCGAGTTCCAGGACTTCCTGCGACTCCGCTTTGCCGAGGGCAAAAGCGGAGCGCCGTATGCCGATACCTTGCTTTCCAGTCGGATCGCGCCCTCCAAACAGCTCTTGGCCCTGGCTGCCGATGAGGTGCAGCGGCGGGAGATGTTCGTCCTGCTGGATGAGCAGCGAGACGCCTACAACTATGTGCTGCACGCGGTCGAGCGCGCACGTCGGGCAAACGAGAAGACAACGGTGATCATCTCGGGAGGGCCGGGCTCGGGCAAGAGCGTCATCGCGCTCTCGTTGCTCGGGGAGCTTTCGCGCCAGGGCCGAACCGTCATCCATGCCACCGGGTCTCGTTCGTTCACCCAAACGCTGCGCAAGGTGGCCGGCGCGCGAGCACCCCGCGTGAAGAAGATGTTCCAGTACTTCAACTCATTCACGGGCGTCGATGCCAACGACCTCGATGCCCTGATCCTGGACGAGGCACATCGCATCCGCGAGACCTCGGTCAATCGCTGGACCAAGGCCGAGTTTCGCAGCGGTCGTCCCCAGATCGACGAGCTCATCGCTGCCGCGCGGGTTCCGGTGTTCCTACTGGACGAGTTCCAGGTCGTGCGTCCGGGCGAGCAGGGCACTGTCGAGGACATCGAGAAGAACGCTCAGGCCCGGGGAATCCGAGTCGAGAAGATCAACCTCGATGCCCAGTTCCGCTGCGGCGGCTCGGAGGAGTACCTCCTGTGGGTCAAGCGGCTCCTGGGTTTGACGCCCGGCGGACCAATCCAGTGGATTGGTGATCCCCATTTCGAGGTGCAGGTCGTCGACTCTCCTGCAGAGATGGAGGCGTCACTGAAGGCGAGGATCGCCGAAGGTTACAGCGGGCGCATCGCAGCGGGCTACTGCTGGCCTTGGAGTGACCCTGGACCGGACGGCACTCTCGTGGCCGATGTGCAGATCGATGGTTGGTCGCGTCCGTGGAACCTGAAGGGGGAGCGGTCTGTGGGCGGAGCCCCGGCCGCTGCTCTGTGGGCCACCGACCCCGCCGGGTTCGACCAGGTCGGATGCGTCTATACCGCCCAGGGGTTTGAGTACGACTACGCCGGCGTCATCATCGGGCCCGACCTCGTATGGCGTGACGAAGGTTGGGTCATGGAGCGCTCGTCCAACAAGGACCCCGACTTCCGAAACCGGAAAAGAGTCGACGACTCGCAGACCGACCGACTCATCCGCAATGTCTACAAGGTGCTGCTCACACGGGGCATGCGCGGAGTCGCGATCTACTCGGTTGACCCGCAGACCAACGACCGACTTCGGGCTCTGCTCAGCAACCCCTCCGGCGACGCATTCAGCTAGCGCGACGCACTACTCACGGTAATCTCGGGTCGGCGGTTCCGTCACAGTGCTGATGCTCCGGTGCATCACACCGCTTCGGGGCTGATCACCCGTGCGCCAGCCCCCAAGCTAATGTCACGCGCCTCGCCCCTCGGAGTGGCAAGCTACGGGCAAACCATGATCTGAGGGGTGCAGGGTGCTCGAGGGACTTTACGAAAGCCTGTTGACGACCAGTCTCCAAGCCATGCTGGACGAGGTCACCGGTTCGCAGCTGACCTCGACAACCGAGC
Organism: Actinomycetales bacterium; assembly: GCA_038236365.1. Lineage (GTDB taxonomy): Bacteria > Actinomycetota > Actinomycetes > Actinomycetales > Dermatophilaceae > UBA4719. The sequence goes on along the minus strand of JBBRZV010000006.1, from coordinate 20,710 downwards.
CCGTGGACGCCGCCGAGCAGCCCGCAGTGCTCGCCAGGCACATCCGTGACGCAGTGGTCCGAGCACTTACCGCCGAGTCAAACGCGGATCGTCGGCGCGACATCGTCAACGGACTCCTACAGCAACTCGGCGCCCGCGAGGACCAGCTCGCGGTTCTGCCAACCCAACTTCTCTCGCTGATCGCCCCAGCCGCACCGGGCTCATCCGCTCGGAGCACCAACCGCCCGGCGACTCCACTTTCTGAGGCAGCCTTGCTGACCAATGCTCATGGTGAGCCGTCGCTGGGCCACGAGGTCAGGTCAGAGTTGGATAGCGCTGACCAAGTCGATCTCTTGTGTGCCTTCATCAAGTGGTACGGACTTCGAATCATCGAGCCGCAGCTGCTTGATCTTCGGCGCCGGGGCGCTCCACTGCGAGTGATCACCACCACGTACATGGGCGCTACAGAACGGCTCGCCCTCGACCGTCTGGTCCGCGACTTTGGAGCTGAAGTCAAGATCCAGTACGACTCCGTGCGGACTCGTCTCCACGCCAAGGCCTGGCTCTTCCGTCGCAACACCGGGTTCAACACGGCATACGTGGGATCCTCCAACTTGTCCCGCTCTGCAATGTTGGACGGTGTCGAGTGGAACGTTCGGCTCTCTTCGGTGGCCACTCCGCCACTGATGGCGAAGTTCTCGGCGACGTTCGAAACGTATTGGAACGATACGACGTACGAGGGCTACGACCCCGACCACGATCGCGACCGTCTCGATGACGCGCTCGCGGAGGCCTCGGGGCGAAGCTTGACCGGACGAGTGACCTTGTCTCTTTCGGGCCTGGAGGTACGGCCCTATCCCCACCAGTCCCAGATGTTGGAGTCGCTCACCGTTGAACGGGTTGTTCACGATCGTCACCGAAACCTTGTGGTGGCTGCCACCGGCACGGGCAAGACGGTCGTTGCCGCACTGGACTATCGAGGCCTTTGCGCAGCACCTCCCAACGAGCGCCCCTCACTGCTGTTCGTGGCCCACCGTGAGGAGATTCTGAAGCAGTCCCTGCGCATGTATCGGGAGGTCCTTTCGGATCCCAACTTTGGCGAGCTGTATGTCGGCGGCGCCCGCCCTGAGCGGTGGCGACACGTCTTCGCCTCCGTCCAGTCCTTAACTGCCTACGGTGTGACCAATATCCCTCCGGACGCCTACGACGTGGTCGTTATCGACGAGTTCCACCACGCACAGGCGATGACCTACCGCCGGATCACCGACCATCTGAAACCTGACGAGCTGCTGGGGTTGACTGCCACTCCAGAGCGCGCTGACGGATCCGATGTCCGCTCGTTCTTCGACGGGCGAGTCGCGGCAGAACTTCGTCTATGGGATGCCCTCAACGCGGACCTGCTCTGCCCGTTTCACTACTTCGGCGTCGCCGACGGGGTCGACCTGAGCCGACTGCAATGGAGCCGGGGCGCCTACGACCAGGAGGCTCTGTCCAACGTCTACACGGGCAACGACGCGCGCGCCCGTATTGTCTTGAAACAGGTACAAGACAAGGTCACCGACGTCCATTCGATGCGCGCACTCGGGTTCTGTGTCTCGATTGCTCATGCCGAATACATGGCCCGAGCCTTCAACAAGGCCGGAATACCGTCCGAGACGGTCACCAGCGGGCCCGGCTCCGCCAATCGGGCAGATGCTCTGTCCCGACTGGCCGCTGGCCAGATTAACGTCATCTTCACTGTTGACGTGTTCAACGAGGGCGTCGACATTCCCTCGGTCGACACGATTCTGTTCCTACGGCCAACTGAGAGCTCCACGGTCTTCCTGCAACAACTCGGTCGAGGTCTGCGTCGTGCGAAGGACAAGCCAGTCCTGACCGCAATCGACTTCGTGGGCCATCAGCGCAAGGAGTTCCGCTTCGATGCTCGTTACCGGGCGATCACCGGGGCCACGAAGACGGGACTCCAACGCCAAGTCGAACACGGCTTTCCCTTCCTGCCCGCCGGGTCACAGATCGTGCTAGATCGCCAGGCACAAGAGATCGTCCTAGCGAACATTAAGGCCCAGCTGAGCACGAGCTGGAAGCAGATCGTAGCCGAGCTTCGCTCATACGGAGATCTGTCCCTAGCGGAGTTTCTCAACGAGTCTGGACTGGAGCTCGGCGATGTCCTCAAAGGCGACAAGAGCTGGACCCGGCTACGGCGAGAGGCCGGATTTCGGACCCGTACGGGCGGGCCGAACGAAGCAGCTCTGCTCAGGCGGATCCGCGCGGTGGCGCACGTCGACGACAAGGAACGCGCGGATGCGTACCGTCGATTGCTCGCAGATGAAGGCCCGGACTACCAGGACCTCGACTCGATCGAACAGCGGTATGCCCGGATGCTGTTCTTCTCCCTATGGCCCAACGGCGGCGAATTCGGCTTGTACGAAGACGGATTCGCTGCTCTGCGATCGGAGCCCGCAGTTCGCGAAGAGCTGACCACCGTGATTGAGAACGCTTTCGACCATGCCCAGCACATCGCCGTACCCATGTCCCGGCGTTTAGCGTCCTTGCCTCTGCGCACGCACGCCTTCTATTCGCGCGAGGAGATGGTGGCCGCCTTGGACTACGCGCACCTCAAACGGCTGCCCAACAGCTTCCGCGAAGGAGTGCTGTGGGCCGAGGAGTGGAGATCAGACGCCTTCCTGATCACGCTCAACAAGTCGGAAACCGACTACTCCCCGACGACCATGTACCAGGACTATGCGATCAGTCCGTCGCTATTTCATTGGGAGACTCAGTCGCGGACCTCAGTAGCATCGCCAACCGGTCAGCGATACATCCATCACGTTCAGGGAGGCAGTAACATCCTGCTTTTCGCTCGTGAACACAAGGTCTACGAACTTGGCACCGCCCCATACCTTTTCCTGGGAACTGGGCAATATGTCAGCCACACCGGCGATCGCCCGATCGCGATCACCTGGCACCTCGACCGGCCCATGCCAACCGAAACCTTCACGGCTTCCACCGTTGTCGCATAGCGCGAACGTCCTGTTTGGAGGAGTCAGCGGGTGTGTTCGGCGGCGCCCACCTGCGCCAAGATCAGTTGCGCGGACTCCCGCACCAGGGTCGCGAGCTCGTCACGGGTCGGCCCCTGTCCGACGGGGGGACGCCAGCCGGTCCGCAGCAGTTGGCGGACCTGCTGCTCGAAGGGCGTGAGAACGCTGGGAGGCGCCACCATGGTCATGTACCTGCCCGCGGCGGGAGCGATCTCCGGGATCTGTTCCGCCGCTGCGGCGATGAGGTCGGACGGGATCTTCGCGTCGAGATCGATGTCTCCGCCGGCCATGCGATGCAGCAGCGTGGCGTCCCAGTAGACATGGTCCTCGTACCAGGGTCGGATGTTCTCGGTGCACCAGACCTCCAGCTGCTCAGCGACGGACGCCAGGTCGGTGTCCGCGTCGAGCAGGCGCAGCATGGTCTGCGCCTGCATGAGGCCCAGGGAGACGCCACGACCCCCCGCCGGATTGGTAGTGCTCAGCGAGTCACCGACAAAGAGCACACCGGTGAGCGGTATCCGACCTTGCGCGTCCAGGGAGCTGCGGTAGCTGTTCGTGAGACCGCTGCCCGCCAACGCGGGCGTGATTGGTTCGAACCGGTGGGGATCGGTCCAGGGTGCGAGGTTAGGGATCATCGCGGTGGCGCGCTGGAAGATGGCCTCGTGGCGCAGCTGGGCAAGCGCGTCGTCGGCGGACGGCCGGACGATCAAAGCGGAAATTGTGTTGTCGTCCTGTGGGAACGCGATGGTGAGGTAACCGCGGTAGAGCACCCCGGACGGTAGTGGAGACACCGGCACCTGCACGCCTGGCAGGGCGCGATACATCCGCGAAACGTAGGAGAACCCACAGTTGCCGCCTTCAGCGCGAGCGCGGCCGTCGCCTGCGATGCGGGCGGCGCGCCCGCTGGCCGCGATCACCAGGTCTGCCTCGACGGTCCGCCCATCGACCACGACGCCGGTGACCCGGGCGTTGTCACTGACAAAGGCGTCGACATGGCCAGTGCGGATGTCCAATGTCGGCTCGCGCATGGCCGACTTGCGAAACCCGCGTTCGAAGGTCGACCGGCGGGTCTGGATCGACGTCATGCCGGGGGCGAACGCAAGCTCCACGGCGATGGCGCCCTCGGCGAGGATCGCGGCGAGCACATCGGGCAGCTCGGCCGCGAGGGCAGCGTGGACCTGGGGGCGAAAGGCGTGCGGAAGGAGGAACTGCATCACGCCCTTGCGCTCCCACTGTCCGGTTTCATCGGGACCGCCATCGCGGTCGACGATCGTCACGTCGTGTCCCCTGCGGGCGAGCGCCATCCCGCTGAACAGACCGACCGGTCCGGCTCCTACCACGATGACCCGCATAGCGCCGCCAAGTGTTAGTGTGAGCAGGTCATGCTACTCACGATGAGATCAATACACTGATGGTCACCTCAATGGGCCCTCCTGTCAAGAAGTATTCCTACAAGTCGCCGCTGCGAACTGCACAGGCGCAGGCGACCCGACGCGCGATCGTGGCCGCGGCGGCCCGGCTGTTCGTCGACCAGGGCTACGGCGCGACCACCGTTGACGCGATCGCCCAAGCCGCCGGCGTTAGCCGCAAGACGGTGTTCACCTCTGTCGGCGGCAAGGCTGCCGCGCTCAAGCTCGCCCTGGACTGGGCAGCTGTGGGTGATGACGAGCCGATCGCGCTGATGGAGCGGCCAGAGGTCAAGGCGCAGCGGGAGGAACCGGACGCCCGCAAGATCCTCGCGATGTACGCGGTGATGAATGGCGAAATCGCTGGGCGGGTCAGCGAGCTCCAGTGCGCGGTGGAGGCCGTGGCGGGCGCCGACGAAGAACTAGGCCGCCTTGCCGAGACCTTCGCCGCGCAGCGCCGGTTCGGAATGGGGAACCTCGCCGAGGAGCTGGATAGCCGTGGCGCACTGCGCCTCGAGATGTCAGTCGACGAAGCGGCTGACGTGCTATGGATGATGAGCAGCCCAGGCAACTACCGATGGTTCGTCGTCACCCGCGGATGGTCACCGCAGCACTACGCACACTGGCTCGGCGACGCGCTCGCATCCTTGCTCATCAACCCGCAGTACCACCCGACAGCCCTGCGGGAACACGCATAGGGCGCACGGCCCGGGAAACGCGAGCCGACGGGAGCTGATCACCAGGCGGGGACACGCACCGTTTCGTATGGGATAGCTCATCCGCCGGTCGGCTGCTCGTCCGCCAGCAGCCGCCGCAGAACGCGCGAGAACATCATTCGCGACGACACCCGGGTCGCCACGTCAGCCCACCTCGGTATCGGGGCCACGGTGATCTCCTCGGTCCAGGTCGCGCGTGAGCCAGATCCGTGCGGTGCGACCTCCAGCTCGGCCCAGCCGAGCATCACCGTGCCTCGCTTGATGAGCCGGCAGCATCCCGGCCGATCGCCCTCCGGCGGAGACCACTCGACCAGCTCCATGGGGTCGTCGAAGCTCAGCGGCCCAAGATGGGTATGCGCCACGAAGATCGTGCCTACCGCGTTCGGCCCCGGAGTCGTGATCGAGATCGTGGTTCGGGGGACGTACTTCGCGTGTTGTGGCCACGTCGTGAGCCGATCCCACGCCGCGTACGGTGAGAGCGGGCTGTCGTGCCGGGTGACGAAGAGGGCCATCGTTGAACCCTCGCACGACCACCCCGGCCGATGACAGCTAGGTCGGTAAGTCGATCAAGTGTCGTGACGCGGACGGCGGAGGGTGTGGACTTCCCTCTGGGTGCCTGAGGGGATGACCTTGTGCTCAAGGGTGGTGTGCTTCTGGCCGCCTACGACACGCGGCGCCCCACCCGCGACATCGACCTGCAGGCGACGAATCTGGCCGGCGACGCTGACACTGTCCTGGGGCTGGTCCTTGACATCGCGGCCGTCCCACAAGGACGACGGTCTGGTCTACGACGCGAGCAGTGTCACGGCCGAAGTCATCCGGGACGAGGAGGAGTAGTCCGGGGTGCGCGTCAGGCTCATCGCTCACTTGTCGCGCGCGCATCCCGTTCCACGTTGACGTCAACGTTGGGACGGACGCGTTAGCCAATCCCGTGGTGGGCGACCTGCGCGTGATGGTCGATTTGGTCGTCGCTGCGGGGGCTGACGTGGATCGTGGCGTCGGCCAGCTTGGGGACCTGGTGCAGAAGGTTGTGCTGGGCGTCGTGGGCGATGATGTGGGCTTGGAGCAGGCTCATCGCCGAGTCCACAACGATGCCGGTCTCGGCCCGGACCCGGTGCCCGATCCAACGCAGCCGCAGGTCGTCCACGTCAACGACTCCGGGTGTAGACCGGAGGCTGGCCTCGGCGGCGTCGACCAGATCGGGGTCGACTGCGTCCATCAGCCGCCGGTAGATGTCAGTCGCGGCGCCCTTCAGGACAAACAGGATCGCGACGGTGATCAGCAGTCCGACGATGGGGTCTGCCAGCGGGAACCCGGCCAACACCCCGATCGCGCCGACCACCACGGCCAGTGAGGTGAACCCGTCGGTCCGTGCGTGGACGCCGTCGGCGACCAGGGCCGCCGAGCCGATCTTGCGGCCGACCCGGATCCGGTACACGGCGACCAGCTCGTTGCCGGCGAAGCCGATCAGCCCGGCCGCGATGACGACCCACACGTAGGTCATCGGTTGGGGATTGAGCAGCCGGCGGATCGACTCGTACCCGGCCAGGACCGCGGACAACGCGATCATGACCACGATGAACACCCCGGCCAGGTCCTCGGCCCGCCCGTAGCCGTAGGTGTACCGCCGGGTCGCGGCCCTGCGGCCCAGGACGAACGCGATCCACAACGGGATGGCGGTCAGCGCATCGGAGAAGTTGTGGATCGTGTCGGCCAGCAACGCCACCGACCCGGTCAGTACCACCACCACGGCCTGGGCGATGGCCGTGACACCCAATGCCACGAGGCTGATCTTTACCGCCCGGATGCCCTCGGCGCTGGACTCCAGGGCTGAGTCCACCGAATCCGCCGCATCGTGGCTATGTGGCTGGAGCAAGGACCGAGCCCACCCCTTCACACCACTGCCGTGCTCGTGGCCCGTGTGGTCGTGACCGTGGTCGCCGTGATCGTGTCCGTGATGGTCCTGGTCGCGCGAGCTGTTGCTCATCGGGTACCAGCCTCCGGCCGCTCGGCCCTGGCCGCACTGGCTGTTGTCTCAAGCTCGACCACGCCAAACTCGCCCCGGTGATGCTCGGGCACGCCACCCCCGGCGTGCTCGGCGTGAAAGATCGCATCCTCGACCAGCGCCCGCACGTGGGAGCTCTCGATCCGGTAGAACACTTGCGTTCCCGCTCGACGGGTCCGCACCAACCGGCTCATCCGCAACTTGGCCAGATGCTGCGACACCGCAGCGGCAGGCTTGCCGACCGCCCCGGCCAGCTCGTTGACCGCCAGCTCACCGTCAAGTAGCGCCCACAACAACCCGACCCGAGTCGAATCGGCCAACATCCGGAAAACCTCGACCGCAAGGTCTACCTGCTCGGCCGCCGGTTGTATCCGGGTCGCCTTCGTATCCGCATTCATACGCAAATTATGACACGTCCGCCGACGGCATACTCGGTAAGGAGATGCATGACGCGAAGGGCAGCCAGCCAGCTCGCTTGTTAGCAAGAGCGTTAGCTCGGGATTGGCCCACCCATGTGCGCCGCCACATGGACGTACTCACCGCATCCGGTGTAACCGAACCGACGAAGGTTGGACAAAGACTTCGAACTGATCGCCGAGCTGACCGGCCAGCCACTCGAACGCCTCACCATGTAACAGCTGGCCTTCGGACCTTGGCGGCACCGTAGGGGATTACCTATGTGCGCCAAGCATGAACAGATCTGAACTCGGTGGCAGAGCATTGCAGCATTGTGGACGAGTCGCCGGATAGGGTCGGCGCTCCCGGCCGGTCCCTTCCGGGTTACGGACGGTGCTGTCGCCCCTCCTGACCGTCAGGCCGCTGCCGGCCCTGCACTGGGTAGGTTCGTTACAGGCATTGCGGCAGGCCGCGCGAAGTAGTAGCCCTGACCGCATTCCCATCCCTGGTCGCGCAGGATATGGGCCTGCATCTCGGTTTCGATCCCCTCGGCTATGCCGGTCAGGTGCATGCCGTTGACCAGGCCGCAGAGGCCGTGGGCCAAGGCGTTGGCCTGGCTGTCGCCGTTGGTCAGGTCGTGGACGAAGCGCAGGTCGAGCTTGACCCCGGTTACCGGCAGGTCCCGCAGCACCGAGATGGAGGAGTAGCCGGTGCCGAAGTCGTCCAGGTGGATGCCGACACCGAGCCCGCTGAGGGACTCCAGAGCCTTCAAAGCGGTGTCGGTCAGGCTCAGGGCTGCGGTCTCGGTCACCTCTATCACCAGCCGGGACGGGTCGACCTGGTGAGTCGTGAGAGTGTCCGTCACCGAGCTGAGCCAGTCAGGTGAGCCCAGTTGGACGGCCGAGACGTTGACGCTGACCGGGCCGGGCAGGTCCGGGCGCTCCGCGAGCAGGGCACAGACCTGGTCCAAGACCTGTGTGCCAATCGCGGTGATCAGACCGCTGTCCTCTGCGACGTCGAGAAATTCCCCGGGGCCGAGCAGACCGCGGGTCGGATGCAGCCAGCGGACGAGCGCCTCGTGCCCGACCACGTGGGCATCGGCCAGGGCCACGATCGGCTGGTAGTAGACAACGAACTCGCTACGGCCGATTGCGTCGCGAAGCTGGTCCTCGACCGTGAGGCGGACCACGGCCTGTGCGTGCATCGCGTCGTCGAAGAACTGCCAACGGCCCCGTCCACCCGACTTGGCCCGGAACAGCGCTGAGTCCGCGTCGCGCAGCAGACTGTCGGGTGTGGAGGTCGAGCTCGACATCGCAATGCCGATCGAGGCGGTCGGCACGATCCGGTGCCCCTGCACGTGCAGGTCGGCGGCGATCGAGGCCATCATGCGTGCGGCGAAACGTTCGACGTCGCCGACCTCCTGGATGTCTTGGACCACGATGACGAACTCGTCCCCGCCAAATCGTCCGACGCGGTCGCTGGGGCGCAGCGTGGCGAAAATCCGGGTCGCGACCGTCTTGAGCACCTCGTCCCCAGCCGCATGCCCCAAGGAGTCGTTCACGACCTTGAAGTTGTCCAGGTCGATGAACAGTGTCCCAACCGAGGTCCCTTCACGTTTCGCCAGGCGCAGATCGGCCTCCAGGATGTCCAGGATCCAGGCGTGGTTGTGCAAGCCGGTCAGCGGGTCGTGGATCGCCTGGTAGGCCAGAGCCTCCTGAGCCTGGTGTTCCACGGTGACGTCCTCGAGCTGCAGCATTATCAGGTTCGGTTTGCCGTCCCCCCCAGGGACGAGGACCACCACATGACGCACCCAGACCGTCGCGCCGTCGGCCCGCACCAGACGTAGCGACGCGACGCTCTTGTCGTTGAAGCCGGCGAGCAGTCGGACCCGTTCCTGCAGAACGGCCTCGACGTCATCTGGGTGGGCCATGTCTCGTATCTGGTGGGCCAGGAACCAGGCTTCGTCGAACCCTAGAATGTCGCACAAGCCCTGGTTGACCATGTGAAAGAAGCCGTCCAGGCCGGCCAGGGCAATACCGATGGAGGCGGACCCCATGACGGTCTGGACCAAGTCCTCGGCCGCGGTCAGGCTACGGGCGTTCTGGGCGGCCAGCATCTGTTCGGTCACGTCGCGGGGTATGGCCGTTGTTCCGATGACCACGCCGGCAGCGTCGCGAATCGGTGCGACCGTGACCGAGACCGGGAACACGGTTCCGTCTTTTCGGACCCGGAAGCTCTCAAGGTTGTAGACAACCTCGCCGGATCCGACCCTGGCCATGACATCGCCGGTCTCCTCAACTCGGTCCTTGGGGCTCAATAGGATCCCAGCCTGGCCGATGATCTCCTCCCTCGTGTAGCCGAACAGCTTCTCGGCGGCCCGGTTCCAGCTCGTGATGGTTCCGTCCAGTGTGCTGCTGATGATGCAGTCGCCACTGAACTCGACCACCGCGGCAAGTCGGTCGGCCCGGCTTCGATCCTGTTCGCCCTCAATGTGTCCGCGCGGATCTGGAACACCCGCGATGACCAACGAGCCGTCATCCGTGTCGGCGGGTGCCATGCTGACGCCCGCCTGGAAATCGCTGGCATCCCGACGTGGTGCGAGACCCTCCATATCGCTTCCCATCAGCGGAGTTCTGGGGCCCAGGGAGTAGCCCGCCCGAAACCGCTGATCAGGGCTCCCGAGCAGGGCAGGCGCGGCTAAGGAGCGCTTCTCGTGCGCGCCATCGACCAGGCGGTACGGGCCCTCGGCCGCATCCTGGGATACCGGCAGCCCAATATCATCGACAACACCCAGATCTGCTCGCCGGACCCTGGCGATGGCCTTCGTCACCCAGTTGTCGGCGCGAAGGCCCGGCCGTCCCCGGCGACGTTCGTCCCGCAGTGCTGCCCGAGCCGCCGAGACACGCTGCTTCTTGGCGTACATCGCCCTATCAGCTGCCGCCATCAGGAGCTGCAAGGTGTGGCCTGGCTCATGGTGACCAACACCGATACTGAGGGTGAAGGGCGGGTGCTGCGAGTTGGTCACGTTCGCGGCGAGAGTTTCGGTGATCCGCTCCACCAGTGCGCTCAGTTGAACCGGTGTGGCATCGCGGACCAGGACAGCAAACTCGTCACCTCCCAGCCTGGCAACGACGTCACTCGAGCGGCACACATCCCGCAGTAGCCGGGCAACTTCCTGCAGCGTCTGGTCGCCGACATCGTGCCCGTAACTGTCGTTGATCTCCTTGAAGGCGTCCACATCCGCATAAAGCAGATTCAGGCTCGTTGCGTCCCGATCTGCCACCGAGATCTGGTGCTCGGCGAGCTCGTTGAAGGAACGACGGTTGTGAAGGCCGGTGAGATCGTCGACCAGCGCCGCCTCCAGCAGGCGATCTTGATGCGCAAGGCGCGCCGAGATGTTCCGGAAGATGACACAGGCGCGCGGCTCCCCGTCAGCAGTAGTGAACGTCGCGGACGTGATCTCCGCTTCGAAGAGGCTCCCATCGCCGCGACGCATCCGAGCCTCCGCCATGACGCGCCCTACCCGCCCGCGCTCCGCGACCGCCAATCCCCACCGGGGGTCGCTGCCATCTGCTACACCACGGCGACCCGCAGCGCAGATCTCTTCCTCGGTAAGGTCCAGGAGGGCACATGCTGACTCGTTCGCCGCGAGGATCGTGCCATCTGGAATCGTGAACAAGACACCATCGGTGGTGTGCTCGAAAATGGCAGCGTAGGCCTCCGAACCTAGGCTCTGGCGACGCCGCTCAAGTGATGTCATGACCCTCGTCTTGGAGGTGCTGGCAATGGCTTCGTCGTGCTGGCACCTTGCCGTGATTGTGGCACTCGGCACGCCAACATGTGGGCAAATGCCTACAAGGTGTGCCAGCGATCTTCTGGGCTCGGGCGCCGCTAGCCCCTGTTCAGCCGCCTTGCGCTTCGTGATGTCCAGCGCCTACCCAAGCAGACCCACGATGAGGCCACGTTCGTCCCGAACGACCTCTCCCGGGCGGCATCTCCTTGATCGCCGGCATCGACCGCAACCATGAACAGCAAGCCTTGACCCGAGCCCTGCTCGCCTTCGCTGGCGAAGTCGGGGCACAGGTCATCGCCGAGGGCATTGAACAAACCGTCGAGCGCGGCACGCTTCAAGACCTCGGCGTTCCCTGGGGACAGCCGCGAGAGTGGCCACCAGATCCACCCGCTCAACGATGACCGCCGGGTCTGCCCAATCGCGCTTATCGCGAGTGACTGCGATCAGCACCTGGCCGAGGGCAAGCGAGCCAGCGATCTTCGACGGTATCGATGGGCCGGATCCACGACGTGCTGCGGTCGGCCCTCAACACGGGCGTTAGACGCCGCTTGGGCCCCTACAACCCGGCCGAGCACATCGAACTCGCACCCGAGAACCACGAACGAGCCAAGCCGTGGATTCCGGAGCAGTGCCAGGCGAGGTCTTGCCAGCGCAAGCCGACGCTCCCCCTCGACGCATGCCGGTGACCAGGATCAGGTGGTAGAGATTGGCGAGCCGGTCGTCGGCGATGTTCTGGAGGAACGACCCTGCTTGGTGAACAGAGCCGACGGGGGGACTCGAACCCCCAACCCCCTGTTTACAAGGACTACGGCAGCAATCCAAGCCGGTCCGGCGAGGTTCAACCCGTGCTCAACTGCCTTATCCGCCAGTCCGATTCATCCATGGCCATCCGCCTCGGTCCCGGTCCGCCGTTAGCAGATCCGTTAGCAAGTGGACTGCTGTGTCGCACGGGTCGATCGGGCGGCACACGCCTTCGAGCTCTCCGAGTCAAGGTTAGGCGCCATCCGGCCTAACCGTCCTCAAAGTCGCGGCCCAGGATCGCAAGTCCAAAGCCTGCTGCCGATCCACCAAAGCGCCGCTCAGTCGGCTCCCCCAGCCAGCGCGCTTCCCCCCGACAACTGGGGAGAGAACGATCGAGAGGTCGTAGTCGGAGTGTCGTAAAGCGCCCCTGTCCCGGGAAATAATGCGGGCGGGGCAAACGGCGAGCAGGCCCCTCAGGCTTCCACCTAGAAGCGCAAACCTTCGACCCGGGGAATTCCACTTCCGACGACATAGGGCTCGGCAACCGAGGGCCGGTCTCTGACGCCGGTTGCCATTCCACTATCGGGACGGCGGACGGGTCAGCAAGATTACGAACAGTCATGGCGTCGGAATGGGCTTCGCATGAGGTCGTGGAGCTCGGAAAGCTGCGGTCTAGTCTTAGGGCGATTCCGGGGCGTGGCGTACTGAATCGGCGGCTGCCGGATTCGATACAGGTGGCAGGTCGAGCCTGACGAAGGTCTCGCCGGGATGGCTCAGGACCTCGAGAGCGGCACCGATCAGGCTGGCGCGTTCTTGCATGCCGGCCAGCCCAAGGCTTCCCTCCCGGACGTGCGCCGGGTCGAAACCGCAGCCGTCGTCGACCACCTCGATGCAGAGTGGGCCTGGGTCGTAGGCAAGGCGGACCTTGACCTGACCCGCGCGGGCGTGGTGTTCGATGTTGTGCAACGCTTCCTGGGCGACTCGGAAGATGACCAGTTCCTGCTCGGGGTCCAGCCGCAGACGGTCGCCGTGTTCCTCCAGTGCCGTTCGGATCCCAGTGCGGTCGGACAGGTCAGAGAGCAACCATTCCAGCGCGGGCACCAGCCCCAGGTCGTCCAGCACGGATGGGCGCAGGGCCCGGCAGAAGCGCCGGATGCCGTCGATGCACCGTTGAAGTGCTGCGTCGACAACTTCGAGCCGTGCGTGCTGGTCCTCCCCTGCAGGGAGATTCTCCAGGGCTGTCTTGGCGACTACGAGCTCTTGGACAGTTTCGTCGTGCAGCTCGCGAGAGAGACGAAACCGCTCTTCCTCTTGCGCACGCAGCGCCAGCGCGATGTAGCTCTTGAGCGAGGTCTGGACCTCTGCCAATCGTCGGTTGGCATCCTCGGCTGCTTGTTTCGCACGCCGCTCTTTGTCGACACGAATCGCGACAACGGAGCCCAGCAGCACCAGGAATACGAGCTGGGCAAGGACCCCGATCCGTTCCGCTCCGCGGTGCACCACGATGATGTGGGGAAGGGTCAGCAGCAAGCACCACAACCCGGTTGACAGAGCGCCTTCGAACCCGAAGTTCAGCGCGGCGTAAAAGACCGGGATGAAGTAGATGGGTACCAGGTACAGGTCCTGGGTGTCTTGGAGCTGGCCTTTTGCTTCTAAGGTCGTGTGCGCCGTTGCGATGGCAAGAACGAGCAGCTGCACCACCCAGAAGCGACGGTCGTGCAGTCGCTGCCAGAGCCTCCGCCAGAAGTCAGTCGCGGACTTCATCCAGCAGCTCGACCTCCTCCAGGCGCAACAGTCCCGCCTTCACCGCGAAGACCACCGCCTCGGTCCTGGAACCTACTTTCAGCTTGGCGAAGATACTCCGCAGGTGGGCCTCCACGGTTCGCACGCTCAGTCCCATGGACCTGGCGATCTCCTTGTTCGCGGCACCGCGCGCTACCGACGTCAGGACTTCGGATTCACGCTCGCTTAGGCGCTGCCAGGATGTTGGTTGATCCGCGTCGCGCAAGCGGGGCAGGAGTCGCCCGAAGACCTTGCGCGCGACCTCAGGGCTGAGAACCGTGTCGCCCTGATGGGCGCTGCGCACCGCCGATGCCAGATCGGGGCCCTGCACCGTTTTGAGAAAGTAACCGGCGGCCCCCGCCTCGACGGCCGCCTCAATGTATTGCACGTCGTCGTAAACGCTCAGGATAATAACGGCAACCGCGGGGGTATGACGCTTGATCGCACGGGTGGCCTCGATACCGTTCTCGTCGCCCATCGAGATGTCCATGAGCACAACGTCCGGCGCCAGCAGCGCCACCATCTCTTGCGCCTGCCGGGAGCTGCCTGCCTCTCCAACAACCTCGAGGTTGGGGTCGTCCTCGTAGAGCCGTTGCCGGACTCCGGCCCGAAACAGCGGATGGTCGTCGACCAGCAGCACCCGGATCCGGCGAGCCTGTTCTTCTTGGGCAGGCAGGTTCGCCATGTCCTTGCCAGTGCTTGCACCTTCGTCAGTCAACCGGTCGCCTCCCAACGTCATTGGGCGGTCCGTTTGTCTTGGCGGGGACGATAATCCCCACGCAGGTCCCGCGAAGAAATAATGACCAGCCGGTACGTCGTTTCGGCCGGGCTCCACGGGTCTAGTTCCACTCGCCGTGGTAGTCGTGCCGGAGCAAGGGTAGCGCGGCGAGGTCTTGTCGGGCTCGTTGCCGCGGCTGTGCTGCGGCGGGACGGCCACCGGCATCCTGCTGGATCGCCATGGATAGGTGGAAGCACCGATGCTCGCACGGTGTCTCCGCCGATGCGGAAGACCTTGACCCGGGCCGACGATGTGATCAGCCCACCATCTGGGCCCTCCTGAGTTGCCCATTGACTCAAGGGGAAGCTCGTAGGCACTAGCGACCGAGAAGGCCGATGATGAGGACCCAAGAAGAGGTAGTTACAGCCACCACCGAGGATTTCTCCCCGATCAGCTGGGCGCGGTGGGCAACGCCTCGGCGTCTCATTGTTTTCCTGATCCAATGGTTGGCGGCCTTCGCCGTGTTGGCTGTGTTCGTCTCCAACCCGTTCCGGTCCGAGCCCAGCGCCGGGGCGACGCCCGACTACGCCAAGGTGATGTTCTTGCACGGGCTGCTGATCGGGATGGTGGGGCTGTTCGCCCTGTTGACCCTGCAGGTGCTCAAGGTCCGTTCGATGCACGCCCGGGTCTGGATCAGCGCCGGCGTCGTGGTCGCCACGGTCCTCGCATCCGTTGGCGGGATCTTCGACAACAAGATCCCCGGTGCCGAGGTTGCGATGTGGACCCAGATCCTCGGGTTCTTCGCCCTGGACGAGATCCTGGTGGTGATGGTCTACGCCATCGTGCGTGAGTACAAGCGCGGTGTCTCGGTGGCCGGGCGGCTGCCGGTCCTGGTCGCTGCCCTGGCTGCTGCGTCCCTGTTCGGGGCCGCGATCATGGGCCACCTCGCCGGCTGGCTGATGGAGTTCGGGGCGGCCCCAGGCTTCGTAGCCTCCTACGGCAAGTTCGCCGGGTTCGCCAAGGTTGATGACTGGACCGGTGCCTTGGTGGGCTCGCACTCCCATGAGATGGCAGTCTCGGCGATGGCCTTGGTCATCACCTTGGCGGCGATTCAGTTCGGCTACAAGAACCTAGCGGGGGTAAGCCGCAACGTGGCCCGGGTGGGCATGGCCATGATCGCCGTTGGCGTGGTGGGCACATCCGCGCTCTACCTGCTCGGCGGATTCTCCACCTTCGCGGTGCCCGGCTTCCTCACCGACGGCTTGACCTTCACCAACGGGTCGATCCCCCCCGACGACCTCTTCGCCGGCATCATGATGATGGGTGGCGGCGTGGTCGTGATGGCCGGGTTCCTGAAGTCCTTGGTGCACAGCCCGGTCCGCCTCGCGGCGGCTTGGGCATGGGTGCTGTCGTTCGCGACCGTGGCGGTGGCTGGGTATGCGATCGAGGTCAACACGGCAAACTTCTTCGGCGCCGGCGACGCGAAGGCCAAGGGCGCCGCCGGCGACGCGATATTCACCTGGATGCACCAGGACATCGGCCTGTTCCTGCTGCCCACCGTTCTCGCGGTGATGCTGGCCGTCGAACTTCTGGTCAGCAGCAAGGCCCGGTCCAAGGCCATCGGCCTGGCGGCGATCGGCGGGACCACCCTCCTGTTCGTCGGATCCATGGTCTGGGTGTTCATCAGCCCAGCTCTGTTCGGTCCGGGTTACTTCATCTCGGCCGCCGGACTGCTGGTTGTGGGCGCAACCCTGCTGGCCACCATCCATTACTCCCTTGTCGGACACCACCCTGGTCAGACCAAGGTGGTCCCACCCCACGCTGCAGCCCACCCGCACACCATCTAACTCTCCTGAAGTCTCAAGGAGTCGACGGCGGAGGCTTTGCACAGGCTGGGGAATCGCTGGGCTGAGCGAACCATCGCTGTACCCCACAGCCGTACCAGCAGCACGGGAGGCCCTGGCCAGCAAGTAGCCGGAACGAGGAGTGAACCATGAATACGAAGGTCATGGCGTCGGTGTCCCAGATGGTAGGTGTCGCGCCGGCGTGGGCTGCAGTGTTGGCGGTCATTGCCCACCCAGATGAAGCAACACTTGGCCTTGATCCCGATGAGGGGACATTTGGTCTCGGCGTCATCCTCGATGCGTTTGTCTTCGCCGGGACCAGGGTCGAGGTGCTCTGCCTGACCCACGGCCAGGCTTGGACGCTGCCGGGGGCGCCCGGAGACCTTGCCGCACTCCGCGGGGCAGGATTGCCCTCGGCGGCTGACGTGCTCGGCCCGACCCGCGCCAAGCTGCCAGTTGACGCGCCGTCTCCGATCCGGGCCAAGATGCAGGACTGGTCGGATGGAGCCCTATGCGAGGTGTGCCAGTCCAGGCTAGCTGCCGAGGTCGTCTCCGCCGCCGATTCCTGCCACCCCGACGGGCTGCTGGTCTTCGACACCGCTGCGGCCACTGATCGTCTCGACTACGTGGCCGCGTCCGCGGCGGGGCTGCTGGCGGCGGACACGCTTGACCTGCCGGTCCTGGCGTGGGCCCTTTGCGAAACGGTCGCGGCACACCTGAACCAGGAGTTCAACGGCAGCCTCATCGCTCCCCAGGGCGACAAGATCGACCTGCGGGTGAGCCTCGAACGCACCAGGCAGCGCGTTGACAGCCGCAAACTTCCCGGCCCGGCGCCGCCCGGCAGCCCGTCGTGGCGCCGGCTGGAGCGGCTGGCCGACATACAAAGTCTGCGCTGGCTCAGACCGCCAAGCTCAAGGTCATCGCGGACGGCGCGCTATCGCAGCTCGCCAACCACGAGCGCGCAGGAGTGGCGCCCTTGATGCCTCGGCATCTTTGGAAGTTCGTCCCAAGGGTACCGAGGCTTGGCTTCGATGCGTCCGGTCATCGTTCGGCTTTCGGGCCTCTGGCCCGACAGTGATAGCCCAGGTCGGTGGTTAGGTGATGTCGGTGAGCGACCCGTCGATCACGGAGTAGACAAAGCCTCGCGCCAGGTCCTTGTCCGAGACGAACGGGTTACAGCGATCCGAGCCAATGACTGCTTCACATCCGCTCCGGGCCCCGAACGTCAAAGGTTCGTGCGGCCGAGATCGAACTAGCAGGCGTGGGCAGGGAAAAGTCCGGCACCGAGCCCCCTGTGCGCGTCATGGTCGAGGCCCACGACGCGGCCCGAGCCCTGGTGGTTGCCCAGAGGCTCGCCGACGGTTCGCCGGTGATATCCGTCACAGAAGAGAGCCGGATGCCTGGGACGGTGCCATGATCCGGACAGGATTGGTCCGTGTTTGTCATGATTGGTCCGTCTTGTGGCCACGGCGGTGGTGGTGCCGGCCGCCAGCATTGAGATGATCGCAATGGGAATGATGCTGAGAGTTCTTAGCCTCAAAATTCTCCTCAGTGATTCATTTGTGAAGGACGTGGGTGAGAGTCCGCATGACGGACCGAGCTGGGACGGGGTCAGCACTCCCACTCCTGCTCTGTCAAGCACGATGATCGCCATGAAGACCAAGGCATCGATAAACGGCAGGCTGCTGGCACAGACAGCAGTCACTCTTCAGATGAACACCGTGGTGCCGCCAGCACTATAGGGCTCGCTCAAATCGCGAGGAGGCCGCGCACAGGCCAAGAATGTGTTCTGGCAGTCCGCCGGCGCGGTAAGTATCGGAACGCAGGCGCACTTCGAAGGGACGATCCTCACCAAGACGGACCATGGAGAACTTCGTCTCCTGGTCCCGGCCTTCGCTCTGCCCTATGGAGTTAGTCATCGATCGACACTGTCCGGCGGCCCGCGTCCAGGGCTGAAAATGGGAGTCCGGTAGCCCGTTTGACGTCGTTCTTCCCTTGGTTCTTATCAGGCCGTGAGTTAAGGGGCGTGTCTGCCAAGTTGAGCGTGGTGGCAGGAACCCGACTCCTTAGATCTAGAGCAGGACCCCCTCGGCTAATTTCAGCGCCGCCCCTGAGACACCGGTAAACCTTGGGTCGGCCGGTAACTTCACGGTGCGGTCGAAGTCAGGTGTTACCGACGTCTTCAAGACCTCCATCGACGGAAATGTTGGGACCAGTCCCATCACAGGTGCCGCTATCGGCCTGACCTGCGGAGAGGTGAATGGCATCATCTACACGGTCGATGCTGCGGGTCCCCTTCCCTGCAGCGTGACCGATCCCACGCGTCTGACCGCCGCTGTCGGCGACATGGAGGCTGCCTACAACGACGCAGCCGGACGGACGTTGCCGGACGCCCTCAACCTGGGCGCCGGAGAAATTGGTGGCCTGACCCTGGCTCCCGGCCCCTACAAATGGGGTACCGGCGTCTCCATCTCGAACGACGTAACCCTCACCGGTGGGCCTAACGACGTATGGATCTTCCAGATTGCCGGAACTCTTACCGAGGCCTCCGCCAAGAACGTCACCCTCGCAGGTGGCGGGTCCAAGGCCTGATTGTGGACAGATGACTCGCTCAGCCGTGTTGACCGACGAGATGTGGGCTCGGATCGAGCCAGAGTTGCCGACGATGCAAGGCGGATGGGCAGGCCGATGACTGCCCATCGCAAGACGGTTAAAGGTGGCGATCTATCGGCTGCGCACCGGGATCGTCAACCGGTGATCCTTTGGGCCAAACGGAACGTGGGCCGACGTACGACGCGTGGGCTGAGGTGAATGCACCATCGCGGCCAGCACGGGCGACTTCCTGATCGGTGATGTGCAAGTGGTGACCCAGGAGCGTGGTCATCAGGGGCTCGGTATCCGCTGCGACAGGATGCGGTGGCGGTCCTTGGCTTCGCTCAGCCACCACCTGGTGGGAAGCGAGAACGACTCTGTCGTCGCGTGAGTCAAGATCTGGAACCCCGTGGCCGTACTCTTGTGCCTCATGTGTCGTCGTCCACCCTGGAGGCAGTTCGTGCTGGTTGTCGGGTCTCCGCTAGGTCGATTGTGAAGGTTGCCCACGTCAGCGATTTCTACCTGCCGCGGCTCGGGGGCATAGAGATGCACGTGTCGGACCTCACCGAGCTCCAGCGGGCTCAGGGCCACGACGTTCAGGTCATCACGAGCACCCCAGGCCCCGACGGCCCGCACTTGCACCGTGTCACGCGGGCCTTCCGCCGGCCGCGCGCGCTGCACCCGCTCGCCGTCCGGTCGGGCATTGGGACCCTGCGTGACCTGGACGTGGACGTCGTCCACGCCCATGTGGGTGTCGCGTCGCCGTTGGCCTTCTTCCTCGCCCGGGCCGCGGCCCGAGACGGGATCCCGACGCTGGTCACGGTGCACTCGATGTGGGCCGGCGTCGCTCCGATCATGTCCACGATGGATGCGCTTGGCGGCTGGTCCAGGCTGCCAATCATGTGGACGGCGGTCAGTGAGGCAGCCGCAGCACCGCTGCGCGGGCTACTTCCCCCAGACACTGAGATCCGCGTCCTGGCCAACGGCATCGACCAGGAGCGGTGGCGGATGCCCGCCGCTGTGGAGCGACCCGGGGAGCTCGTCCTCATCGCCGTCATGCGCCTCGCCCGGCGCAAACGTCCCCTCGCCTTGCTCCGGATTGTGCACCAGGCCCAGTTGGCCCTGGAGCGACTCGGGGACCAGACCCGGCTGCGGCTGATCGTCGCTGGTGACGGGCCGCGGCAGGAGGCGATGCAGTCCTTTCTACGCAGGCACCAGATGACCGACAGCGTCGCCCTTCTTGGTCGGGTCGACCGGCAGGAGGTTCGACGTGTCCTCGGGGCCTCACATGTGTTCCTTGCACCGGCCGACCTCGAGTCGTTCGGCATCGCCGCCCTGGAGGCGCGGTGCGCGGGCCTGCCCGTCATCGCCAAGGCGCGCGGGGGGGTCGGGGAGTTCGTTGGCCACGGGCGCGAGGGGCTGTTGTGCGGATCCGACGCCGACATGACAGAGGCCGTGGTACGCCTGGTTCGCGACCGGGAGCTTCGCCAACAGATCGCCGCGCACAACCGCACCGCCGACTGCCCCGTCGCATGGGCCGCTCTCCTGCAGAAGACGCAGGAGGCGTACGCATCCGCGGCGATGACCCAACCCGCCCGCGCGCAGACTAAGTCGCGACGCGTTCGCGAATGGCAAAGGTCGTGAGCGCGAGCCTGGTCAGCGTCGTTGGGGTGTCCCTGGGGTCGGCGGCCTTCTTCTCC
>JBBRZV010000005.1:0-79620 GCA_038236365.1 Actinomycetales bacterium | reverse complement strand
GAGTTACGGCGGTCATAGCGAAGGGGAAACGCCCGGTCCCATTCCGAACCCGGAAGCTAAGCCCTTCAGCGCCGATGGTACTGCACTGGTGACGGTGTGGGAGAGTAGGACGCCGCCGGACATACATTACGAAAGAGCCCCGACCGGGGAAACCCGGCCGGGGCCTTTTGCGTTCCCAGCCAGCCAGGGCGGCACGGAAGGCACGGGGGCCGCTGGCCCTGCTCGCAGGCTGCCTTGATGGGCTATGCGGCCCCCATCCCTCTTTGCCTCTAGTCGGAGGCGGTGAGATCGAACCAGCTCAGGTGCACGTCGGCGAGCAGCTCTCGCAGCAGTGGCAGGCTGATACCAACCACGTTGTGGTGGTCGCCTTCGATACCGGAGATGAAGGGGCCGCCGAGCCCATCGATGGTGAAGGCACCGGCGACCGCCAGGGGTTCAGCCGTGGCGACATACGCGGCGATCTCCTCATCGGTGATCTTGGCGAAGTGCACGGTCGTCGAGGCCACGGCGCCGATGGTTGCGCCGGTGCCTCCGTCTGTGCTGTCCCGGTCGTCGATCAGCCAGTGGCCCGTGTGCAGCACGCCTGAACGTCCGCGCATCGACTTCCACCGAAGGGTGGCCTCTGCCGCGTCAGCGGGCTTGCCATGGAGCCTGCCGTCGAGCTCGAGCACCGAGTCGCAGCCAAGGACCAGTGCTCCTGCAGGCGCACCGTCGGGAGGAGTCCCGCTGTCCAGGAGGCCTGTCACCGCCTCGCACTTGGCACGGGCGAGGACGAGGGCGATGTCCTGGGGCTCGAGATCCCCAAAATGGGAAACGGCCTGGGCCATGACGGCGCCTTCGTCAATGTCGCTGGCCATGACGTATGGCCTCAGCCCGGCGCGTTGAAGTGTCTCGAGCCGGGCCGGCGAGGCAGACCCCAGAACAAGGGGAACAGGAGCAGGGACCATGTGGGCAGGCTATCGGAGCCATCGCCCATGATCGGGAGTCAGGTCACCGAAGCAGACCATTCATGCGCACAGAGGTGATGGTGATCAAGGACTCAATCATGGGCTCTTGACAATCCTGCTCCGGAATGATCTGCTCCGATTCGGAGTGCTTTAGGCTGGATTGTCCTCTTACCTAATAGGTGTACGCTTTTTCGCCGGATTCTCCTTTCGGAGATCACAGTATGATAACGCGACTCGGAGCGGCCGCGGATGAGCGTAAGAATGTAGCGAACGACGGTGTGCCATTGAGTGTGAGTTATCAACGGAAGGAAGATCGATGAGAACTGGACGAAAGTCCATCGCCTTGACAAGTGCGGTGCTCTCGTTGGGGCTGGTTGTGTCGGCGTGTAGCTCGTCAAGCACGCCAAGCACGACGGCTACGACCACAGGCAAGGCCGCGGTGCCGCAGATCAATGCGGCCGACTTCACGGCGGACTTCGCGCTCATGAAGCAGCTGACCGGGCTGGCATCGCAAGGCAAGGGGTTGGTCGGGGTGCTCCTGCCTGACACGACAACGTCGACCAGGTACGTCCAGTACGACGCTCCCTACCTGAAGCAGGCGTTCGAGGCTGCGGGCCTGTCCTCCAGCGACTTCAAGATCGACAACGCCAACGGCAGCGCCTCCACCATGCAGACCCAGGCCGAGGCGGACATCAACGCCGGTGCCTCAGTACTGCTGGTTGACCCGCTCGACTCCGGCAGCGGTGCCGCGATCGAGTCGAAGGCCGCGGCGGCGGGTGTGAAGGTGATCGACTACGACCGCCTGGTGAAGGGTGGACCTGCCGACCGCTACTACGTCAGCTTCGACAACGTCAAGGTCGGCGGGCTGATCGGCGCCGGTGAGGTGGCTTGTCTCACGGCCTGGAACGTGGCAAAACCAAATATCCTGATCATGAATGGCGACCCGACTGACAACAACGCGTTGCTCTTTGCCAACGGCTACAACGCCATCCTCAATCCCAAGTTCGCTGACAAGAGCTATGTGAAGGTCGGGGAGCCGGCCGGTACCTGGACGCCGTCGGTTGCAGCAACGACCTTCGAGCAACAGCTCACCGCTCACCCGAACACCAACGCGGTCGTGACGCCCAACGATGACAACGCAAACGCCGTGATCGCGATTCTGAAGAAGGCCAAGATCCCGGCGAAGACGTTCCCGACCACTGGTCAGGATGCCTCGCTCCCTGGTTTGCAGAACATCCTCACTGGCTACCAGTGCGGCACCGTCTACAAGCCGATCTACCTTGAGGCACAGGCCGCCGCCGCGCTGGCTCTGTACCTGCGGGCGGGTGCGACGCCACCGGCGACGCTGGCCAACGCAGTGACCAAGGACACGGTGCTCGGCAAGGACATCAAGTCCGTCTACACCACACCGGTCTGGGTCACCGTGGACAACATGGCCGCGACCGTCGTCAAGGACGGTGCGGTCAAGGTACCTGCCCTGTGTTCGGGCGCCGTCGCGGCCGCCTGCACCGCAGCAGGCATCAAGTAGCAAGCAATCCTTGATATGTGGTTGGGCCGCCAATTGCGGCCCAACCACATATCCTGATGATCGAACGCCGGGAACTCATCGAACACCGGGAAGAGGCCGCGGAGAGCCATGACGACAATCACGGAGGGCGCCGCCCCGACGGGCCCGACAGGCGGCGAGGAGATGCCACTGCTGCGCCTGCGAGGCGTCAGTAAGCACTTCGGCCCGGTGCAGGCACTGCAAGAGGTCGATCTCGATATTCCAGCCGGCAAGGTTACTGCTCTGGCAGGTGACAACGGTGCCGGCAAGTCGGTCATGATCAAGACCATCTCGGGTATCCACCCTCCAGACGGCGGGCAGATCTGGTGGGCCGGAAAGCCCATGCATGTCCATACCCCGGGTGAGGCGGCCACTCTGGGGATCGAGACCGTCTATCAGGACCTCGCGCTCTGCGACAACCTGGACATCGTGCAGAACATGTTCCTCGGTCGTGAACGGATGCATCGCGGTCAGCTGGACGAGGAGTCGATGGAGAATGCGGCTCGTGAGACGCTCGCCAGCCTCGCGGTGACGACGGTCCGGTCGGTCCGGCAGGCCGTGGCCTCCCTCTCTGGCGGACAGCGACAGTCTGTCGCCATCGCCAAGTCGGTTCTGTGGAACTCCAAGCTCGTGATCATGGACGAACCCACTGCTGCTCTCGGGGTCGCCCAGACCGCCATGGTTCTGGCTTTGGTGCGACGGCTCGCCGATCGAGGTCTCGCGGTGCTGCTCGTCTCGCACAACATGAACGACGTGTTCGAGGTGGCAGACCGGATTGCCGTATTGCGACTGGGCAAGATGGTCGCCGAGCGACCCGCCGTCGAGATGGACCGGCAGATCGTAGTGGACCTCATGACGACGGGTGTGTCGACGCGCGTCGCACAGCCACGACCGAGTGCGGAGTAGCTATGTCGAACCTCAAGGAAGGAACCCCGGCTCCTGGGGCGAAGGATCCGGTAAGCGTCGACCCTACGACCGGCGCGCTGCGGCCGGCGGACTCCGCGGGTGCCTACCTTCGCGCATCCGTGGCGCGGATCAAGGGTGGCGAGACCGGAGTCCTGCCCGTTGTTGCCGGCCTGCTCGTCGTCTCGGTGCTCTTCCAGTCTCTCAACAGCAACTTCCTGACCACCGGCAACCTGGTCAACCTGCTGGTCCAGGCCGCCGTCTACAGCCTGCTCGCGATGGGTGAGGTCTTCGCCCTGCTCCTCGGCGAGATCGACCTGTCAATCGGGTTCGTGGCAGGACTAAGCGCCGTGATCATGACCGTGCTCGTTCAGCCCAGCCACGGCTGGCCCTGGTGGGCGGCAATCGGCGCTGCCCTTGTGGTGTGCGCCCTGATCGGAGCCCTGCAGGGATCCCTGATCACGCGGATCGGGCTGCCCTCGTTCGTCGTGACGCTGTCCGGACTTCTGTTCTGGCAGGGAGTGATGCTCTACATCCTGGGCGACGGCGGGTCGATCCTGATCCAGGACAACATCATCAACGACATCGTGAGCGGGACTCTGACCAGTGTTGCCGGCTGGGTCGTCATGCTGGTGATTGTCGGGTTCTATGCCCTGCAGACATGGCGTCGCGACGCGCGCCGCCGTGGCGCCGGTCTGATGGCACCTCCGCAGTCGCTGACCGTCGCGAAGATCATCGGGGCGCTGCTCGCCGGTGTGTTGCTGGTCCTGCTGTGCAACGCCGACCGCGGCAGATTGATCCCGGTCTTTGGGGTGCCCTGGGTCATTCTCCTGGTGTTCGCCATCGTCGCGCTGTGGACATTCGTTCTTGGCCGGCTGAAGTTCGGGCGCTACATCTACGCCATCGGCGGCAACGCCGAGGCCGCGCGAAGGGCCGGAATCAACCTGAAGATGATCCGGACGACGGCCTTCATGCTCTGCTCGTTCACAGCTGGCATCGCCGGGGTCGTCTACGCCTCACGGCTGCGCTCGATCTCCACCTCTCTGGATGGCGGAACGCTTGTCCTCTACTCGGTCGCTGCCGCAGTCATCGGCGGTACCAGCCTGTTTGGTGGCCGTGGCAAGGCCGTGCACGGCGTGCTCGGTGGCATCGTGATCGCCGCGATCGCCAACGGCATGGGCCTGCTGGGCTTCAGTGCGGCTGCGCAGTACATCGTCACGGCGCTGGTCCTGCTCATCGCGGTCACGCTTGACGCTCTTGCCCGACGTAACCGCCCCGCGGGCACCTAGCCACCTAGCTCCCAACCAGCTTTATCCGAGCAGCGCCTCACGCAGGGTGTCCAGGCCGACTCCGCCGATGTCCAGTGCGCGCCGGTGGAAAGCTTTGATGTCAAAGGCTTCTCCCTCGCGGGCCTTGACCTCGTCGCGCAGCTGCAGCCACAGGCGCTCACCGATCTTGTAGGACGGCGCCTGACCTGGCCAGCCGAGGTAGCGGTCGAGCTCGAAGCGCAGGAAGGGCTCGGCCATGTTGGCGTGCGCCGACAGGAAAGCCCAGGCCTTGTCATAGGTCCACTCGCCGCCGCCAACCTCGGCTGGAGCGTTGAAGCCGCAGTGGACCCCGATGTCGAGGACGACCCGCGCGGCCCGGAGCGACTGGCTGTCGAGCAGGCCCATCCGGTTGCCCGGGTCCTCCATGTAGCCGAGCTCGGCCATCAGACGCTCGGCGTACAGTGCCCAGCCTTCACCGTGCCCGGATGTCCATGCGTCCATCCGCCGCCAGCGGTTGAGCAGCTCGGAGCGGAAGAAGGTCTGTGCGACCTGGAGGTGATGGCCTGGAACGCCCTCGTGGTAGACGGTGGTCAGCTCTCGCCAGGTGCCGAACTCGGTGATGCCCTTGGGTACCGACCACCACATCCGACCAGGCCGGGTGAAGTCCTCGGAGGGCCCGGTGTAGTAGATGCCGCCGGTCTGGGTCGGGGCGATCATGCACTCGATGGTGCGGACCGGCCCGGGGATGTCGAAGTGGGTGTCGGCAAGGTTGGTGATGGCCTCGTCGGCCTTGCCCTGCATCCAGGCTTTGAGCTCGTCCGTGCCGTTCAGCTGATAGCCGGGGTCGGCATCGAGGATCTGGATGGCCTCTTTGACGCTCGCGCCGTGCTTGATCTGCCGGGCCACGGCCTCCATCTCGGCGGTGATGCGGGCCAGCTCCTGCTGACCCCACTGGTAGGTCTCCTCAAGGTCCACAGCGGCGCCGAGGAAGGACCGTGACAGGAGCTGGTAGCGCTCGCGACCACACGCATCGGCCTCAGGGGCCTGCGGCAGGATCTCCTCGAGCAGGATCTCCCCAAGGCGCGCATAGGCCGCCGAGGCCCGGTCCACGGCGTCGCGAAGACCCTCCGCGGCGGCGCCGCCGAGACGGTCGCCCCTTGACAGCAAATTGGCAAAGTAGCCGTCGACGGCGGTGAGCCCGGTGCACTGCGTCGCGCAGGCCTCGACCTGTCGCCTCGGGCTCACCAGCCCCCTGGCCGCAGCCACGCGAAGCGACTCGACGTAGCCGTCGAGCGCCGCCGGGATCTTGGTCATCCGGGTCCCCAACGTCAGCCACTGGTCATCGGTGTCCGTCGGCATCAGGTCGAAGATGTCGCGTATCCCCTGGAGAGGGGAGGCCAGGACGTTGAGGGACATGTGCTCGAGTCCGGCGGCGTAGGTCTCCTCGGCCAGGCCGAGGCGCTCCCGCATCGCGGCCTGGGTGACCCGGTCGATGTCGTCGACAGGACTGGCCAGGGCGAGGTCATCGAGGGTCTTGCGCCGCAGGTCGGACCCGGCGGCCAGACCAGCCGGCGAGAAGTCGTCAAGGTCCTCGTCATGGCCGGCAATTCCCAGGTACGTGGCAGCGATGGGACTGAGCTCGACCAGCCCGTCGAGGTAGTCGTTCGCAATCACGTCGATGTCGGTAGTGGGGCGCGCTTGGGGCCCGCGTGCGTCAGTGGTCACCGGTCGAACGTATACCCACCCGGTGGAACTGATGGAGGCGTCAGCGGGTACGAGCGGACGCCCGCCAGGCTCCCTGACCGTGGGGGGGCGTCAGGCGGACCATGCGCCGGGGCGACCTCCACCTGGACTGGATCTTCCTCCCGACGGCGAGCGAGTGAGGGTCGCCCGGATCGGCGTCCTCCGGGTCGCTAGCGGCAGCGGCAAGGACCGCGACCAGGGCAGCCAGCTCCTCCGGCGAGGCGTCGCCGCGCACGAGGCGCAGGCGGGGACTGGCCGCCTCATCCGGCTGGGAGTCATGAGGGCCTGAAGTGTTGTCAGCCATGGGGATTCGTCCGATCACAGGGGTATGTTGCCGTGCTTCTTGGGGGGCAGGCTCTGGCGCTTGTTACGCAGCGCGCGCAGAGCCTTGATGACGTAGGACCGCGTGAAGGATGGTGGGATCACCGAGTCGACATATCCCCGCTCAGCGGCCATGTAGGGGTTGGCGAGGGTGTCTTCGTAGTCGGTGATGAACCGTTGACGGGCGGCGTCGACGTCGCCCTCGGCGGCCGCGACCTTGGCGAGCTCCTTGCGGTAGAGGATGTTGACCGCTCCCTGGGCGCCCATGACGGCGATCTGGGCGGTGGGCCAGGCCAGGTTCATGTCGGCGCCCAGGTGCTTGGAGCCCATGACGTCGTAGGCCCCGCCGTACGCCTTGCGGGTGATCACGGTGACGAGCGGGACGGTCGCTTCGGCATACGCATAGAGGAGCTTCGCGCCGCGGCGGATGATGCCGTTCCACTCCTGGTCCGTGCCGGGAAGGAAGCCCGGGACGTCCACGAATGTCAGGACGGGGATGTTGAACGCGTCGCAGGTGCGGACGAAGCGTGCGGCCTTCTCGGAGGCGTTGATATCCAGACAACCGGCCAGCTGCATGGGCTGGTTGGCGACGACCCCGACCGTCCGACCGTCGACCCTGCCGAAGCCGCAGACGATGTTGGGCGCGAACAGGGCTGCGACCTCAAGGAAGTCAGCAGAACCGTCGTCGGTGCTGTCAACGATGTGCTCGACGATCGTGCGGATGTCATACGGGGTGTTGGCCGAGTCGGGGATGAACGTGTCCAGGAACCTGTCCTCGTCGGTGACCCCGTCAGACAGTCCGTCGGTGTCCGGCTCGAAAGAGGGAGCATCCTCGAGGTTGTTGGACGGCAGGTAGGACAGCAACGCCTTGACGTAGTCGATGGCGTCGTCCTCGTCCTGACCCATGTAGTGGGCCACGCCCGTCTTCGAGTTGTGCGAGTGCGCCCCGCCGAGCTCCTCCATGCCCACGTCCTCTCCGGTGACGGTCTTGATGACGTCAGGGCCGGTGATGAACATGTGCGAGGTCTGGTCGACCATCACGGTGAAGTCGGTGATCGCGGGGGAGTACACGGCTCCGCCGGCGCAGGGGCCCATGACCAGGGAGATCTGAGGGATGACGCCAGAGGCGTGCACGTTGCGGCGGAAGATCTCTGCATACAGCCCGAGCGCCACCACGCCCTCCTGGATGCGGGCGCCGCCGGAGTCGTTGATGCCGACCAGCGGGCAGCCGATCTTCATCGCCAGGTCCATCACCTTGACGATCTTCTCGCCGAACACCTCACCCAGCGAACCTCCGAACACTGTGAAGTCCTGGGAGAACACGCAGACCTGCCGGCCGTCGACCGTGCCGTAGCCAGTGACCACCCCATCGCCATACGGCCGGT
Organism: Actinomycetales bacterium; assembly: GCA_038236365.1. Taxonomy (GTDB): domain Bacteria; phylum Actinomycetota; class Actinomycetes; order Actinomycetales; family Dermatophilaceae; genus UBA4719. The sequence goes on along the minus strand of JBBRZV010000005.1, from coordinate 71,507 downwards.
TCTTCTCCTGACCGAATGCCATCGACCGGTGGCGCGCGAGCGCGTCGAGCTCGACGAACGAGTCCTCGTCCAGCAGCGCCGCTATCCTCTCGCGCGCCGTGTTCTTGCCCTTGGCGTGCTGCTTCTCGACCGCCCGGGCCGACCCGGCATGCACCTTCTCGTCGTTGCGCCTCACGAGGTCGGCGAGCTTGCCTGCGGTCGTGTGGACGTCGGGGTCTGACAGCGCCGAACCTTCGGAGAGAACTACATCAGCCATGGCGGCAGCCTAGCCTTAGGGACGTGCGCGCGATTCTCGATCCTCAGTCCGTGAAATCAGCCTTGGTCACGCCGGAAAATCCCTGGCGGACGGTGGATGTCCATTCATCCATCGACTCGACCAACCTCGAGGCGCTGCGTGACCCCCGCCCCTGGCGTGTCGTGGTGGCCGAGCATCAGAGCGCAGGGCGCGGGCGCATGCTGCGTCGGTGGGAGGCGCCGCCGGGCGCCTCCCTTGCCGTGTCCTGCGTGGTTCCGGCCTCGGTGGACCGTCCGGCTGACCTGGGTTGGCTTCCACTTCTGGCCGGTATGGCGATGCGAGATGCCTTGGCCGACGTGGCCACCATCGACTGCCGGCTCAAGTGGCCCAACGACGTCCTGGCGAAGGAGAACGCAGCCGATCCGGAGGCGCCCTGGTTCAAGATCTCGGGCATCCTGTGCGAGATGGTGCCAGGAGCCGAGCTCGTGGTGATCGGCGCCGGGGTCAACATCGACCAGACCCGCAGCGAGCTACCGGTCGAGACGGCCACCTCCCTCGCGCTTTGTGGTGTCGCAGACGTCCGCCGGGAGGCCGTCGTCGTCCGGTATCTCGGGGCGCTCGCCAACCTCCACCAGGCCTGGACCGGCGGGGACGCCGGGCTGGAGGCGATGGGGGCGGCATACCGCTCGTGCTGCCTGACCATCGGGCTTGACGTGGACGTGCACCAACCAGACGGCCTGGTCGTCCACGGCACGGCCACAGGGGTCGATGACCGTGGGCGCCTGATGGTTGCTGGCCCGGGCGCGCGCACGGTGCACGCAGCCGGTGACGTCACCCATGTACGGAACTCGCAGCGTGCCTGACATGAAGCAGGCCGGGCGCCACCGCGCTGGGCCGCCCCCAGACCCGGCGGGCGGTTCTTCCACGAGCGAGGACATCGAGGCGAGGCTGCTGGGACAGTGGCGCTCGATGCGGCCGCGAGAGGTCAGCGCCAAGGCGTCGGTGTCCCTCACGAGCGCACGGAAGCTCTGGCACGCCCTTGGGTTCCCCAAGGCCGAGGACGAGGACACCGTATTCACGGACGCGGATCTGACCGCCCTGCGCTCTGTTGCGACCCTCGTGCGCGAGGGGGCCCTCGACGAGCCCACAGCACTGGCTATCACGCGAGCGTTCGCCCGAACCACCGAAGATCTGGCGGCATGGCAGACACAGCTGGTCACCGAGTCCATCGGGGAGCGCGCATCCAGTCCCGACCTCCGCGTAGTGCCGGAGCCCGTGACCGCCCGTGCCGCGGCGCGAAAGCTGGCTGACCTTGCCGACGATCTGGAACCGCTGCTCGTCTATGCATGGCGACGTCATCTGGCTGCCGCTGTCTCGCGCATGCTCTCCGACTCCGAGATGGCACAGCCTTATTCGGGGGTCGTGCGTTGTGTGGGTTTCGCAGATCTCGTCGCCTTCACCGATCTCGTACGTCACTTCTCCGAGCGCCAGCTGGCCCAGATGGTGCAACGTTTCGACACGCTCGCGTCCGACGTCGTCACCGCCCATGGCGGCCGGGTGATCAAGACGGTGGGGGCCGAGGTCTTGTTCGTGGCCATGGGCCCCGGCCCCGCTGCGGCGACAGGGCTGGACCTGGTCCGGGCCATGGCCGGGGACGACCTGCTGCCGGACGTCCGCGTGGGCATGGCCAGCGGGCATGTGGTCTCACGCCTCGGCGACGTGTTCGGGACCACCGTGAACCGCGCCAGCCGACTGACGGCGCTGGCCAGGCCTGGCACGGTCCTCGTCGACGATGCACTCGCTGCCTCACTCAGGCGTGTGTCCGGCTTCGAGATGTCCCCGATGCGGCGCCGGACACAACGCCGGATCGGTCCTGTCACCTCGTGGACCCTCAGCCGGGCCCACCCGGCTGGGCGCCGCGGCATGATGGGCGTCGACGGAGCACGCGATGATGGAAGCGTTGCAGACGATGATGGCGAAATCCGAGGAGTCTGGTCCATGAGTGAGCTGAGCAGCCCGACCCGGCCATTGGTGACGATCACCCGGCATGGCCCTGGTGGCCATATCGCCGAGCTGGCGCTGGACCGGCCCGAGGCGATGAACGCTGTATCGACGCAGATGGCCAGGGATCTGAGTACTGCCTGCGAGGAGCTCTCGGCTGATCTGGGCGTGCGCGTCGTGCTGGTCACGAGCACCAGCCCCAAGGCGTTCTGTGTGGGCGCAGACCTCAAGGAGCGCCATGCGTTCACCGACGCCGACCTGATGGCTCAGCGTCCCGTGGCGCGTGCGGCCTACAGCGGGGTGCTGAACCTGCCCATGCCCACGATCGCCGTGGTGGAGGGGTTCGCCCTCGGAGGTGGGTTGGAGATCGCACTGTCCTGTGACCTGATCATCGCCGGATCGGGCGCCGTGGTCGGGCTCCCAGAAGTGTCCGTCGGCGTCATCCCCGGCGGGGGCGGCACGCAGCTGCTGACCCGTCGCATCGGATGGTCCAGGGCCTCCGGGATGATCTTCACCGCTCGCCGGATGCCGGCCGCCGAGGCCGCAGCCTTGGGTGTTGTCGATGAGGTTCTCGAGGCGGGTACGGCCTTGGAGCGTGGGCTCCAGCTGGCCGCTCAGATTGCCGCGAACTCACCCGTCGGGCTGCGCCAGGCCAAGCGTGCCATGCGCCTGGGGAGCGACGTGGACCTGGCGACCGGGCTCGAGGTCGAGGACGGCTGCTGGCGTGCCACCGCCTTCTCCAGTGACCGGGCAGAGGGCGTTGCGGCCTTCGCTGAGAAGCGTCCAGCGCGTTGGTCTGCGGTTGCGGCTGAAGATGGCTCTACGATGCGCTCATGACACGTGTTCTGCTTGCCGAGGATGACCCGGCGATCTCGGAGCCACTGGCTCGCGCACTGCGGCGAGAGGGTTACGAGGTCGACGTCCGCGCCGACGGCCGCGCCGCCCTCGAAGGCGCCAACGAGAACCCCGATCTGGTGGTGCTCGATCTCGGTCTGCCGTATGTCGACGGGCTCGAGGTCTGCCGTCGTATCCGCGCCGACGGACGTACCGTTCCGGTCCTGATCCTGACCGCCCGGGCGGACGAGGTGGACCTGGTGGTCGGGCTGGATGCCGGCGCGGACGACTACGTCACCAAGCCTTTTCGCCTTGCCGAGCTGTTGGCCCGTGTCCGCGCCCTGATGCGTCGGCACCCCACAGAAGGCGGTGCCCCCAGCTCGGGCGTGCGCATCGACCCCGACGGCCGTCGTGCCTTCTTCGACGAGGATGAGCTCCAGCTCACCGCCAAGGAGTTTGACCTGCTCCGCGTCCTGGTTCGTGAACAGGGCAAGGTTGTCTCCCGCGAGCAGCTGATGCGTGAGGTCTGGGACACCGTGTGGTTCGGGTCCACCAAGACCCTCGACATGCACATCTCGGTTCTTCGCCGCAAGCTCGGTGACGACGCCACTCAGCCTCGCTACATCGCGACCGTGCGTGGCGTCGGTTTCAGGTTCGAGCGCCCCGAACGCTCCGAACGGGGCTGACTGGTCAGCATGCGCAAGGCGCTTGTTCGTTCGACCCTTGCCTCAGTGCTGCTCTCGGTGGTGATCATCGATCTGGTGCTCTGGGCTGCGGGCTGGTGGGCGCTGGCCGACAACGCGGCTCGCATCCAGGGGTTGCTCGACCAGCCCGGTTCACCGACCGTGCCGATCTGGGTATTCGCTCTCGTTGCCGCCGTGTCGGTCGTCGCAGTGCTTGCCGGCGTGGTTGTCGCTTTCTTGCAGGCTCGCAAGTTTGCCAAGCCGTTGGCCCAGCTCGCGGACCGGGCCGAACGGCTGGGGGCCGGCGAGTCGCGTTTCCAGCCCCTGGTCACCGGCATCGGCGAGGTCGACAGAGTCTCCGAGGTCCTGGCGCGAAGCGCCCACCAGATGACGCGATCCCTGGCTTCGGAGCGCGACTTCGCCTCCGATGCCTCACACCAGCTGCGCACTCCGTTGACCGCCCTGCTCATGCGCCTGGAGGAGATCTCCGTCACCGATGACCTTCTGGTGGTCAAGGAAGAAGCCGGTTCCGCGATTGCCCAGGTCGAGCGGCTCACCAAGGTGGTAGACGACCTGCTCGCGCGGACCCGCCGCGGTCACGACTCCGTGACTCCGTCGGTCTCGCTGGACTCGGTCATCGCGGCTCTTCAGCGTGAGTGGCAGCCTGCGTTCGAGCAGGCTCGGCGCAGTGTGCATGTGCACGGCCAGCGCGGACTGTTGGTTCGTGCTACCCCGTCGGCGCTGTCCCAGGTGTTGTCGACGCTCCTGGAGAACTCGCTTGCCCACGGTCGCGGCACGGTGGATGTAGAGGCGCGCCGCAGTGGTCCATCGGTGGTGGTGGAGGTCAGCGACCAGGGCGAGGGGGTCGTCTCGACGATCGCCCCGCACATTTTCGAACGGTCGGTGAGCACCGCGAAGAGCACCGGCCTCGGGTTGGCGTTGGCCCGTGACCTGGCCGAGGCCAACGGTGGCCGGCTCGAGCTGATCCAGGCACAGCCGGCGATCTTTGCCCTGTTCCTCTCAGAGGCTGACCCTGACTAGCGCCTCGCGGCCAGCTCCGGCAGCGGCTCGCCGGCGAAGACGAACTTGCGATAGGCCCAGAACCGGAACAGCGTCCCGATTCCGATCCCGACGATGTTGGTGAGGTTGTCGCTGAGCTGCGAGTGAAGGTCCAGCGCATACCTGGAGATGCCGAGGCAGACGACCGAGATGACCATGGCGGCCACGTTGAACATGACGAACAGGGCGAGCTCGTGGACGGCCGGTCGCTGGCGGCGGTGGCGGAAGGTCCATAGCCGGTTGCCGAGCCAGGCCACGAGCGTCGCCACGGACGCCGAGATGATCCTCGCCGTCAGGGGTTTGTCGTTGAGCGGCCCCGTGGTGTTCCCCTCGCCGAGGATCCCCATCAGGTGGGGGCCGAAGACCAGGAGGTTGTAGCCCCCGAGGTCGATCACGAACGCGACAGCGCCGACCACCCCGAACTTGAGCATCTCCCGAACGAGCACGTCGAGGGCCCCGCGGGCACGGTCGAGCAGGCCTGGACGATCAGTGGGCACGCAAGGAGCCTAGCCTCCAACCCTCGGCCGGGCGCGGTTGCCTCCCGATAGGCTCGTGCCCGTGACTTCCCCGAGGCGCGCACCTGGAGGGTTCCCCGTGGTGGGCATCATCGGCGGCGGCCAGCTCGCCCGGATGTGCCAGCCGCCCTCGGTCGGACTGTCGATCACTCTGTCGGTTCTCGCGGACTCAGCGGAGGCTTCCGCGGCCCTGGTCGTCCCGTCCGCTCCCGTGGGCGACCTGAGCGACATCGACGTGGTCCGTGCCTTTGCCAGCGAGTGTGACGTTGTCACCTTTGACGACGGGCAGGTGCCCGCTGAGGTCCTGGCAGCACTCGAAGCCGACGGCGTCGTGCTGCATCCTTCGCCCGCCGCGCTCGCCCTGGCTGAGGACAAGCTCGCCCTGCGGCGACGCCTCGCCGAGATCGGGGTGGCCTCGCCTCGGTGGGCGGAGGTGCGCGATATGGCGTCCCTGCAGGCCTTTGGTGATGAGGTCGGCTGGCCTGTCGTCGTCACGATCCCCAAGGGCGGGTATAACGGCAACCGAGCTCGCGTCGTCGGCGCGCCTGAGGAGGTGGCCGAGTGGTTCGACCAGGCGGCGCTTGATGTTGCTCAAAGCAGCGGACCGCTCGTCGAGGGGCTGTTGGCCGAGCAGACGGTGGACTTTGTCCGGAGGCTCGCCGTTCTGGTCGCCCGTAGCCCCTCGGGCCAGGCGAGCTCGTGGTCGGTCGTCGAGACCGCCCGGAGTGAGGGCATCTGCAGGCAGGTCCTTGCGCCGGCGCCGGGGCTTGACCCGAACCTTGCGGCAGTGGCCACCGAGGCGGCACTGCGGATCGCCGGTGAGCTCGGCGTCACGGGCGTGATGGCCGTGGAGATGTTCGAGGTCAGGGACCCGCGGACCGGCGACCCGGCATACCTGGTTGACGATCTGGCCATGGGGCCGCACCACAGTGGTCACTGGAGCATCGACGGCTCGGTGACCAGCCAGTTCGAACAGCATCTGCGTGCCGTCCTCGATCTGCCACTGGGGGACACCAGCCTGCGGGCGCGCTGGACGGTCATGGGCAATGTGCTGGGTGGCGACCACAGTGACCTCTACCCGGCATACCGTCACCTGATGGCACGCGACCCGGCTCTCAAGATTCACCTGTACGGCAAGGGTGTCCGACCGGGTCGCATGATCGGACACGTTAACGTCAGCGGCGCCGACGTTGAGGACCTGAGGACCCGCGCCAACCATGCGAGTGACTATCTCCAGGGAGTGATTACGCAATGAGCGATTCATCTGCGAAAAGGCCAGTGGTGGGACTCGTGATGGGCAGTGACAGCGACTGGCCGATCATGGAGGACGCCGCAAAAGTGATGGAGGAGTTCGGGATCGGATATGAGGCCGACGTCATCTCGGCCCACCGGATGCCCCAGGAGACGATCGCCTATGGGCAGAGTGCTGCCGATCGTGGCCTGCGGGTGATCATCGCGGGTGCGGGGGGTGCCGCGGCTCTGCCCGGGGTGCTGGCCGCAGTGACGCCGCTGCCAGTCATCGGCATCCCGGTGCCGCTGAAGCACCTTGACGGGATGGACTCGTTGCTGTCCATGGTTCAGATGCCCTCGGGCGTGCCTGTGGCGACCGTCTCGGTGGCTGGTGCACGCAACGCCGGACTGCTGGCGGTGCGGATACTGGCCGCCGGAGTGGGTGAGGAGGCCGCCGGCTGGCGAGCGCAAATGGTTGAGTACCAGGCAAAGCTGCGTGATGAGGCGTACTCCAAGGGGGAACGGCTGCGGGCTCGGCGTGCCCATCCGACCGGTTTCGGGATGCCCCGCGACTGAAGGGCAGGGCCTCAGAGCTTCGGGTACTCGATCATGGGGCAGGTGTCCATGACGACGTCGAGCCCGGCGCCGGTCGCGCGCTCCGCGGCGTCCTGGTCGATCACGCCGAGCTGCAGCCAGATGGCCTCGATGCTGAGCCGGTCCCGGTTGGCGATCGCAGCATCCACGACCTCGCCGACCCTGCGGGAGTTGACGAAGCAGTCCACCACTGCGACCACGGTGCCGTCAGGGATCTGAGTGAGCGTCTGGTATCCGGGCTCGCCCCACACCTCCACGGCTCTTGGGTGCACCGGGATGATTCGGTGCCCCAGACCGTCGCGCATCCACCGGGCGACGCCGTATGCCGTGCGCGTCATGTCGGTCGACAGGCCCACCACGGCCCACGTCGCGGGAGTTGTGAGAAGCCTGCGGATGACTGCTGGGTCAGAGACCTGCCTCGTCTGGGGCATTGACATCACTCCCTGGGTCGCGCGGGGTTGGCGGGTTTGTGACACGGTTGCCGGTCGGACCATCGGTATTGGCGATGGAAACCTGCTACTGGCCGGATAGTAGCCTTGCACCCCGGCGCAGTTCCCGCCCGAACAAGGAGAGTCTTCGTGCGTTTCGGCATCTTCATTCCCCAAGGCTGGCGGATGGATCTCGCGGGCATCGAGGCGGACCAGCACTGGGGCGTGATGGCGGGTTTGGCGGAGCGCGCCGAGCTGACGCGCCTATGGGAGTCGATCTGGGTCTACGACCACTTCCACACGGTGCCCGAGCCCTCGCAGGAGGCCACCTATGAGGCGTGGACCCTCATGGCAGCGTTCGCCGCTGTCACGGGCCGGATCCGGCTGGGCCAGATGTGCACCTGCATGGGGTACCGCAACCCCGCGCAGCTCGCGAAGGTTGCCGCGACAGTCGACATCATCTCCGAGGGTCGCCTGGAGATGGGCATCGGCGCCGGGTGGTACGAGCACGAGTGGCGGGCCTACGGCTACGGCTTTCCCACCGCCGGCGAACGGATCGGGATGCTCGAGGAAGGCGTTCAGATCTTCCGTGACATGTGGACCAAGGGGTCGGCCACGCTGAACGGCAAGCACTATCAGGTGGATGGCGCGATCTGCGCTCCTCGCCCCCTGCAGGGGACGGCCCAGCCCGGTTCCGAGCTCAACGGCATACCGATCTGGATCGCAGGTGGCGGTGAGAAGAAGACTCTGCGGATCGCCGCGCAGTATGCCGACTACACGAACTTCGCGCCCAGCGTCTTCGAGCACAAGAGCGAGATCCTCGCCGCGCACTGTGCGGACGTCGGACGTGACTTTGACCAGATCACCCGGTCGACCAACGTCAACGTCGTCATCGGCGAGAACGAGAAAGAGGTCAAGGACCGGCTGGCGTGGATCCGCGACCACTACGTGAAGGCTGGCGTGCCCGAGGCGGAGGTCGACCGGCAGATCGAAGCTCAGGTATCGGGCATCGGTGTCGGGACGCCTGAGCAGATCGCCGAAAGCCTCACCACCCTGAAGAATCTGGGACTCGGCTACACGATCGCGTACTTCACGGAAGCGGCGTACGACACCTCGGGGATGCACCTTTTCGAGAATCGGGTGATCCCGGAACTTCGTTAGCCTTTGCGCGTACTGTGACGTCCGTGAGCCCAGACAAAGGCGCGTTCCCGTTCTTCACCATCTCCGAGGACCACGAAGAGCTGCGTCAGGCAGTCCGCAATGTCGCCGAGGACAAGATCGCCCCGCACGCAGCCGAGGTCGACGAGACCAGCACCTTCCCGCAGGCGGCCTATGACGCGCTTGTGGCTTCGGACTTCCATGCTCCACACATCTCCGAGGACTACGACGGGGTCGGCGCGGATGCTCTCGCGACCTGCATCGTGATCGAGGAGATCGCCCGGGTGTGTGCCTCCTCTTCCCTGATCCCGGCGGTGAACAAGCTGGGCACGATGCCCCTGATTCTGTCTGGTTCCGATGAGATCAAGGCGAAGTACCTGCCGCCGGTGGCCCGCGGTGAGGCGATGTTCTCCTACGGCCTGTCCGAGCGCGAGGCCGGAAGTGACACTGCCTCGATGAGATGTCGGGCCAAGGCCGATGGCGATGACTGGATTCTGTCGGGACAGAAGTCGTGGATCACCAACGCCGGCGTCTCGCAGTTCTACACCGTGCTCGCAGTCACCGACCCCGACGGCAAGCGCGGCTCGAACGTGTCGGCATTCGTCGTCGAGAAGTCAGACCCCGGGTTCAGCTTCGGTGAGCCGGAGCACAAGATGGGTATCAAGGGATCGCCGACACGTGAGCTGATCTTCGAGGGCTGCCGGATCCCGGGCGACCGGATGGTGGGCGCTCCCGGCCAAGGGCTCAAGATCGCCCTGGCCACCCTGGACCACACACGTGTCACCATCGGTGCGCAGGCGGTTGGTATCGCCCAGGGCGCGCTGGACTTCGCGTTGGGATACGTCAAAGAGCGCAGCCAGTTCGGCAAGCACATCGCCGAGTTCCAAGGCGTTCAGTTCATGCTGGCGGACATGGGGATGAAGCTGGAGGCAACTCGTCAGATGGTCTATGTCGCCGCAGCCAAGTCCCAGCGGGGCGATGCGGATCTGAGCTTCTTCGGTGCAGCCGCAAAGTGTTTCGCCTCGGACGTTGCCATGGAGGTCACCACAGATGCGGTTCAGCTCCTCGGTGGCTCCGGGTACGTCAAGGACTTCCCGGTCGAGCGAATGATGCGCGATGCCAAGATCACCCAGATCTATGAGGGCACCAACCAGATTCAGCGCATCGTGATGGCACGGGCACTGCTCAAGGGGTAGTGACAATCATCGGGTGACCCATATTCGGATCCGGCCGGGCCTGCAAGCCGACCTACCCGTCTTGAGAGACCTCTACCGGAGGTCCTCGCTGTCCAACTCCGGCGATATGACGGCGCTTCTGGCGCATCCGGAGGTACTGGTAATGAGCGATGAGGGCGTCAGGGAGGGCCGCACGCGCGTCGCGACCTGGACTGGCGATCAGATTGTCGGCTTTGCGACGACGCTCTATGTCGGCCGTGCCCTGGAGCTGGAAGACCTGTTCGTCGATCCTGACTGGATGAGACGCGGAGTCGGCCGCCGGCTGGTGCTGGACGTCGTGGCCCTCGCCGGGCGGCACGAGGCCCAACGCATCGAGGTCACGGCGAATCCGCACGCGATGGCGTTCTATGGGACCGTCGGTTTCGTTCGCGATGGTGCCGTCGAGACCCAGTTCGGACCGGGGCTACGAATGCACCTCGAGGTCAGCCCGGAGCCGGTCGAAGGTATCGCAGGGATCCAGATCGAGTGATCGTGGGCGTCCGGTTGGGTCCGCCACGAGAGGCGGGCAATGGTCGATAGGTTGTCAACGTGGCAGAAGAAGGCGTCGGCTCCGTCACGGTTCGGGCCGCGACGGCTGCGGACGTGCCCTCCATCCGGTCGATCTATGCACCCATGGTCACCGACACGTTTGCCTCGTTCGAAGAGTCCGTCCCTGCCGAAGCGGAGCTCACCCGCAGGATCCTCGCCCGGCCACGGATGCCGTGGCTGGTGGCCGTCGACGCGGGCACCGTCGTCGGGTACGCCTACGCCTCCCAGCACCGGCGACGGCCGGCATACAGATGGTCGGCGGAGTGTTCGGTCTACATCTCCGGTGACCATCGACGACATGGCGTGGGGCACCTGCTGTACAAGCGCCTGATCGGCGAAGTTGCCGACCTCGGCTACGTGTCACTGTTCGCCGGGATCACCCTGCCCAACGCGGCGAGTGTTGGCCTGCACGAGGCGATGGGCTTCGAGAGGCTCGGCGTCTTCCGGAACGTTGGGTACAAGAATGGGTCATGGCGGGACGTGGGGTGGTGGCAGCGCGCCCTGCGGGACCTGCCGGTGACCCCCGACGAGCCGCGCGAGTGGAGCCCGAAAAGCTAGAAGGACCCCGCTACGTCATCGCCGAAACCTCGCTTTCCTGCCACGATGACAGTGACCCCACACGGAGGGCTGACTGTGACGCCGACCAGGTCCCTGGCCGAAGCCGAGATGGCCCTGGGGCACGCCTCTTCCACGCCGCTGTGGTGGGACGACAGCCGCCAGCCGGAACCGCGGGCTGCTCTGCAAGGCGACGATGACGTCGATCTGGCGATCGTCGGCGCAGGCTTCACCGGACTGTGGGCGGCACTGCTCGCGCTGGAGGAGGATCCAGCGCGCAAAGTCGTCGTGCTCGAGGCCAAGAGAGTGGGTTGGGCCGCGACCGGCCGCAACGGTGGATTCTGTTCCTCCAGCCTGACCCACGGCATCGGGAACGGGCTTGCTCGTTGGCCTGATGAGATGCCGCTGTTGCAGCGTTTGGGAGCGGCCAACCTCGACGCGATCGAGGCGACCATCCGCGAGCGTGACCTCGACTGCGACTTCGAACGCACAGGAGAGCTCGATGTCGCGGTTGAGCCGTGGCAGCTGGAGGACCTGGGCCGCCTTCAGAAGACGATGAGTGAGCTCGGTCAGGATGTGGAGCTTCTCAACGCCGACCAGGCCCGGGCACTCGTCGACTCACCGACATACCTGGGCGGGCTTCTGGACAGGCACGGTGTGGCGATGGTCAACCCCGCGCGCCTGGCGTGGGGCCTGGCCGATGCCATCGAGGCAGCGGGAGGCCGGATCCACGAAGCCACACGAGTGCGGGGGCTGGGTTCGGTCAGAGATCGCGTCGCCCTGAGCACCGCGAGCGGCACGGTTCGCGCCCGACAGGTGGTCCTTGCCACGAACGTCTTTCCCTCGCCGCTCCGGCGGGCTCGTGCCTATGTCGTGCCGGTGTGGGACCACATCATTGCCACCGAACCTCTGAGCCAGCGCCAGCGAGACTCCCTGCGCTGGCATGGTCGGCAGGGCGTCGGCGACAGCGGCAACCAGTTCCACTACTACCGCCTGACCCGCGACAACAGGCTCGTCTTCGGCGGCTATGACGCGCTCTACTACTACGGATCCGACCTGTCGGCACGACGTCAGCGCAGGCCTGAGACCGAGCAGCTGCTGTATCTCCACATGCTCGCGACCTTTCCCGGTCTGCAGGGGGTGCGGATCACACACACGTGGGGAGGCGCCATCGACACATCGACCCGGTTCAGTGCCTCGTGGCATCGTGCCTTCAAGGGCAAGGTCGTCTCGGTCCTCGGATACACCGGGTTGGGCGTTGGTGCGTCGCGCTTCGGGGCCCAGGTGTGTCTTGACCTGTTGGGAAACCGGGACAACGAGCGCACCCGCCTGGACATGGTGCGCCGGTCATCACTGCCTTGGCCACCGGAACCGTTGCGCTGGTTGGGAATTCAGATGACTAGACGCAGCATCGCCCGCGCGGACGAAGATGAGGGGAGGCGCGACTTTTGGCTGCGGATGCTGGACAGGCTGGGTCTTGGCTTCGACTCCTGAGCTGCGCCTTCATCCGAAGATCGTGGTCGTAGGACCATCATCCAATGGACAACCAGCACCGTGCGGCTGGGATGGTTACCACTCACAGGAGCGACGTTCATCAGGGAGGAGGCCGGCCATGGAGCATGACGGCCCCAAAGTTGTGCAAGGCCATTTCGCGGGAAGCCCCGGGAGTGGCGCTGACCTTTCCCCTGAGGGCTATGAACGTCTTGCTCTTGAGATGCTTGCCGTTGAGGCAGGTGATGCCGCGGATGTGAAGGACGCGATGAGGAAGATCATCGCGTCCGCGCCAGAAGGTGCGGACATCGCCTTCTTGCTCAGCCGCGCCCTTTCCCACGCCGGAGATCGAGCCCTCACGAGGGGGGCGATTTCGCCCCTGAGCTGGGAGCCTGGGGGCCGCCAGCCTGATCACGTTCCCTTTCCGTTGAGCTGGAAGCAGAGCGAAGGACCGACAATGTGGTGGGTTGCCGCCGTCGCGCCCCTGCTGGTGGTGGCAGCGTTGTTCGCATGGTGGGGCGACATGGCTCTCCATACGCCAGAGGATGGAGGTGATCCGGTGGGGGTGGCGGCAATCTGGATGTTCGTGATCAGCATGGGCAGCCTGGGGGCAGCTCTCATCGGGATCGAGACACTTTTTCTCATGCGCGGGCAGGCAGAGGGCCGACTGGCCCTCTCCTCGAACCTGGGGTGCCCTCCCGGCTGGTATGTCGACCCGTGGGGCCAGGGGACATCGCGCTGGTGGGATGGCTCCCACTGGAGTGGACGCCTCAGGGTGTAGCGTTTGAAGTGCGCCATATACCTCTTGTCGGCAGCGACGCAGTCGGGTAGGACTGTCTCACCGGGAGACAGTTAATCCGCACCGTCAGGAGGATGTCGTGAGCGTTTACAGAGTGACGGACCTCATCGGGACAAGTACGCAGTCCTGGGAAGATGCCGCGTCCGTGGCCATCAAGGCGGCCAGCGGGACGCTTCGCGATATCAGGGTCGCCGAGGTTGTCGCTCAGGACATCCACCTGGCAGAGGACGGTGGCGTCATGTATCGGACGAAGCTACGCGTCTCGTTCAAGTACGAAGCCGGGCAGTAGGCGACCAGCGCCGCGCGCAGTCACTCACCTGATGACGGGCGCGGTTCTCGGCAACTCACTGGTGGTCCTGGCTGCGATCGGGTTCTGGGGCTACTGCCTGATCGACTTCACCAAGACCGACGAGCTGGAGATGCGCCTGTTCTCAAAGCCCGTCTGGGTGATTGTTCTTGTCTTCACGAGCCTCCTCGGCTCGCTCCTGTGGGTCTTCGCCGGGCGGCCACAGCGGCCGTCGCGCCGGTAGTCGGGCGCCACTTTGATGGACTGCCTCTGTTCGTGCATGCTGGCTCAGTGGTCCCGAGACAAAGCGCTGGCGTGCTCCTCCACCGCCATGAAGGCGATGCCCTTGAGGTACTGCTCGCGCACATGGGTGGGCCGTTCTGGATGAGGAAGGACGAGGGCGCATGGTCGATCCCGAAGGGTGAGTATGAGCCCGGAGACGATCCGCTCCTCGCCGCTCAGCGTGAGTTCGAAGAAGAGCTGGGCTCCCCGCCGCCCCTCGCGACGTATCGCCCACTGGGCAGCATCCGGCAGCAGGGCGGAAAGCTCGTGACGGTCTGGGCGGCCGAAGGTGACTTCGACGCGTCGGCGGCCGTCAGCAACACGTTCGAGATCGAGTGGCCACCCAGGTCGGGTCTGCTGAAGTCATTCCCGGAGGTCGACCGGGCCGACTGGTTCACCCTCGACGTCGCTCGTCTCAAGCTGGTCAAGGGCCAGAGACCGTTCCTCGACCGTCTGGTCGCCGACTCGTCGGAGGGGTGACCAGGTCGGCGGGATAGGCTCCAGTCCCATGACCTTCCAGACCTATGAGGCACCAACCAGATGCAGCGAATCTTGATGGTGCCTCAGCTGACGAGGGGCTCAGCGGTCAACGGGTGAGCATTCAGATCGGTGGATTGCTGACCGAGCTCGTGGCACCTGGAGCCGCGACCCTTTCCGCAGCCGGGGCAACGCGATCCGTGGACCCAGGTCGGGTGAGAATGGCGGCTGGTCAGACCATCGACTTCTCCGGTTGGCTCGACGCGCTGCCGCTGGGCTACTGGGGGCGTTTCTCCACGGTCAAGACTGTGCGCTTCGAGGTCACCTCGTCGGCGCCGGTCGACGTCACCATCCGGATCAGCAATGCGCAGGCCGTATGCCGTGACTTTGCCTCGGGACGGACGTCCGAGGGCAGGTTCACTGCGACCCTCGACACGAGCGAGGCAGCCGAGGGTGGTTGGGCCTGGCCGCTGATCACGGCCGACCAAGAGTCCGAGACAGAGGTCTCGTGGCGTTGGTACACCGATGACGTTGTGCCACAACCGAACTCACTGGCAGCAGCTATCACTGTCTTCGATGCGCCGGCCGCCTGTTTCCGGCAGCTGAAGGCCCTTGGTGCGGCGGTGCAGGACGGCGGGGCTCTGGAAGGGGTGCTGGGCCGCGTCGTCCTGGTTGATCAGGGGATGAGCGTGGTGACCGAATCTCCTGAGTTCAGAGCAGTCAGCAAGTTGTTGGGCGGGCGGCTGAGGGTCATCAGGCAACGGAATCTGGGCCGAAGCGGCGGCTTGACTCGAGGGCTGCACGAGGCCCTCGAAGACTCGCGGATCACCCATGTCGCCCTCCTGGACGTCGACGCCATGGCACAGCCCGAATCCCTCGCCTACGCCTGGGCGTTCGCCCAAGCCGCCCGTCGCCCCATGCTGGTCAGCGGCCACATGTTTGACGTGGCAGCGCCGACAACTCCGTGCCGGCTGAACCTCGACCTTGCCCATTCTCCCGTCAGCGACCACCGCTCGCTCGGGCCGGCACGAAGCATCGACCTCCAGCCGTCGTCGATGTCCTTGATTCCTCGCGCCGTCGTGGTCGGCATCGGGTTACCCTTGCCGTTCTTTCGCACATGGGACGACGTGGAGTTCGGACTCCGCGCAAAGGCTGCGGGTTTCGTCTCCGTGGTGCTACCGGGGACCGCTTCATGGCAGCAGCATCTCGACGCGGACGCCAACGTGGACGCCAACGCCGACGCCGGCTGGCAGGCATACTTCCTCATCCGAAACCGCATCGTCACAGCGCTTCTGCACGACGAGCGTCCGACGATCCTGCTCTCCGACTGGATGTGGGGGGGTCGGCGTCGCGTCGCCCGGCGGCAGCCGGCGCAGGCTGCGATTCGTTGGGTTGCCCTGAAGGATGTTCTGCATGGTCCAGGATGGCTGCACCGCGATCTGGGCACGGTACGCGAACGGGCAGTCACAGCGTTCCGGCGTGAGGTCGTCGCGCCGCATCCCGTGTCGGCACTGGTGGGGAGCCTGACCGCGGGGGCCCGACTGGGCCGACGGTGGTCCGATCTGGCGCACCAGTACCGCGTGGCGGCGCCGGGGGCTGCGTCAACCCGGCGCTGGGTTCAGTCCTTTGAGGCAGCCGAGGTGGTCGAGCGACGTCGCCCCAAGTGGTCGATTGTCGTGACGAGCTTCCACAGCATGGACATGCTCACCAAACACTGGGCCGGGCTGATCGAGGCTGGTGAGAAGGCCGGGGTCTCGGCGCAGGACGTCGAGGTCATCGTCGTGGACAACGCGGCCGAGCCCGAGGTCGAGGTCTTTGCCCGCGAACAGGGCTTCTTCTATCTTGGGATGGCCAGCAACGTCGGCCTCTCCGCGGCCAACAACCGGGGCGCTGAGCTCGCCACGGGTGACTACCTGCTCTTCGCCAACCCCGATCTGGGAGTCCTGCTCGCAGACCTGTCGATTCTTCGGGGCGAGATCGACCGAACCGGGGGAATCGTGGCGCCGCGGGTGGACTTCGCCGATGGGACGCCCCAGAGCGCCGCACGCGGTGAGCCCTTCCTGCTCGCCAAGCTCGCCCATCGGGGGCTGGCCCCCAAAGCAGCTCTCGAGCGTTACCTGTGGCCGGTGGGTCCTTACGAGTCAGGGCCGGTCGTGTGGTGCGCCGGCGGCGCGACGTCGCTCTCCCGTGAGGTCTTCGACCGGCTCGGTGGCTGGCCCGAGGAGTACTTCCTCTATATGGAGGACGTCGAGCTGGGGGTCCGCGCGGGACGGCTCGGCATACCCGTCTCGGTGACGGCGGCGCTGCGGTGGGTGCACGAGTGGCGAGGGGACAGTCGTCAGCGCTTCAGCCGGGGGCAGCTGTTGCATCTACGCAGCGCGGCGCGCTTCTACCTGCGCCATCCCAGGTACCTCGGCTGGCCTCGTTAGCTGCTGGTGCCTGCAGGGGCCCCGGTCAGAGGATCGTCATTCTTGATTGCGGTAAACAGCGCCTGCGCCCTCTTGGTGTCCCACTTCACGGCGCTGCCCACGTGCGTCTGCAGGGCAGGGTTGGACACCGGGACCGTCAACGACAGACCCTGGCCGTCCGACACGGCGCGCATGGCCTGCAGGACCCGGACGACGTCACGCAAGCTCGTGTCTTGCCCGACCGTGAGACCGGACCCGGCTGCAGCCGAGAAACCATAGAACCGCCACGGGACGAGCACCGTTGACGGGGTGGCGGCCTGGTGCATGATCGCGCCGAGGAACTGTCGCTGCCGTTGGACGCGTCCGATGTCGCCGAGCGGGTCCGAGTATCGGGCGCGCACGTAGCCGAGTGCTTTGGGGCCATCGAGGGTCTGGCACCCGGCCTTGAGGTTGATACCGGCCTTGGGGTCGTTCATCGCCCTCTTGACGCAGATGTCGACGCCACCCAGGCTGTCGACGACCGAGGCGAAGCCGCCGAAGCCGATCTCGACGTACCCGTCGACCCGCACCCCTGTGACTCCCTCGATGGTCCTGACGAGCAGCTTGGGCCCACCGAGGGCGTAGGCGGCGTTGATCTTGTTGTGGCCGTGGCCGGGGACAGGCACATAACTGTCACGAGGAAGGGAGATCAGGGCTGGTTTGCCATCGCCGGACGGGACGTGGACCAGGATGATCGAGTCGGTGCGCTTGCCCAGAACGTCCGAGGCGGAACCAGTGTTGAGCGCCTTCTGCTGCGCGGCCGTCAGCCCTTCGCGGCTGTCCGAGCCCACGAGAACGTAGTCGTATCCCTTGGATGCCGCCGGCCGGGAGCCGCCGGGATCGGCATCGGTCCGGTGCACGGCACCCCAGGCATGCATCGGCACCCAGACCATGAACGCCAGCCAGGCCACCACGACAACGACAATGGCGACGAGCACCCAGCGTCGACGGTGACGGGAGGGGGCGGCGGGTGGCGCCGAGGCCGGGACCGGTCGGGGTCGTCGAACCTGCGCGCCCTTGCGACCGCGGGTATCCACGACGTAGACATCGTCGTCGTTCAGGTCAGGACCCGGCATACGGCTCCCTCGGTTGAGCACGGGCAGCGTCAGCGTCCGGCGGAGGCCCTGCCTCGTCCAGCGCCTGCCTGCGAGCGAGCTTGGTGTAGCGAGCCTCGAAGTCGCGGAACCTCACATAGGTCGTGAGGGTGAAGCTGAGGAAGGCCACCACCAGGGCGTACAGCACCATGTCGGTGCCGCGGCCGACGCCCACCAGCTTGGCGATCCGGTTCCACACTGATGGAAAGAGGATGGACCAGACGGCGAACGCGGCGAAGAGCAACAACCCGAGCCGACGCACCGCCTGGGTGCGGGCGCCCCTGCCACGGAGCAGCCGGGCGGCGATGATGACGACGACAACGATGAGAAGGAGCTGGATCAGGACGATCTTCATCAGGTTGGCCCTCCCCAGAGCTCGTGTGCGGTGGTCATCGCAGGATCAGGTCGGCCAGGATGTTGATGGAGTTCCACAGCGACTGCCCCTTGGCCTTGGAGTAGTCGGTGTAGAGGATGTGCACGGGGTGCTCGACATAGCTGACCTTCAAGGCGCCGATCTGGGCGACGAGCTCGCTGGCGTGCGCCATGCCGTTCTGGGTGATGTCGATCTGTTCGACCACCGGGCGCCGTATCGCGCGCAGCCCGTTGTGAGCGTCGGTCAGCTTGGTGCGCGTGGTCATGTTGGTGTAGCCGACCGCCGCGCGCAGCACCAGCTTCTTGGCGAAGGTGGGGCTGCTGCGCTCGTCCAGGAACCGTGAGCCGAAGACGACGTCAGCCTCGCCGGCCCGAAGCCGCTCGACCATCCCGACGGCGTCCGAGATCTGGTGCTGCCCATCGGCGTCGAAGGTGACGACGAGCTCCATCGACGGGTCGGCCAGGGCGTACTCGAAACCCGTCTGCAGCGCGGCCCCTTGCCCCAGGTTGACGGGGTGACGTACGACATGGGCTCCGGCCTTGGCCGCGACCTCTGCCGAGCGGTCGGTGGAGCCGTCGTCAACGCAGACCACCTGCGCGAAGGCTGAGCGCACACCAGCGACGACGTCGCCGATGACCTCTTCCTCGTTGTACACGGGAATGACCACCCACGTGTCGTCCACACCAGATCCCATCTTTTTTCGCTGTCGGAAGTATAGATGGGCACCAACCGGGTCATCTCTTCGAGATGCCGGGCCGGGCGAGGACGTGTTCGCGCAGGTTGCGGACCCCCTGGTGCTGCTTGGTCCGCCACGCCCGGGGCAACAGGATGGCAGCGTTGAGGCGCGAGGACAGATGCAGCCGGGCGGTGCGCGCGGCCCTGCGCCAGCCCACTGCGTCGAACTCTTCGGCCATCGCGGTGAGGAACTCGCGCTCCTCGATGAACCGTGTTCCCTCCAGGGCACGCCATGACGAGTCACTCTCACGGTGCCGGCGGTACTGGAAGCAGATGGTGCTGTCGACCACGAGGCTGCCGCCCGCCTTGATCAGGTCCAGGGCGAGCGCGAGGTCCTGCGTGACGTTGAGGCCCTCACGGAAGTTCATCGCTACCAGGGAGTCCGACTTCCAGCAGATGGAAGGGAAGTAGAGCCAGTTGCCTCTCATCAGGGTGATGGCGAGGGGCTCACCGCTGAGCAGCCGGCGACCTTGCACCCGTGGCGCATAGATGCGCTTCATCCGGTCGACCAGGCCCATGCCGGGCTGGTTGTGCTCGTCGATGACCTCGACCCCGGGCTGGATGATCTGCGCCGAGGGGAACTGCTCGTGCGCGGCGACCACCGTCTCGATGTAGTTCTTCAGCATGACGTCGTCGGCGCCCATGACCACCGCGAGCTCGTGCCGAACGAACGTGAGCGACTTGCGGTAGTTGCCGTTGGCTCCGAGGTTGTGCTCGTTGCGCTCGTACGTGATCCGTGGGTCCCGAGCCGCGAGCGTGCCGAAGTAGCCGGGCAGGCTCTCGTCCGGGTAGCCGTCGTCGATGATCGTCAGGGTCCAGTCCGCGCTCGTCTGACCAAGGACGCTCTCGACCGCCTGCTTCATCATGTCGACGTCGCCGTAGTAGGGGAGAAGAACGTCGACAGTCACGGCAGGTGGTCCTTCGTGGGGAGAAAACGGTTCCGGGTCGCTGATTAGACTAAGCGAACGCGGCGAGGAGACCTTCGTGGACACCCAGAACCACTTCTACGGGCACACTGCCGCGCTCGCGGCATACGCCGGGCTGTCCCGTCCGAGGCACGTCGCCGGCCTGATTCAGCATGGCTGGACCACGGTCC
Organism: Actinomycetales bacterium; assembly: GCA_038236365.1. Classification (GTDB taxonomy): domain Bacteria; phylum Actinomycetota; class Actinomycetes; order Actinomycetales; family Dermatophilaceae; genus UBA4719. The sequence continues at coordinate 51,372 of JBBRZV010000005.1, read as the reverse complement.
CCCCGATCCCGGTCAACTTCGGGGACTTTCCAGACGTCGAGAAGGACGGCAGGCGAACGCTGTTCGTCTGGTCGCACGGGTCGCGGGCCTGGGATCCGGCGATGTCGCCGAGGCGGAGCTTCGCGCTCGGCGCGCCGTGGGCGTACCTGGTCTCGACCGGCGCCGTGCAGCGTCAGCTGACCAGTGGCCAGGGGGCCGGAACGCTGATCATGCCGCTGCACAGCACCCGGATCGTCGAGGTCAGGGGTGACCAGGCCGGCCTGGCCCAGCAGTATCTGCGGTCGGAGGGCCCGTCCACGGTGTGTCTTCACTCGGAGGACATCCACAAGCCCGAGATCGTCGGCTCGTGGAAGGACGCCGGTCATCGTGTCGTCACGGCGGGACCCAGACATGACCCGGACTTCCTCTCGCGTATCCTCGCGCTGGTGCTCGCCTCCGAGCGCGTTGTTGCCAACCGCCTGATGACGCCGGTGCTGTACGCCGCGTCGCTGGGTCGCGACGTGGCTGTCTACGGTGACCCGCTGTCGCTGTCAACCGCCGAGATCCACGGGCAGGACGCCATCGCGTCTTTGTGGCCCGAGCTGCATGGTGCCTCGCTGGACCGTGCCGTCACCACAGAGCTGGCGCGCACCGAGCTGGGCTTCCAGCACCTGCTCGAGCCATCGGAGCTGCGCTCAGCACTCGGCTGGTCCCGCCGCTCGGCAGGCCCGGCCGTGCAGTACTGGGCCGGGGCACCGATCCGCAAGGCGATGAATGTCGTTGGGCTCGGTCAACGCGACCCGGGCTCGAGCGAGAAGCAGGTCGGGGCCAGCCCTTTGGCCTGGCTGAGGCATCCGATGTCGCACTTGCCCCGGCCGCTGCCGGCCCACGCGGCCGCCCTTGACCCGCTTCCGGCGCCGATCTGGGTGACCCTCCCTGACCGGGGCGGCGGCATCTAGTGTCCCGGGTTCGTGTGCCGTCCAGGGCCAGTATGGGCCAGGTGGGGTTAGACGCCCTGCCCTGGCTGCTGGCGCTGGGTGTGGCCACCGCGATGTTGCTGCAGGTGGGCACCCCTGCCCTCGACATCGCGCGATACACGGCCTACTGGTCCTTAGGGGTGACCCTTCCCGGTCTTCTGGTCGCTCGGGCGACCCTCGGAACTCGCGGCAACCTGCCTGAAGACATCGCCATCGGCGCGGTGACCGGGCTGGCTCTGGAGCTTGCCTGCTTCGTGCTCTGGTCCATCCTCGGCATCCAGCGGCTGCTCTGGCTCTGGCCACTTCTGGTGATGGTGATCTTCGCCGCCCCGGGGCTGCGTCGGCACTGGCGAATGACATCGCCGCGGCCGCTGCCACGACTCTGGTCATGGTGGGTGGCCTCCTCGATCGGAATCGGCGCAGTCGTTGTGCGCAAGAGCGCTTTTACTGCTCCGCTGCCGCCTGCGGGCGGCCGCTACTACCAGGACGCCACCTGGCACCTGTCTATCGTGCACGAGCTCACGAGATCCTTCCCGCCGCAGATCCCACAGCTGTCCGGAGACGTGCTGCGCTACCACTGGTTCTCGCACGTTCACCTCGCGGCCGCGCATCTGGTGTCTGGAGCAGCCGAGGCGACGGTCGTCCTCCGCCTGTGGATCATTCCGCTGCTTGTCGTCACCGCCCTGGTCGGCGCTGCTCTGGCGATGGAGCTTTCGGGCAGGTGGTGGTCGGGGCCGATCGCTGCGTGGGGTCTGCTCGTCTTCCAGGGCACGAACCTCCTGCCCACGCAGGGAGAGGCGGGGGTCATCTTCCCGGACAGCCCCTCGCAGGTGTACGTCCTGCCGCTCGTGCTGGGCATCTCCATCCTGCTCGTCCGCGCCTTGCGCGGCCTGCGGCTGCGGGCAGGCTGGGCAGTGTTGGCGCTGATGCTTGTCACCGCGGCAGGAGCCAAACCCACCGCCTTGCCGGTCGTGCTTGCGGGCACTGTTCTGGCAGGGCTCAGCCTGCTGGTTCGACGGCGTCGAGAGTGGCTGGCGGCGCTCTGGGTGGTCTTGATGGTGGCCGTCATCCTGCCGGTGTCCTTGCTCACCCTCGCGGGCAGCGACAGCCGATCCAAGATCAGCCTGTTCGACTTTGTCGAGTTCACCTTGCTGTATCACCGCCTGACCGGCGTCAGCCAGCACCCCGCCGCCGGCCCACTTCTGCCCGAGGGCACGAACGACCTGTCGGGTCGTTCGCTGCTGATCTTGGCCATCCTCCTGCTGGTGCCCCTGATAGCCAACATCGGTCGGCTGGTGCCCTTCGCAACGTTCGCCTCCAGCCGGCTGCGCAAGGACCCGGCGGCCTGGTTCATGGCCGGTCAGGTGTTAGCCGGCTGGGGCGCCTACCTGGTCCTTTTTCATCCTGCCCTCAGTCAAGTGTACTTCCTTCGTCTGGCCAACCCCGTGGCCTCGGTGTTCGGCGCATGGGCACTGGCTGCGGCGATCCCCGCGGCTGCGAGGACCGCTCGCTGGACCGCCCTGGCCCTGGCAGGCGGAACCCTTTTGGGTGTCAGTGTGGTCGCGATCGCTGGGGTCGTGACCCCGACACTGACAGCGGACCGCCAGCGAAGTCTGTCGGCGACGGTCATCTCCTTCGGGGCGCCACTGGTTTTTTTGTTCGCCGCCATCGGCGCGGGACTGGTCGGGTGGACCTTGGTACGCCGCCGACTCCCTGGCCTGCGTGGATGGGGCTTGGGAACGGTGCTGGCGGCGCTGGTCCTGGGTGGGCCGGCATACGGCGCGATGGCGGGCACCGCATCTGCCCTGGTCGACCTCGTCCAGAACAGGGCCGTGCCTGAAGGTGGACAGCTGCTCACCCCTGACGCGGGTGTGGCCATGGCGTGGGTCGAGCGGCACATTCCTGAAGACGCCGTGGTGGCCACCAACCGGCACTGCGTCAGTGGGCCGGAGCGACCCCAGTGCCTGTCGGTGGCTTTCTGGGTGAGTGGCCTCGGCGGCCGGCGCACGGTCATTGAGGGCTGGGGATACACCAGTGAAGCTGCTTCGTGGAGCGCGCCCACACCTTTCCCTGCGCGCTTGGCGGCCAATGACGCCGTCTTCACGGACCCCAGCAAGAGGACCATCGACAGACTCCGGCTGGACTACGGCGCGAGATGGATCGTGGCCGATACCTCGGCCGGACCCGTCTCTCCTGAGCTTGCACGTTTTGCGACCACGAGGTTCAGCCGGGGGACAGTCACCGCCTACGAGCTGCGCTAACCCCGAGGTTGCGAAAGCCACCGGAGGAGTCAGTGCCTCACGTGAGAACGCGGCGAGCCAGCCACAGGGTCCCCAGGCCGGCCAGTGCGGCCGCGGCCACCCGGACAAGGGCGGCGGACCCAAGTGTTGGCAGAGCGGCACCCAGGGCGCAAAGGGCGAGGCCGAGCCCGGTCGGCAGCAGCAGTGTGGTCTCGTTCCAGATCACCGCACGGACGTGACGGCGCAGCCACGCGGTGCCGACCGCGAGCATGGCGTAGGTGGCCGGGAAGCCGACGGCGATCAGGACCAGGCTCTGGCGTCCCGCCAGGTAGGCGAAGGCCAACCCCACAAGGAGGCTGAGCGGGGTGACCACGGACAGCCAGAGCGACCGCCCCGAGGCGAAGATGAGGTGCACGTTGGCCAGATAGGCCACGGACAGGACCGTGCCCATGGCGACGATCGCCACTGCGGGCACCAGCTCGAGCGGCGCGAAGCTGGCACCAGCCACGAAGCGCAGCAGCCAGGGCGAGAGCAGTGCGACGCCACCGGCGATCAGCGCCACCAGGGTCGCCACGTCGCGAGCCGTATGGGCGAGGACCGAACCGCGTTCGTGCTCCAGAGCGCGATAGACGATCGGCGCCCACGAGTTGTTCAGGGCCGAGGTGATGACCGCCGGTGAGCTGCCCACGAGCAGCGCCAGCTGGATCCGGCCGGCGGCGGTGATGCCATACAGACCAGCGGTCAGGAAGACGAGGGCGCCAGTCGCCAGGAACAAGGCAACCAGGTGCGGTATGACGGGAAGTCCCATTCGCAGCGCAGCGCGGGTGTCGCCACGCTCGCCAGCCGGACGACCACCTCGCAGACACAGGAAGAGCCCGACGGTCGCGGCGGTCGCGTAGCCGGCGGCCAGCCCGCTCAGGTAGCTCTCGGGCGAGCGATGCTGGGCCAGCAGGGCCAGTCCGAGCAGCGGACCGCCCAATGTGGCGGTCAACGATAAGGAGACGAAGGCCCCCGGACGGTCGAGCACCCGCAACAGCGCCTGGGAGTTCTCGACCACGACGAAGAAGGCGCTGGCGGCCAGAGCCAGGAGAACCGGCATCCGCAGCCGGGCCTGGAGGAGCGGGTCCCACAGGGGCGCGGACAGGATGACGGCGGCCATCAGCCCGCCAGTCATCAGTGAGCCTCGAACCAGCAGCGCGCGGGCACCAGCCACACCGGACCCCGCGAGGATTCCCTGCCTGGTGATGACGGAGGGCATCCCGAAACTCCCCGCCATCATGGCGACCTGGATGACAACGACCGCGATGGCGACAACGCCATAGGCTGGCTTACCCAGAAGACGCGTGACCAGTGGCACGACCGCGGCGTTGGCCAGGATCGGCGCAGCGGTGCCGAGCGTGTAGATGGACCCGCGGCCAAGCACGCCCTTGCTCGCGGCTGCCCCAGCGTTGCTCACGGTGCGCCGCCGATCACGCGCCGACGAATCCGCGCACCAGCTCGATCACGCGGTCAACGTCAGCATCCGAGAGGTCAGGGAACAACGGGAGCGAGATCTGCTGCGCGTAGTACTCCTCAGCGACCGGACACGTGCCGCGCTGGTAGCCCAGGTCGGCATAGACGGGATGCCAGTAGACCGGCAGGTAGTTGACCTGCACGCCGATACCGTTGGTGCGCAGGTGCTCGAACAGCGCGCGTCGTCGACCGTCGCGGATCCGCAGGGGGTAGAGGTGCCACATCGGGTCTGCGCCCTCGCGACGAGCCGGCAGCCTCAGCTCGTCGATGCCGGAAAGCCCCTGGTTGTAGCGGGCCGTGATGGCTTCGCGGCGAGCCTTGAACGCGGGCAGCCGGAGCAGCTGGCTCGACCCGAGGGCGCACAGGACGTCCGGCAGGCGGTAGTTCAGCCCGAAGGTGTGCACCTCCTGGTGCCAAGGGCCCTCGTCGGGGAAGCGCAGCAGCGCGGGATCGCGGGTTAGCCCGATGCTGCGGTAGGAACGGGCGCGGTCCAGGGTCTCGGCGTGCAAGCTGACGACGGCGCCACCCTCGCCGGTAGTGAGGTTCTTGGTCGGGAAGAACGAGAACGTGGTGACGTCGGCCAGCGACCCGACGGGGCGGCCGTCCAGCGACCCGCCGAACGAGTGCGCCGCGTCCTCCAGCAGGACTGCGCCTCCTTGGTGAGCCACCGCGGTCAGGGCAGGCGCGTCGATTGGATGCCCGGCGTAGTCGACGCCGGCCACGACCCTGGTTCGACTGGTCATCACGGCCGATACCGCTTGCGGGTCAAGGTTTCCCGTGTCCTCGCTGATGTCGGCGAACACGATGGTGGCGCCCCGGACCGAGGCGCAGCTGGCCGTCGCCACGAAGGTCAGGGGGGTGGTGACCACCTCGTCGCCCGGGCCCACCTCCAGGGCTGCGTAGGCGACGTGCAGGGCCGCTGTCCCGGAGGTGACGGACACGGCACCGGACGTGCCGCAGATACGGCTGAGGTCTTCCTCGAAAGCTGTCACCGAGGGGCCGGTGGTCAGCCAGTCCCCGCGCAGGACGGCCTCGACCGCTGCGATGTCCGACTCGTCGACCGACTGACGTCCGTAGGGCAGCAAGGCTCAGATGTCCGTTTCCAGGATCTTGGTGATCTCGTCGACCGTGAACCACTGGTCGTTGGTGTCCGAGGTGTAGTGGAACCCGTCGGCCACCGCTAGGCCGTCCGGCGGGGCCTGGTAGCCCCAGGAGGCCAGGTCGGGCTGCAGCACGTAGCGGTCGCCGATGCGTAGTGCCCGACGGCCCTCCTCTGAAGAGATCATCTCCTCGTGCAGCTTCTCGCCAGGGCGTAGGCCCGACTCGTGCATGGCGCTGCCGGGGACGATCGCCTGTGCCAGGTCGGTGATCTTCATCGAGGGGATCCGGGGCACGTAGAGCTCGCCTCCGTGCATCATCTCGAACGAGTCCAGCACGAACCTCACGGCCTGAGGCAGCGTGATGAAGAAACGGGTCATCCGCAGGTCGGTGATCGGCAGGGACTGACCAGCCTCGCCGAGCTTGCGGAAGAACGGGATAACCGAGCCACGGCTGCCCATGACGTTGCCGTAGCGCACGACGGCGAAGCGGGTGGGATAGGCGGCGGCGTAGTGGTTGCCGGTGATGAACAGCTTGTCCGCAGTCAGCTTCGTGGCGCCATATAGGTTGATCGGGCTGGACGCCTTGTCGGTGGACAGTGCCACGACCTTGGTGACTCCGGCGTCGATACAGGCTTCGATGACGTTCTGCGAGCCGATGACGTTGGTCTTGACGAACTCCCACGGGTTGTACTCCGCGGTGTCGACCTGTTTGAGGGCCGCGGCGTGGACGACGTAGTTGACGCCGTGCATGGCGCGGTTGAGCCGGGGCAGGTCGCGGATGTCGCCGATGAACCAGCGCAGCCGCGGGTCGTCCTTGAACATCTGGCGGCACTCGTACTGCTTGAGCTCGTCGCGGCTGTAGATGACGATGCGGTGGGGGTCGTGGTTGTCCAGAAGTTCCCGGATGAAAGCCTTGCCGAACGATCCCGTCCCGCCGGTGACGAGAATCGAGGAACCTGACAGGACCGACATTCGTGCCTCCATGGTGACGCTGGTTGTATACGGCAGGATGTCACGGCCGGACCCATGCAGAAGGAGCGCCCATGCGGATCAACGCCGTCATCCAGGCACGTGCGGGCTCGACCAGGCTCCCGGGCAAGGTTCTCGAGGATCTGGGCGGGCGTCCCGTGCTCGAGTGGGTCATCCGGGCGGCTCGGGCAGCCACCCGAGTTGACGAGGTGATCGTGGCCACATCCACCCTGGTGGGCGACGACGCGGTCGCCGACCTCGCCACCTCCCTTGGAGCTCCGGTCGTGCGCGGGAGCGAGGACGACGTCCTCTCCCGATTCGTCGCAGCGCTGGATGCCCACCCCGCCGACGCCGTGGTTCGGCTGACGGCGGACTGCCCACTGCTGGATCCCACCCTCATCGATGCGGTCGTCGGGGCCTGGACCGCGGCTCCAACCTTTGACTACGTCTCCACCGTTCTCGTCCGTAGCCTGCCTCGAGGCATGGACATCGAGCTGGTCGCCGCTCGCGCCCTTCGCGCGGTCGACGGTACGGCGGTCGGTTACGACCGCGTGCACGTCACCTCTGCCGTCTATGCCGACCCCACGGCATACCACCTGTTGGGCCTGTCAGTGACCCCCGCGGCCAACGACCTGCGCGTCACCCTGGACACGACGGAGGATCTGGTCTTGTTGCGGGCTCTGGTGGCCGTGCTGCCCGACGCCCCGCCGGCATGGCGCGATGTTGTCGCCATGCTTCGCAGCCGACCCGATCTGGTGGCCATCAACGCCGGGGTGCAGCAGAAGCCGATCGAGGCGGGCTGATGCAGGTCCTGCTGCTCTGTGACGGGGGTGGGTCGATGGGGGTCGGGCACGTGATCCGCTCGCTGGCCCTCGCCGAGGCGGCGGTGGCTGCCGGCCACGACGTGGTGGTCGCCGGACATTTCGAGGGGTCGTTCGTCCGCGGTCAGCTCGCTGCGGCGCAGGTCGAGGTCGTCCGGCTCGCGGCGCCCCTTGCCGACCATGACCTGCAACCGGTCATCGACCTGGTGAGCGAGCGGCGCCCCGACGTGGTCCATGTCGACTCCTATGAGGCGCCCGCGCGTCTTCGGGAGCTGGGAGAGCTCGTCCTGAGCAATGTCGAGGATGGCAGCTTCGGCCGCAGAACCGCCGATGTGGTTGTCGACCCGACCCTGGGCGCCGAGCTCGTGGCGCGTCCCGATGACGGGTCGACTGCCACATGCCTGCTGCTGCGCGGGTCGCGCTATGCGCCGATGCGACAGCGGGTCATCGACGCCCGGCGGATGTCCAAGGCGATCGGGGAGGTTGCTCGCAGGGTGCTGGTTGTCATGGGCGGGACGGACCCGGTTGGCCTGGTCCCTGCTGCCGTGAAGCTTCTGGCGAGCACCGGTCTGGCTCTGGAGGTCACGGTGATCGCCGTCGGTGAGAACGCGGAGCGGGCTCGCGCCGCAGCTCACGGCTCTGCCCTCTCGCTGTCGATCCTTGCGCCCGTGGACGACCTCGCCGCGATGATGTCCGGCCAGGACCTGGTCGTCAGCGCGGCCGGCACCTCGGTCTGGGAGCTGTGCTGTATCGGGGTGCCTATGGCCCTGGTCTGGGCCGTGGACAACCAGCTCGACGGTTATGACCGGATGGTGGCCTCGGGCGCTGCTGTGGGCCTTGGTGGGCCCGAGCTCGCCGACGCCGAGAGGCATCGTGACGAGCGTGCCGTCGGCCTGCTGAGGACAGCGCTCACGGACTCCCGCCGGCGCGCCGACCTTGCAAGAGCTGGTCGCGATGTCGTCGACGGACTCGGTGCCTGGCGCGTGGTGAGGACATGGGAGCAGGCCTTGCGGGTCGGCCCGGCTGCTCTCCCCCGATCGATCTCGCTGACGGCGCGCCCAGCCGGAAGGGACGACGCGCGGCTCCTCTGGCAGTGGCGCAACGACCCGACGACCCGCGCCGGCGCGAGGTCGTCAGCCGAAGTCACGTGGGACGAGCACGTCGGTTGGCTCACCGCCAGCCTTGCCCGAAGCGACCGCGTGCTGCTGGTGGTCGAGCACGCCCTCGTCCCGGTCGGAACAGTCCGCTGGGACCTCGAAGGCACGGGGGAGTGGGAGGTCTCGATCACGGTTGCACCAGAGCGGCGCGGTCAGTCTCTGGCGCGTCCCGTCCTAGATGCGGGTGAGATGGCGCTGTCGAAGGGGACCGAGGTCACGGCATACCTCGCGGTCGTGCACGTCGACAACGCTGCCTCGGTGCGGTTGTTCGAGTCCTCTGCCTATGTCTCTGACCTGCCGCCGGACCCGAGAGGCTTCATGCGGTACCGCAAGGTTGCTCCGGTAGCCTGACGTCGATGTCCAGACCTTGGGAGTGTGCGTGAACGCGGATCTGGTCGTCGTCGGCTCCGGGTTCTTCGGGCTGACCGTGGCCCAGCAGTGCGCCCAGAACCTGGGCCTGAACGTCGTGGTCATCGACCGTCGGACCCATCTTGGCGGTAACGCCTACAGCGAGAAGGACGAAGAGACGGGCATCGAGGTGCATCGTTACGGCGCGCACCTGTTCCACACCTCGAACGAACGGGTGTGGGAGTACGTCAACGGGTTCACGTCCTTCACGCCCTACCAGCACCGGGTCTACACAACCTTCCGCGGGCAGGTCTACCCGATGCCGATCAACCTCGGCACGATCAACTCGTTCTTCGACGCGGCATACTCCCCGGACCAGGCACGAGCGTTGATCGCTGAGCAGGCCGGCGAGTTCACGGCAGCGTGCGCGAAGAACTTTGAGGAGAAGGCCATCTCGCTGGTCGGCCGGCCCTTGTACGAGGCGTTCATCAGGGGCTACACCGCCAAGCAGTGGCAGACCGACCCCACGCTGCTCGCGGCCGAGATCATCTCAAGGCTGCCGGTTCGTTACACCTACGACAACCGCTACTTCAGCGACACGTACGAGGGTCTGCCGGTCCGCGGCTACACCGCGTGGCTGGAGAAGATGGCCCATCACGACCGCATCGACATCCGGTTGGGCACCGACTTCTTCGACACGAGCCAGGAGATCAACAAGGCCAACGTCGTTGGCAACATCCCGGTCGTCTACACCGGCCCGGTCGACCGCTACTTCGACTACGCGCAGGGCCGGCTCGGCTGGCGCACCCTGGACTTCGAGCGCGAGGTCATGGCGACCGGCGACTTCCAGGGCACCTCGGTGATGAACTATGCCGACCCGGACGTGCCCTATACCCGCATCCACGAGTTCCGCCACTTCCACCCCGAGCGTGACTATCCCCCCGACAAGACCGTGATCATGCGCGAGTTCTCGCGGTTCGCGCAGGACGAGGACGAGCCGTACTACCCGGTCAACACCCCGCAAGACCGCGAACAGCTGCTGAAGTACCGGGATATGGGCAGGGCCGAGAACGGCGTCCTGTTCGGTGGGCGCCTGGGCACCTACAAGTACCTCGACATGCATATGGCAATCGGAGCCGCCCTGAGCATGGTCGACAACAAGCTGACGCCGCATTTCGCCAGGGGCGCACAGCTCGAGAGCGGCGGGGTCGACGAGTGATCTTGTGATTCAGACCTGGGCCCCCGCCGTTCCCCCCGCCCTCGTGGCGGCGCTGCTGTTGGTGGTGCCCGGACTCATCGTCAACCTGGGTCTGGGCGCACGTGGTTTCGATGCGCTCGGCCTGGCTCCGCTCAGCTCCCTGGGTGTGCTCGCGATGGCGACTCTGATGGTTCCTGTGCTCGTCGGCCGGTGGAGCCTTACCGCGGTCGCCATCTCGCTTGCGCTGATCGTGCTGGTCGCTGTGTTGGGCCGACTGGTGATCGCCTTGTGGTCCGGCCGGAGGAGACCCGGGCGACCCGAGCTCTCGGTCCAGGGCGTCTGGAGCGGGGTTCTGGGTCTTCGAACACCCCGAATCTGGTGGATGTCGCAGCCGTGGCGGCCGCGTCGGCGAACGACGTGGTGGCTCGCGTCGGCAGGTCTGGCCGCCGCACTTGTTGCCCTGAACTTCGTGCTGGGCGTGCGTGACCCCAACCTGCCGTCGCAGACCATCGACGCGGGCTTCCACTACAACGCCGTGCTGGCCGTCATGCACTTCGGCCTCCCGGACGGCGGCCACGTTGGAGCAGCATCCGGCGCCGCCGCCACGGGGTGGTACCCGCCGCTGTGGCACGACCTGACCGCGCTGACCAGCACGCTGACGGGAGTCAACGTCGCCATCGGTGCCAATGCTGTTGGTTGGGCCATCGGTGGAGTGGTCTGGCCGTTGTCGATGGTGTGGCTGTGTTCGCGCATCCTTCCGCACGCCCGGCTGATCACCACGCTGGCGTTGGGTGTGTGCACCGGCGCAATCACCTTGTTCCCCTACATCATGCTCAGCTATGGGGTCCTGTGGCCGAACGTGCTGTCCTCTGCCGCCCTGCCGGCCGGGATCGCCCTGACCTTGATGGTGATGCACCTGATGCCCCGGTCCCCTCAGGCGCTGGAGGACATCAGCTCGGCGGGCGTGGCTGCCGATGGCGCGACCCTGAACGAGTCCGAGAAGGCCGCAGTCCAGCAGGGAGCAGCACTCGGGCCGGGACTGAGCTGGTGGACGGTTCTGTTTGTCGGGTTCCTGGGGGTCGTGGGGATGTTCTTCGCCCACCCCGGCGCGGTGTTCGCCCTGGGAATATGGGCGTTCGTCAGCGCCGTCATGCTCTCGGGGCGAATGATTGTCCGGAGCCGCGCCCTCGGCCCTCGACATCTTCGGCGCTCCCTGCGCTGGCTCCTGCTTGGCTGGTTGGTTGTTCTGGGCCTCTGGGCCTCGATGGACCTGGTCCCCGCCCTCAACGCCGTACGCGACTTCAACTGGCACAACCTCATGACGACGAACCAGGCGATGGGCCAGGCGCTGACCCTCTCGACGATCATCACCAAGGCGAACTGGGCGTTTGGTGCCGCGACACTGTGGGGCTTCTACCGGTTGCTCAAGGTCCCCAGGCTGCGCTGGCTGCTCGTGAGCCATGTCTTCCTCGTGTTCCTGTACATGATCTGCGCCGGCTCGTCGACCTGGCTGGCTCGCGAGCTGACAGGCTTCTGGTACAACGACGCCCAGCGGGTCGCCGCGTTGCTCCCGATAACTGCGGTTCCCCTTGCGGCTATCGGGATCACCAGTGGGGCCGACACCCTGGGGCGCGTTGTCGGCAGGGTCTCCGCGGACGTCTTTGGTCGCGTGCTCTCTGCACGCCGGGCCCTCGGCATCGCAGCCGTCGGGATGCTCGTGCTGGTATCCGTCATCCCCAACCAGGGACTCGTCGCGGGTGCATCAGTCCTCCACAACCGCTACACGAACCGGAACTACTCCCACCTGATGGTGACCGCCGATGAACAGGTGCTGTACGAGAAGCTCGCCACCCAGCTGCGCCCCGGCGAGACGGTTCTGGGCAGTCCATTCACCGGGGCTCAGTTCTCGGCGATCTGGTCAGGCCACGGGGTGGTCATCCCGCACACGAGCTCGAACCCGACACCGGACGTCCGGCTGGTATCCGAGGAGTTCAAGTCCTTCACGACCAAACCGACCGTATGCGCCGCCCTCAAACGGCTTAAGGTCGGAGTGGTCGTCGACGACCAAGATCTGTTCTTCGTGACCGACAAGCGGCAGTCAAACTACTCTGGGCTCGTCAAGCTGTTCAACACGCCGGGACTCACGCCGATCGGGTACGGGTCCAGCGTCGTGATCTATCGCGTCGGGCCTTGCCGCAGCTAAGGGTTCAGATCAGGTCCCAGGTCAGCGGTGTGCCCCGTGGCACGTCGACGCTGAAGGTTCGGCCCAGTGCGATCTCGATCTGGTCGGCGGCGAGACCACCTGATGGCCGGATCGAGCGCACGTTTGCCCGGGTGAGAGTCTCCCCAGCCCTGACATCTGCCACGACGTACAACGACCGGCGGAGCGCCAGCACGGCCTGCTCGGACTTGGTCGGCCCCACCTTGGGTGCGCCGATAGAGGACAACCGGGCGGCGTCGGCCTCATGGGTCAGCAGCGTGAGCTCCTCGGGGTTCAGTGAGAACTCGGAGTCCACCCCGCCGTCTGCGCGATCCAGGGTCACGTGCTTCTCGATGCACACGGCGCCCAGGGCCACGGCCGCGATGGACACGCCGATACCGCGGGTGTGGTCAGAGAGACCGACAGGGACCCCGAAGGCCTTTTCGAGCAACGAGATGTTGCTCAGGCGCACGTCCTGGGGCAGTGCCGGGTAGGAGGACGTGCATGCGAGCAGGATCAGCTCTGAGCAACCCCCGTTACGAGCGGCGCCGACGGCCGCGTCGATCTCGCCCATGGTCGCCATACCGGTGGACATGATGATCGGCTTGCCGGTCCTGGCAATTTCCCGGATCAGCGGCAGGTCCACGATCTCGGCCGAGGCAGTCTTGTAGACCTCGACGCCGAGATCCTCGAGGAAGGCGACGGCAGTCGGGTCGAAGGGGCTCGAGAACGGCACCAGCCCCTTCTCGCGGGCCCGGTCGAAGATCGGCTTGTGCCACTCCCAGGGTGTGTGCGCCTCCTGGTACAGCTGGTAGAGGTTCCGTCCGCCCCACAGCCCATGCTGGTCGTCGACCCGGAATGCGGGGGTGTCGACGTCGATGGTGATGGTGTCCGCCGTGTACGTCTGGATCTTCAGGGCCTGGGCCCCGGTCTGTGCCACCGCGTCAACGATCTGAAGGGCCCGCCCGAGATCACCGTTGTGGTTGCCCGACATCTCGGCGATGACGAACGGGCGGTCCTCGCGGCTGACGGTGTGCGGCCCGATGCGTACAGATGCAGTGGAAGTCACGCCGACAGCCTACGTTGGGCTAATGGCCGCCATTCCAATAAGCGCAAGGAGGTAATCATGAGCCCGGAGAGCGACGCGCCGGGTGGCATGTCGGGACCGCCGGGCTTGGTGCTGCGCGTCGTGCGCGACCAACGCGTCGCGTTCCTCGCCGTCGGGGCGGTCAATACCGTGTTCGGCTACCTCTGCTTCGCCGGGTTGCTGCTGCTCCTCGGGCAGTCCCGCTACCTCGTGGCGTTGGTCTGCGCCTACGTCATCGCCGTGCTCTTCGCTTTCGTGCTCTACCGTTTCCTGGTCTTCCATGTGCGCGGTCACGTGCTTCGAGATCTGGGACGGTTCGTCACGGTCTATCTCGCGGCGTTCGCGGTCAACCTCGTTGTCCTCCCTCTCCTGGTTGAGTTTGCCCATCTGCCAGTGCTCGTGGCCCAGGCGATGATCGTGTTCATCACCTCGGTGATGAGCTGGCTGGGCCACAAGCACTTCTCGTTCCGGCGCTCGACGTGACGCCTCGTGTGTCTGTTGTCGTGCCGTCCTACAACAACGCCAGGTTCATCGAGGCAACGATGGACTCGATCCTGGCCCAGACCTACACGGACTTCGAGCTCGTGGTGGCTGACCACTCCAGCTCGGACGGGACCTGGGAGAAGCTGCAGCAGTACAGCGCCGATCCACGGGTGCGACTGCTGCGCACCGACACCGGGGGCAGCGCACCACGCAACTGGGAGCAGGTGACGGCCGCTGCCCGAGGTGAGCTGGTGAAACTGGTGTGCGGGGACGACATCATCTATCCAGACTGCCTCCGCCTGCAGGTCGACGCGATAGATGCCAACCCATCTGTGGTTCTCGTGGCTGCGAGGCGTGACCTCATCGACGCTCGAGGTGGCCTCGTCAATGCTCACCGGGGTTTGGCCGGACTTACCGGGTTCACCCCCGGAAGGGCTGCAGTACGGCATGCCGTACTGGCTGGTTCCAACATCTTTGGCGAGCCGGCCTGCGTCTTGATGCGGCGAGCAATCTTGGAGCGGGCCGGTGGATGGGACGGCCGCCAGCCCTACGTGATCGACGAGGCAACCTATGCCAACGTCCTGCTCCGGGGGGACTTCTTCGGGATCGGCGCATCCCTCGCGGCCTTTCGGCTGAGCAGCTCGCAGTGGAGCGTGCAGCTGGCCCGCCAGCAGTCGCGCCAGGTCGTCGAGTTCCACCGCCGACTTGCCGAGGACGAGCCGGGGCTGCTGAGCGCGACAGACCTCCGTCGAGGTGAGGTGATGTCACGGGGGATGGCCTACGTGCGTCGTCTGGCCTATGTCTGGGTGGGGCGACGGATGCATCCGGAGAGCTCATGAGTTCTTCCGGGCTCACGCAGGGGCTGCAGTAGGCTCAGGCCCGTGTCTGACTCGATGACCGCACCAGAAGAACGGCCGCACCGCATCTCGATCGTGATCCCTGTCTATCAGGGTGAGCAGACGCTCGCTGCCCTGGTGAAGGAGATCGCGCTGCTCGCTGCGCCGACCTTGACCGCCCACGGCCACGAGTTCCAGGTCGTCGAGCTGCTCCTGGTGAACGACCATGGCCCTGACCGCTCCGATGAGGTCATCCGCGATCTCGCGGCGGCGCATGACTTCGTCCGTCCTGTCTGGCTCAGCCGAAACTTCGGCCAGCACCCGGCGACCCTGGCAGGTATGGCGTCCTCCAGCGGTGACTGGATCGTCACCATGGATGAGGACGGTCAGCATGACCCCGCCGACATCGGTGACTTCCTGGATGTCGCGCTTGCCCGGGGCTCGCAGCTCGTCTACGCCGATCCGGTCAACCGGCCGCCACACAATATGCTGCGCAACGGCAGCTCCAGACTGGCCAAATGGGTCTTCTCAAACTTCCTCACCGGGAACGACTACGGCGTGTTCCAGAGCTACCGCATGGTCCTCGGCGAGATCGGCAGAAGTGTCGCCGCGTATGCCGGCTCAGGGGTCTATCTCGACGTCGCCATGGGGTGGGTGGCCGGACCTACTGCCTCATGTCCGGTACGACTGCGCAACGACGGTGAGCGAAGGTCGGGCTACTCCACCAGGCGGTTGTTGTCGCACTTCTGGCGTCTGGCACTGTCGAGCGGCACCCATGCCCTGCGCATGGTCAGCGCACTAGGGGTGCTGTTCGCCGCTGGTGGCATCGCCTATGCGATCTACCTGCTCGTGGCCCACTTCACGTCGGACGCCACTACCCAGGGCTGGACTTCCACGATGGTCCTGGTTCTGGTGAGCACGGGCGCGATCCTGTTCTCGCTGGGCATGATTGCGGAGTACGTGGGTGTGGCCGTCAACATGGCTATGGGCAAACCGCTGTATCTCATCGTCGGTGACGCAAAGGATGGCCCGCTGGGTCGGGTCGCGCAGCAAAGCCTCGGTGGCCCGTGACTTCGTCGCCCACGCTTACATGGGTCGTCGGACGAGGAGGTCTGCTCGGCCAGAGCGTCGAGACGACCATGGTGGACCCGATCGACGATGGGGGCTCCATCGCCAAGCTGTGGCGTTCCGTCGAACCAATCCCGTGGACAGGGGCGACTGCCGGTGCCCGCGAGCTTGGCTCTCAGGCGGAGCAGTTCCTGCGCGATGCAGGGGAACGGCCGTGGTCAGTGGCATGGTGCGCCGGTTCGGGGGTCATGGGCACGTCGGCACGGGCCCTGGATATGGAGCTCGTAGCCCTACGGGAGACGCTGGTAGCGCTCGCCGCCGCCCCACACCCGGAAAGGGGAGCGCTCTTCTTCGCCTCCTCGGCGGGTGGTGTGTACGCCGGTGTGGGCATGCCGCCTTACGACGAGTCATCCCCTGTGAGACCGCTCGCGCCATATGGTCGGGCCAAGCTGGATGCTGAGGCTCTGGTGACCGACTGGAGCCACCGAACGGGTACGAGTGCGTTGATCGGCCGCATCTCCAACCTCTATGGCCCGGGCCAGAATCTGGCCAAGGCCCAAGGCCTGATCTCGCAGATCTGTCGGAGCCACCTCACGGGCCAGCCCCTCTCGATCTATGTCTCGCTGGACACCTTGCGCGACTATCTCTTTGCGCCGGACTGCGCGGGAATGATCGTCGCAGGACTGGAGCGACTGCGGCAGGAGCACTCGGCGAAGGGTCCACGGGTGGTGAGCAAGATCTTTGCGTCCCAAAGGGCTATCACGATCGGCGCCGTCCTCGGGGAGATGCGCAGGATCTTCAAGAGCTCGCCCCGCATCGTGCTCGGGGCATCGAGCGTGGCATCTGTGCAGGCCAAGGACCTCAGCCTGCGGTCTCGGGTCTGGCCCGAGATCGACCGCCGCAGCCTCACCCCCTTCCCCGTCGGGGTTGCCAGTACGTCCGCGGACCTGTTGCGCCGGATGCAGGCTGGGGCCATCGAAGGGGTAAGGCACACGTGAGCACCAACACGCCGGACTACGCAGAGCGGCTTCGTCGCAAGCAGACTCTGTGGTGGAAGCGCCTCCTGCACGTTCAGGCGCCCTACCACTGGAACCTGCGTCGCCAAGGTCTCGGTCGGACGCTTGACGTCGGCTGCGGCATCGGACGCAACCTGGGTGTCCTGTCGCCTGGCTCGGTGGGTGTCGACCACAACGCCGACTCAGTCGGGCTGGCCCGCTCGATGGGCTACAACGCCTACACCGTGAAGGAGTTCCTGGCCGGCGACCTGGCTGTCGCGGGAGCATTCGACGGACTGCTGGTGGCCCACGTCATCGAACACCTTGAGCGTGAGGAAGCCCTGCAGGTCCTTCGGGACTACCTCCCGTTCGTGCGCCCCGGCGGTCGAGTCTTTCTCGTTTGTCCCCAGGAACGCGGCTACGCCAGCGATCCCACGCATGTCTGGTTCGCCCAGGACTCCGAACTCCGAGAGCTGGTTGGGGCTCTCGGCCTTCAGCTGGCAAGGTCGTTCAGCTTCCCCTTCCCGCGCAGAGCGGGAAAGCTCTTCATCTACAACGAGTTCTGTGTGGCCGCCACAGTTCCGCTCAGGTCGCCTTAGACGCGGAGGCCGCGTCAGACAAGATCGACGGTGAAGCTGGGTCCGGTGGCCTTGCGGATGTCGTCCTCGGTGACGCCGTCGGCCAGCTCGCGCAGGACAAGCCCATGGTCCGTGACGTCCATGACGCACAGGTCGGTGATGATCCGCTGAACCACCCGCTTGCCGGTCAGTGGCAGCGAGCACTCCTGGACGATCTTGTGGCTTCCGTCCCTGGCGACGTGCTCCATCAGCACGATGACCTTCTTGGCGCCATGGACCAGGTCCATCGCCCCGCCCATGCCCTTGACCATCTTGCCGGGGATCATCCAGTTGGCGATGTCGCCATCGGCGGAGACCTGCATCGCGCCCAGGATCGCGGCGTCGACCTTGCCGCCGCGGATCATGCCGAAGCTGGTTGCTGAGTCGAAGAACGAGGCGCCCTTTCGCAGCGTGACCGTCTCCTTGCCTGCATTGATCAGGTCAGCGTCCTCCTGACCTTCGATGGGATAGGCCCCCACACCCAGGATGCCGTTCTCGGACTGGAGGACCAGCTCGACGTCCTCGGGGACATAGTTGGGCACCATCGTCGGCAAACCGATGCCGAGGTTGACGTAGTCGCCGTCGGAGAGCTCGGCGGCGGCGCGGGCGGCCATCTGTTCACGGTTCAAAGCCATTACTGGGGACCGCCGTTCGGGTTGGAGGTCTGGGGCTTGGGCTGGACGGTGCGCCGTTCGATTCGCTTGTCGGCGGCGTGCGCGGGGGTCAGCGGCAGGACCCTCTGGACGTAGATGCCAGGCAGGTGCACGGCATCAGCGTCGATCTCGCCAGGCTCGACCAGGTGCTCGACCTCGGCGATCGTGATCCGACCGGCCATTGCCGCCAGCGGGTTGAAGTTGCGGGCGGACTGGCGGAACACGAGGTTGCCGTGCCGGTCGCCCTTCCAGGCCCGGACCAGACCGAAGTCGGTGGAGATCGCCTTCTCCAGCACGAAGGTCAGCTTCTGGCCGTGCCAGTCCATCTCGCGGGTCTCTTTGGGTGGCGAGGCAAGGGCGATCGACCCGTCCGGGGCGTAGCGCCACGGCATACCGCCTTCGGCGACCTGGGTGCCGACCCCGGTCGCGGTGAAGAAGGCCGGGATGCCGGCACCACCGGCGCGCAGCTTCTCGGCCAGCGTTCCCTGCGGGGTGAGCTCGACCTCCAGCTCACCGCTGAGATACTGCCGCTCGAACTCCTTGTTCTCCCCCACATAGGAGGACACCATGCGGGCGATCCGCTTGTCCTTCAGCAGGATCCCCAACCCCCACTCATCGACCCCACAGTTGTTGGAGACAGCTTCGAGATCGGTCACCCCCAGCTCATGGATCTGGGCAATCAGGACGCTGGGAACACCGCAGAGACCAAAACCACCCACCGAGATTGATGATCCATTGACGATCCCGGCGACCGCTTCGGCTGCGCTTGAGACGACTTTGTCCATGTTGTGGACTCTAGCCTCCGGCCTGCGGGGCCATCCTTTAGGTCTCCGCCGACTCGTTTTTCCGGGTCGGTACGGCAGTTGGGTAAGTTGGCACCTCCAACAAGTAGTCGCCCGACCGGCGAGCAAGGGGCCTGAATGGGTGTAGTGGACGCGGTGAGCCAGGACAGGAGCGCTTCGGTGACGGCCCTGTCGCTTCGCGTTGCCCAACGCACCAAACGAGCGTTCCTCCCCGAGGTCCAGGTGTTGCGTGCGGTGGCCGTCACGCTGGTTGTGGTCTACCACTTCTGGCCGAGGTTCCTCACCGGTGGATATGTCGGCGTGGACGCCTTCTTCGTCATCTCGGGCTACCTGATCACCTCCCACCTGCTTCGGGAGGTGGATCGCACGGGGACCGTCAGGTTGTGGGCGTTCTACGCGCGCCGGGCTCGGCGGCTCCTGCCGGCCAGCATCCTGGTCCTGCTGTTTGTCGCACTTGGGACGGTTCTTCTTCTGCCCACGGACCTTTGGGCATCCACCGCCCACGAGATAACCGCCAGCGGCTTCTACGTCCAGAACCTGTGGCTCGCCTCCAAGGCTGTGACGTACTCGGCGTCCAACGACGTCATCTCCCCGGTCCAGCACTACTGGTCGCTCTCTGCGGAGGAGCAGTTCTACTTCGTCTGGCCGAGCCTGATCATCATGTCCTGCATCGCCGCCCGTCGGTGGTTGCGCGGCCGCACCACCAGGAACATCGGCGTGACGCTGCTCCTGGTCACGGTCGGCTCGTTCGCCTTCTCACTGTGGGCCACTCAGACCCACCGGGCCGCGGCCTACTTCATCACCCCGACGCGGGCGTGGGAGTTCGGCGCCGGGGCACTTGTGGTGTTGCTGATGCGAAAGTGGGCGCCGAACCTGGCGCTGGCCCGAGTGCTGCGGTGGCTGGGCATCATCGCCCTGGTTGCCTCCGCCTGGCTCTTCTCGAACGCCACCGCATTTCCCGGGTATGCCGCGGCGCTGCCGGTGATCGCCACGGCCGCCGTCATCGTCGCAGGGGACACAGGACGGGCCGATCCCAGTGGCCTGCTGTTTCGGCGCCGTTCCGTCCAGTGGGTTGGCGATGCGTCGTACTCCATCTATCTGTGGCACTGGCCCCTGGTGGTGTTCGCCCCGTACGTCCTGGGTCACAACCTGGGGACGCCTGAGCTGCTGGTGCTGGTGCCGCTCACCCTTGCGGTGGCCGGTCTGAGCCGGCGTTTTGTCGAGGACGCCATGGGTTTCTGGCCGCGGCTGACCAAGTCCCCCCGCGCCACACTCTCCGCCGCCGTCGTCGGCATGCTGGCCGTTGCCCTGGTCTCCGGGACCCAGGCCTACGCGGCAGACGCCAAGGAGCAGCAGATCGCCGCGATGCTGGCCGACGTCTCGGGCAGCCCGTGCTTCGGTGCGCTGGCGATGGAGAACCGCGCCAAGTGCCCTGAGGCCATCACCGCGCCGCCTGTCGTTGCCATCACCAAGACGGATGCACCTTGGGCCCCTGAACCTGGATGCCGCGGCGAGGGCTCAGACCCGTCAGTCCTGACCTGCTACTGGGGAGTGGGCAAGCCCGCACGGGTGGTGGCGCTGGTCGGTGACTCCCATGCGGAGCATTGGCGGGGGGCTCTGCACAAGATCGCCAAGGCCAAGAACTGGAAGCTCATCGAGATGTTCGCCGGTGGGTGTCCGGCGACCTACGGGCGGAGCGTCATCTTCGAGCGCCGAGCCAGGGACGGCGGAACTTGCCCGGCCTGGACGACCAAGGCCACGGCCCGGCTCAGGGCGATGGCTCCTGACGACATCATCACGACGGCATACGCCCAACAGAATGTCTTCGATCCTCCGAGCTCGGGCCCGGCCGGCTTCGAACGGGTCTGGCACGAGTGGCTCGGGTTCACCCGGGTCACGGTCCTGCGCGATATCCCCACGACGGGAAACCGCAACGGTCCGCAGTGCCTGGCCGTCAACGTCGGGAATCAGCAGGCCTGCGCCAACCCTCGCACCCAGGTCCTCATCGACGACGACCTGATGCGGGCGGCGCGATCCATGCGATACCAGGTGAACCTGGTCGACCTCAGCGACTACTTCTGCGACTCCAAGCGCTGCTACGCCGTGGTCGGCGGCGCGAGCGTCTACTTCGACTACGACCACATGAGCACCCAGTTCAGCGCCAGCCTGGCCTCGCCACTCCTTCGCCGGATACCCCAGGGCTAGGAATTACAGATCTGTAGTTCACCCAAAGCGGGTGCAAGGGGTGTGACGGGCGGTGAAACTTACTGCTGATGGTGTTGATGTGATTGCTGTGACACATGAGGAGAGAACAAAGATGTCCGTCCGCGCGCGGCTGGTCACGTTGAGCGGGACCGTCTTGGCCGTTCCTATGGTCGCGGTCGGAGTGGCCTCGGCAGCACACGCTGCGACGCCCGCGCCAGTGGCCCCCGCAGCTCCGCAGAAGTCCCTGCCTGCCGCGCTCGACACCAGCACGCCGTACGAGGCGCAGGTGTCCTGCGACCCGGTTGACAAGCCGGGAGTGACCGCCTTCGCCACACTGATGAAGAACAACTACAAAACCGGACAGACCGGCATCAGCAGGACCTGCCAGAGCGACACCAGCGAGCACTACGACGGCCGGGCGCTGGACTGGATGCTCAACGCGAACGACCCGCAGCAGAAGGCCGTAGCCGACTCGGTGGTCGCCTGGCTCAGCGCGAGCAACGGCGCGATGGCTCGCCGGTTCGGGATCAGCTACATCATCTGGAACCGCAAGATGTGGCGCGAGTATGCGCCCGAGCGGGGCTGGGCACCTTACAGCGGCGTCAGTCCGCACACCGACCACATCCACTTCAGCTTCTCGTGGGATGGCGCCATGGCGCGGACGTCCTGGTGGACAGGACATGCCACCACGCTCGCCGACCTCGGCCCCTGCCGGGTGTATGCCGGTCAGTTCGCTCCGCTCTACACCGTGCCTCGCACCGCAGCCTGCCCCACCTCCCTTCCGGTCGCCCCGGCGTCGCCGTATCCGGTGTACGTCATCGGTCAGAAGAACGCACAGATTGCCGTTGCCCAGAAGGCTCTGGCCGTGACGGCCGATGGATCGTTCGGGCCGCAGACCCAGGCGGCTCTGGTCTCATGGCAACAACGTGCGGGCGTCCCGATCACCGGGGTCCTGGACAAGGCCACCTGGGCCAAGCTGGTTCCCACTCCGCCGGCGCCTCCCCGCGTCACAACACCCCCCGTGCCGGCTCCGGCAACGGCACCGGCACCGGCACCGGCACCGGCGCCGGTTCTTGTGACTGTGCCGGTGTCCTTTACGACGCCAGTCCCAGCACCGTCGCGCTCGTTGACACGCACCCCGGTCGCACCCGTGGCGTCGACGTCGTACACGGCATACAAGAACGTGATTCTGCGGCAGGGTTCCAGGGGATCGGCGGTCGTCATTCTGCAGCGGGCCCTGCACGTCACGCCGGACGGCGCTTTCGGCGCCAAGACCCGGTCCGCATTGGTGACCTTCCAGACGCTGCAGCACATTTCGCGCAACGGCGTCGCCGAGCGCATGGTGTGGGACCGTCTGGAGAAGCGCGACTACCCGCTGCTGGGCTACCGCGGGCTCACCCTGAGCCAGGGCTCGAGGGGCGTTGCCGTCGTTGCCTTGCAACAGGCGCTTCGGGTAACCCCTGACGGCAGCTTCGGTCCCAAGACCGTGGCAGCAGTGCGAGCTGTCCAGTCGCGATCCAAGCTGGCCCCCAGCGGAGTGGTCAGCGGCCTGACCTGGGTCGCGATCGAGAAGCAGATCCGGCGGTAGCGCTCACCATAATTCAGGCGAGGATCAGGTCAGCTCGAGCGTGACGCCTTCGGAGGCGAGCCGCTCGCTGTGGCTTTCGATACCGGCGCGCGCGCCGTTGCGGGCCAGGACGACCGACCCGTCAACCGCCCAGGCGGCGAGGGTGTACTCGAGCACCTGGGCCAGGTCGCCGGCGAGACTCACGCGGGCGCCCGCCGGCCAGCCCCGTTGTGGCACAACACTTCTGTATGTCGTGTGTTCACGTTGAGTGACCATCGCCAGATTCTCGGGGGATGGCTCCGCCAGGGCGACGAACCGGTCACCATAGGCGGAAAGGTCACGTGCCTCGTCCATGACGCTTGGCGGCACAGGACTCGGGTGGACCCGGGCGAGCGCGGCCAGCGTCACAAGAACGACGTCACCTGAGGTCGGGGCGAGCGACGTCGCCAGATCGTCGTCGTCGCAGATCAGAAGGTCCGCGGCCCCGCCACCGGCACAGTCCACGGCGCCCCCGACCGACCAGATCGCGAAGGCCCAGTACAGGGCGCGCCAGTGGGGCGGCAGCGCCAGGCGAACGACCGAGCCTGGAGCCACGTCGTACTCGTCCTGAAGAGCATTGCCAGCCTTGGAGATCCAGTTCGCCACCGTCTTGCCAGAGAGCTCGATGCGCTCGCCCTGGGTCGGCCCTGGGGTGTCCTCATAGAAGGTGACCCGCGGTCGGGCCGGGTTGGAGCGGAGAATCTCGGCGAGGACTGAGGCTGGCGTGCGCACGCGTACGAGAGTACGTGTCGGCGTCCCGAGGGTAGGCTCGAGAACACGATGGCTGCCACCCAAGAGACTTTCCCAGTCGCCGGTCGGGCCGAGTCCGAGGGGGGCGCCGCTCTCAAGCTGGCCATCATCGCCCCTGGCCACCTCGTGACGTCGGATACCGCCGCGCATACGACGACGCTGGCGCACCACCTGGCCCAGGCGGGCCACGAGGTCACCCTGGTCACGTGGTCCAGCTCCTTCCCAGGTGGGCGTCCGGGTGGTGAGCCAGTCGACGGCACGTCACGGGGCGTCCCGGCGTTCCCACGCACCGTCCGCGCACTTTCCTGGGCGCGGCCGCAGACCTGGGTGCGCACAGGAAGGCGCCTTCGGGGGTTCGACGCGATCATCCTCATGGATGCGACCCCTCTTCTGGTTCCCGCTCACCTCGCGATCCTGCGCGCAGCAGCTTCCGACGGCCCGGGTGTCGCCCCGCGGACGATCGTCATCGCCCAGAGCACGCTTCCGTGCAGGTCCCGTCTGGGCGACCGTGCCCTGATCCGATCACTGCTCGAGCGCGTCGACGCCGTGCTGGTGCATAGCCCGGAGCAGGCCCGTCTGGCACTGGATCTGCACGCCGCCCGCGTCTCGGTGGCCGACGCCCAAGGACTCCAGGGCTGGAACGGGGGAGGGGAGGACCCTGACCTGTCCAGCCCGTGGGCGCACTATGTCGGTGCCATGGAAGCTCTGGCCTCACCCCCGTGGATGGTCGAAGAGGAGGCTCCCCCCGTCCCGTCGGCAAGGCGTCCGTTCAGGATGAGGCTGGCTGGTCCCCTGGGCCAGATGCTTCGGCGCCAGCGGCCCGCCCTCTCCATGACACGGACGGACCTTCCTGGCTGGGTGCGACCCAGCGACGTTCTCGCCGACGGCGCCGACGCCGACGACGCACGTGACTGGGCGCGCTCCTTCGGGTTGCCTCGATGCGCCGACAGCATTGCGGCATGGGCGGCGCTCGGGGCGCTCGCAGCGATCGTCCGGCTCAGCGATGACGGCCATCGCAGCGCCGTGATCTTCGACGGGTCAGGTCCCCGTTCGCCGATGTCCGGCTGGGCCAGGTCTATCGGCTTCGCGCCGGTCGAGCTTGACTTCACTGGCAGCCGCGACTCTTTGGCCTCACTGGATGTTGACACATACTCCCTTGATGTCATCGCCCGACTACATCCCAACGGGTGCGACTCCAAGGACGTCGACGA
This sequence comes from Actinomycetales bacterium, assembly GCA_038236365.1. Lineage (GTDB taxonomy): Bacteria > Actinomycetota > Actinomycetes > Actinomycetales > Dermatophilaceae > UBA4719. Next base: position 26,557 of record JBBRZV010000005.1, on the reverse strand, counting down.
AGCTCTTGGTCATGCCTCCTGGGCCCTGCGCCCCGGCGGCCTGATCTCGCTCACCCTCCCGTTGGGGCCGGCCAGCGCCGACGGTGCGGTGGGCCCCGCCGACGTGCGCGCGCTCCTTGCCAGAGCCGCCAGCCTCGGCTTCGTGCTCGTCGGCGACCCCGACGGTGAGATCACGACGCTGATGCGCGCAGCCAGCGAGGGCCCTGGCCGCGCTGACGCGGCATACGGTCTCGTGCGGTTGACCTTTCGCCGCCGCTGACCGACGCCCCCAGCTTCGACTATGCGGCTCCGGGCTCGGGTGCCGAGGTGCTGGGGAACTGCTTCACGAAGGACTCGACAACCGCGCCCGACAGCTGGCCACACAGCTGGCGGTGACCTGCCTGGCTGGCCACCGCGGTCTTGTCCGTGGCCAGCGTCGCAGACCAGTGCGAGAGAGCGAACTTCTTGCCAGCCGGCAGCGCGCCGTAGGACGGGTCCCACTCCGACACGACGAACTTGCCCGATGACGCGTCGAGCTTGTTGGCCAGCTTGGCCAGCTGCTCGAGCTCAGCCTTCTGGGCAGTGGCCACACTCTGGTCGTACCAAAGAATCGAGTAGCCGTGCTCGAGGTTGTGCACGAGGGTTTCCATCTTCGGCCGGTCCGCCGCCGTGTAGAAGTTGATGCCGTTGCTTGGTGCATCCGCCGCGAAGTGCGGTCCGTTCGAGGGCGGCACCGTGCTGTACTTCACCCTCGTCGTGTTGGGCGTGGATGTGCCTGGTCCGACGTGGGTTCCGTTGCCACCAGCCTTGTCCGTGGTGGGCAGGTCGCACGATGCCGCTGAGGCCGACACCCCGATGGACGTGATCGCCACCGCGGGCTGCTTCTTCCCGGCGTCGATGACGGCATAGCTGATGGCCGCGCCGAGAACAACCAGAAGGGCGGCGGCCGCAGCGATGATCCGGATGCGCACGCGGCGTTCGCGGGTCTTCTCCAGTCGCTGCATCTCGGCGATGCGGGCTTTGCGGTCCTGGCTGACCTGTTTCTTGGGCACGGAGTTCCTCTGGGTGTTCGGCTGGATGCTGGCGTCGATTGTACGTGTCGTCGTGCTGAGTTTTCTGCGTTTTGCCCGGTGCGCCAGACTGGGGTGCGTGGACGAGTTCCGGGTGCGAATCTGGATGTCAGGGCGCCCGACTGGCACGCTCGCCGTCGTCGACGATCTGCGCCACGGTGGGAGTGACCCGACATTTCGCCGCGACCCTGCCGGCGCCCGATGGCGCGGGATTCGCACGCCCCAGGGCCCCTCGACGCTGCGGCTGGGCCCCGGCCCCGACGGCTCCACGGTCGAGGCCACAGCCTGGGGTCCGGGGGCCGACTGGGTACTGGACTCGGTGCCGGACATGTTCGGCGAGCGTGACGACGTCACAGGCTTCGTGGCGCATCACCCGCTGGTGGCCGAGGCCGCACGACGGTTCAGCGGATGGCGTGTGCCCCGGACCGGACTGGTGCTGGAGGCTCTGATCCCCTCGATCATCGAGCAGAAGGTGGCCGGCCACGAGGCCTTCGGTTCCTACCGCGCGCTGATCCACCGGTATGGCGAGCGCGCACCCGGGGAGGGCGGTGCGCAGGGCTTGTGGGTCGCTCCGTCGGCGGCCACGTGGGCGCGGATCCCCTCGTGGGAATGGCTCAAGGCCGGGGTGGACCCTGCGCGTTCCGGGACAGCGGTGAGGGCAGCCCGTGCCGCAGGGCGCCTCGAGCAGAGCGTCGACCTTGCCCCCGACGACGCGGTTCGGCGACTGCGCGCGGTGCAGGGGATCGGAATCTGGACGGCAGCCGAGGTGCGACACACCGCTTTGGGTGATGCCGATGCGGTGAGCTTCGGCGACTATCACGTGGCCAAGGACATCGGTTGGGCTCTCACCGGCTCCGAGGTCGACGACGACGGGCTGGCCGAGCTGCTCGAACCTTATGCAGGACATCGCTATCGGGTGCAGAGGCTGCTCGAGCTCGCAGGTGCGAGGCGTCCCCGGCGCGGGCCGCGGATGCCGCTTCGGACCCACCTGCCGCACCGGTTCAACTGACGTCCGACCCTTGGCTAACGAAAGACAACCCGTGCGCCCGGCTGCACGGTCGGCTCCTCGCCCATCATCAAGGCCGGCGCGGCTGCTCGGGTGATGGCGGCGGGCAGCCCTTCACCATGCAGGGCGACGGCCGCGCGCGCGACGACTAGCCCGAGCGTGAAGTCGTCGGCAGCCGTGAGCGCGATGGCGTCGCCGTCGACATGGCCGGTTGCCTCGGGACAGGTGAGCAGGGCGACGCGCAGGGCCCGACCCGCCCGTGTGGCTGCCTCTTCGGGCTCGATGGAAGGGATGCCGACCTCCGAAGCCGCTGGTGACCCGGGCTCGATGCCCAGGGCGGCGCGGACCGCCTCAGCGGCGCCAAGGCTGAACCAGTCGCCGGGTCCCGTGCGGACGAGCTCCCTGGCGCCAGAGGCTGCCTCGATGTCCAGGACGTATCGGCTCAGTCCCCGGATGTGCGCAGACGGTATGCCGCTCACCTTGCCCTTGACGAGGTCGGCGGCTGCGGCGATCTCATCGGCAACGCAGCGTTCGGTCACTGACAGGACCCGTCCGCCTGCGTCCATCGAGCCGCGCAGGTCGTCGAGGACCTGGATGCCAGCGGCTCCCAGCGCAAAGTCGGTCTGGCCGATCCGCCACGTGCGCCCAGCCGTGTCGCTGAGGACAACGCCCAGGCGGAGGTGGTCCCCGAAGTGGGTCGCCCAGCCGGACTGCACGCCGCGCAGGATCTCGGCGGCAACGGCGTCGGGGTCAGCGGGAAGGAGCAGCACGGTCGACTCGTCTGCCGTGTTGGAGGCGTCGACGCCTGCGGCGGTCATGACCGGACCGGCGACAGACTCGACGATGCGCGTGACGCCGGAGGCGGTCGTACGCTCGGCGACGACCCGTACAGTCTGGGAGAGGACGACGTCGGCTTGCCGGGCAGAGGCCGCGCTGAGCCCCATCGCCTTGGAGACGATCTTGCTGGAGACGACGAGAACATCACCGTCGATGAGCTCGATCCCATTGTGCTGCAACGCTCTCAGTACCAGGTCGGCCACGCCGTCGCCGTAGTGCACCTCGGGGAAGCCGAGCAGCGGAGTGAGGGTCACGGGCAGCGTCACCGGCGACCTTCGCGGCGAGGTGCGTGCCGTCATACGCTCGGGGTCCTGCGCAGCTTCAGGGCCAGGTCCACAGCCGCACCCGCGAGGTCGGCCGACGTGTCGAGGTCGTTCATCCACAGGGGTCGGGGCTGAACCTCGAGCCCCAGAGCGAAACCTGCGGCCGGCCAGTCCGCGTCATCGACCAGCCACCCTCGGAGGAAGTCGGCGTACAGGCCGGCTACCGCCTGCGAGGTGCACTCGACTCCGATAGCAGAAAGACAGGCGTCGGCATGACCACGGACCGGCGCGCCGCTGATCAACGGGGACACGCCCACAACGGGGGCACCGCTGTCTCGCAGCGCATCTCGAATGCCAGGCACTCCGAGGATGATCCCGATGGAGACGACCGGGTTGCTCGGGGGCAGCAGGATGATGTCAGCCTCACGGATGGCCTCAAGGACCCCCGGTGCGGGTAGGGCGCGGTCCATGCCGACGGCAACGAACTTCGCTGCGGGGACTGAGGCGTTGAGGCGGACCCACCACTCCTGGAAGTGGATGGCCTTCTGAGGGCCCTCGCCCCCGCCGTGGCCCTCGCCCCCGCCGTGGCCCTCGCCCCCGCCGTCGACAATGACATGGGTTTCGACGGGGGAGTCGGACATCGGCAACAACGTCACGCCGCGATCGGGCAGACCCCAGCGGGCGCACAGCCGGGCGGTCACTTCGGAAAGGGTGAGACCCTGCCCCAGCCACTGGCTGCGCGCGATGTGGGTGCCGAAGTCCCGGTCGCCCAGGCCGAACCACTGCGGCTGCGCACCGTAGGCCTCCAGCTCGCCCTGGACCCCGTGCGTCTCGTCCGCACGGCCCCAGCCCTGCTCCTCGTGCACGCCGCCACCGAGGGTGTACATGACAGTGTCGAGGTCAGGGCAGACCCGTAGTCCGAACAAGGTGATGTCGTCGCCGGTGTTGCCGATCACGGTGATCGTGGAGTCGGACAGGGCAGGGGTTCGGTCGAGGTGGGCACGCAGCCCGCGCAGGAAGCGCGCTCCGCCCACTCCGCCGGTCAGGGCCGTGATGCGCATGGCGGCAGTCTGTCAGGAGCTGGCCCGGCGGCGGGATCGGGTCCGGATGCGGGACGGACGTTTGGGGAAGGTCGGGCGCCAGAACCGGTGCGGGATGGTGCTGGAGGAGACCAATGGGCGTTATGCGTCCTTATGCGGGGTCGGTCGTTCGGACAGATATCAGAGTTTCGCTTGACTTACCCCATCTGACACGCGTGTAATTCCATTGTTGTCATTTACATCCACGTGGTGTCAAATAGTTGGGTCGAGGAGGGGCTGTGCACGAGCTACACCTGATAACAAGCTTCGAGCTGGTCGACGCCACTGATGGCGAGGGCGAGCTGTCCTGGCAGGAGCGCGCCCTGTGCGCTCAGACCGACCCAGAGGCGTTCTTCCCCGAGAAGGGCGGCTCGACGCGTGAGGCCAAGAAGGTCTGCGTCGGCTGTGACGTGCGCTCCGAGTGCCTGGAGTACGCACTCGGGCACGACGAGCGGTTCGGCATCTGGGGCGGGCTTTCGGAGCGCGAGCGCCGCAAGCTCAAGAAGCTGGCGGTCTAGTGGGTTGCGCGACCCCGCCCGGCCATCCGTGACTCGATGACGATCGCCCCGCCGCGTGCCCTGAGTAGAGAACCCTCGCCGCCCCGTGAGCCGGGCGTGGCGGGTGCGGCTCTTCGACCCGTCATCGTCACCGCGGTCCTGGTCGTCCACGACGGCGCGCCATGGCTGAAGCAGTGCCTGGACGCGCTCGCGCTCCAGACGCGGCCGCCGGACCGGTTGGTCATCGTCGACACTGGTTCCACCGACCGCAGCCGGCTGATCGAGGCGGGGCACGTTCGCGTGCGCGAGGTGTTCGGCGAACCACTTGTTATCCCAGCGCCGCGAGAGAGCACGTTTGGTGAGGCGGTGGGTCGAGCGGTCGATCAGCTCTCGGCTGCATGGGGGTCCTCCTGGGATCCCGACGCCCAGGACTGGCTCTGGCTGCTTCACGACGACAGTGCCGCCGCTCCCGACGCTTTGGCCCTGCTCCTGGATGCCGCCCGCCGGTCACCGTCGGTGGGCATCGCCGGCCCCAAGCTCACCATGTGGGACGACCCGTCCCGGCTGCTCGAGGTCGGGCAGCAGATCACCCGCTCCGGTGGCCGCGCCGGAGGTCCCGCCCCCGGCGAGCCCGATCAGGGTCAGCACGACCACCGCACCGACGTCCTTTCCGTCAACACCTCGGGGATGCTGATCCGCCGCGATGTCTTCGACGAGGTGGGCGGCTTCGACCCGGCGTTCGGGGCGTTCCGCGATGACCTCGACCTCTCCTGGCGGGCACACCTCGCCGGCCACCGGGTCGTCGTCGTGCCCAAGGCCCGGATGCGAGAGGCTGCAGCCTCGGCCAACGGTCAACGTTCGGGTGGCCCTTCAGCGCTCGCCGCCCGACGCCGTGACCGTCGCCATGGCCGTCAGGTCGCGCTCGCCAGATGCTCCCCGTATGCCGTGCCCTTCCTCGCGCTCTGGATCGCGCTGGCCAGCCTCGGCTCGGCTGTTCTCCTGCTGATGCTCAAGCGACCGCAGCGCGCCTGGGTGGAGCTCAGCGGCCTTGGGTCGTTGCTCACCCCATGGCGCCCGGTGTCAGCTCGGTGGCGCTCGCGCGGAGCCCGCAGCGTCCGACGCCGCGACCTGCGGGGGCTGTTCGCCACGCGCCGAAGCGGCTTCCGTCAGGCCTTCGAGACGATCCATGACGCCGTCGGCATGGCGCCCGACAGGTCCGCCCCGGATCGGGTCAGCAGCGCGCAGAGCCTGGAGACGGGGCCGGGCTCCGACGACAGCGAGTCGCTCGAGGAACCGATGCTCGGTGTCGCCTCGCGGATCATCCGTCATCCCGGCTTTCTGGCCGTCATGGTCGGCGCGCTCGCCTCACTTGCGACGTGGCGCTCGCTGCTGTCAGGGCTGGTCTCCGCCAACGGCCAGGGTTTCTCCGGTGGTGAGCTCCTGCCGCTGTCCACCGACGCCTCCAGCCTCTTGCACGGTTGGCTTGACGGATGGCACGGAGCAGGACTGGGCAACAGCCTCGAGCCGGCGCCGTATCTGCCTGTGCTGGCCGCGGGAGCCTGGGTCGTGGAGCATCTGCCCCTCATCGCAGCTCCCGCATCTTCGGTCGGCACCGCGGTCGCCTGGCTCCTCGTGGGGGCCATCCCGCTGTCGGCGTGGACGGCATACCTCGGCGCCCGGGTTGCGACCAAGGCGCGGTGGCCGCGGGCGTGGGCGGCGTTGGCGTGGGCGTCGCTCGGGACCCTGACCACCGCACAGGCAGGCGGACGACTCGGAGCCATAGCCGCCCATATCCTGCTCCCCCTTGTGGTGGCCGGATTCGTCTGTGCTGCAAGGCGATCCACCGGCGTCGCGCTCACCTGCGGCTCGGCTCTGGCGCTCGGCGTCTTGGGCGCCTTCAACCCGGCTCTGGCCGCTCTGGGTGCCTTCGCCGCCCTCCTGCTTCTCGTTCTCGGCCGCGGAGCAACGCGGCTTCGTGCCGCGGTGCTGCTGTTCGTGCCCGCCGGACTACTGGGCCCGTGGATCCTTCAGCTGGTCGATGACCCTCGGCTCCTGCTGACCGGTCCGGGTCTGACCCTTTCGGACGGTGCGGCCGCAGCCCCATGGCAGCTCGCGATGTTGCACCCCGGGGGGCCTGGCTCCTATCCCGTCCTGTTGTCAGCGCCGATCGTGGTGGCCGGCGTCATCGCCATGTTGCGGCGCGGCACAGCATCTCGCGCGATGACGATGCTGGCAGCTCTGGCGGTGACTGGTCTGGGCCTTGGCCTGGCCTCACCGCACGTCGTCGTCGGCCGAGTTCCAGAAGGCTTCTCTGGTGCCGGTGCTCAGATCACCGTATGGGCCGGCACCGGGCTCGACCTTGCGGCTTTGGCGTTGATCGCGGCGGCGGTTCTCGGTCTCGACGGGTTGTCGGGCCGGCTCTCCCGCTCCGGCTTTGGCTGGCGACAGCTGCTCGTGGGTCCGGTCGTCGTGGCCGCGGTCCTTGGCGTGGTGGCCAGCATCGCGGCGGCAGGATGGCTCGCGGTCAGCGGGCCTCTGACCACGAAAGTGCCGAGCATGCCTGCCGTTGCTGCGGATCAGGCCGAGGGCCCTTTGGGCAGCAGACTTCTTGAGATGACCACTGAGGAGGGCACGATCGGCTACCGGCTTGTGGGCGGTGAGCCCGGCGCAGCGGTCCGTGATCTGACCGGCGTGGTCCCTCCGCCGAACGCCCTGTTGGCTGCAGCCGTCAGGATCGCTGTCAGCGACAGTGATGCGGCCTCGGCCAACGCGGCCCGGGATGCCCTTGCCGACCAAGGAGTCGGGTTCGTGGCCTTCCGAGGCGCGGCCACCGAGCCGCTCGTTCGGCACCTGGACGCAACGGCCGGGATGACCAGGCTCAGCGCGAACGGGGGTCTGATCCTGTGGCGCGTCCTGCCGCGCGACAACGCGGTGAGCTCCTCCCGGCTTCGGCTCGAAGATGCCCAGGCTGGCGTGCTGCGGTCGATCCCCGTCACCGGCGGCCATGGCCAGACGGATGTCTGGGTCGGCGCTGCGGCTGTGCCCGGGCCGACTCCCGACGCTCCAGCTGCGGACGCACCGGTGCCTCTGACTCCAGCCGCGCTCGGGCGCCGACTGGTCGTTGCAGAACCCGCCGGGTGGGCGGGCCGCGCGCGGGTGAGCTTTGCCGGGCACGTGCTGACCGTGGCCCCCGGAGGGGCCCAGCCGTCATACGTCCTGCCCTCGAACGCCGGTCATCTCACCATCACGCTCGCCCCGACATTGCAGTGGTGGCGTTGGGGTCAGCTCGGACTTCTGCTCGTCGTGCTCTTCCTGGCGGCGCCGTTCGGCTCGGCACGCTCACGGAGGACCTCATGAGAGGGCTGGGTCTGCTTCGTTCCCTGGCTGTGGTGTCGGCCGGCACTGGGCTGGTCCTTGGCGCCACCAACGCGTCAGTACCCCTCAACCTTGTGCACCGCGCGACCGGTGCCACCGCATCGACGACACCGGCAGACGCGACACATGCAGACCCGGTCGCGGTGGCTCAGACCATCTGTCCGGGCCCTGAGGCTCTGGGAGTGGCAGGGCTGAAGGACTCACGGGTCCAGATCTCTTCGCTCACGGCCGTGAGCGCACCCCTGGCGTCTTTGCCGACCGGTTTTGCGGTCATTCAGGGAGCCGGAACGCTGACGTTCAGTGGACTTCCGGTGGGTGGCATCTGGGCTGCGCCGGCAACAGTCCGTGGTCAGGTCATCGCGGGCCAGATATCCACCGCCCAGTCGGCGTTGCTTGCCGGGGATGGCCCGATCGCGCCTGGAACCGTTGCCACTCAACGCTCCTGGGTCAAGACGGGGGACGACCGCGGTCTGTTCACAGCTGCCTGTATGCCGCCGGCGGCCTCCTCGTGGCTCATCGGCGGAGGTGCCCAGCCGGGACGACGCGAACGCCTGGTCCTGACCAACCCGGGGCCGAACCCGGTGACCGTCGATCTCAGCGTCCTCGGCGTCACCGGTGAGGTCCAGTCGCCCAACGGCCGCGGCCTCGTCGTTGGGCCCTACGCCCGCACCGTGGTTCTGCTTGATGCCATCGCCGGGTCCGAGCCGTCGCCGGTCGTCCACGTCAGCACCCAGGGCGGTGAGGTTGCCGCCGTCCTCAGCGACACCTGGCTCGATGGGGTCATCCCGCGAGGTGGGGACGACGCCGTGCCGGTGGCGCCACCGGCACGCGAACAGGTCATTGCCGGTGTCGCGATCGACGGCCCGGCGACCTTGCGCCTTGCCGTGCCTGGAGACAACGAGGCTGTTGTCGAGACGCGTGTACTCACCCCGACAGGGCCCAAGGCGTTGCCGGCAGGCGGCGTCACGCGCGTGGCGGCTCACAGCACCAAGGACATTGATCTCGGCTCACTGCCGCCCGACGCCTACGCAGTCCAGGTGCGTGCCGACGTCCCCGTGATTGCCGCCGCGATGGTCGAGCGACGTCCTGCCGCCGCGGGTGCCCCTTCGGACCTGGCTTGGTCTGGTGCCTCGGCGCCGATCAGGACGCTGGCCGGCATGGCGCTGCACGGTGCTCCGGAGGTCGGGCTGACCGAGCGACTCGATCTTGCGGCCACAGGTTCACCTGGGTCTGTTCTGGTCACAACGGTTGGGGCAGATGGCCAGGCGACCACGAAAGAGGTTGCCATTGGGGCAGATTCGGTGGTCTCACTCGCTTTGGTTGGCGCCACATCGGTGTGGGTGACACCCCATGCAGGGCTCGTCCGGGCCGCGGTTGTGTCGTTCGCCACCGACACCCTAGGACTGTCGTTGAGCGTGACGCCGCTGGCGGATCTCACCCTGACCACAACCTCCTCGCCTCTGCGCGAGGTTCGCGACTGACGGCCACGCCAGCCCTAGTCCTCGTCGGGGTCGTATCCGGCGTCGAGGTCTCGAGGGTCGACACCCAGCATCGCGGCCACCTGTTCGACCACCACGTCGTTGACCAGGGCGGCGAGCTCGCGGGCGTCAGTGGCGCGGGTCTCGACGGGTCGCCGGTAGACCACGATGCGAGCGTGCATCTTCCCTTGTGCCGCGAACAGGCGGCCGAGCGGAACATCGGAGGACTCCCAGGGTGCGGGATCACTCGGCGGGACGTCCTCGACCGCGAACTCGACCTCTCCGAGCGTCTTCCCGGCCTGCTGCTCCAGACGGGCTGCCGCGTCCAGGACGAGCTCGTCGAAAAGCTCGCCCCGGGTCGCCATTGCGGGTACTGGTGGCCAGGCCATCGGGCCCCGCAGGCCCCGGCCGTGACGGTCCCGCCGGGGGCGCAGCGGGGCGCTCGCGGGGGTCATGGCGCCACCTTACGGCGTGGTGTGATCGGGACGTCGATACAGGGGAATACAGTCCAGTCGTGAGACTGTCGCGCCAATGTTCCCGCACTGCCTGCTCGGGCGGCGCCGTCGCGACCTTGACCTACGTCTACTCCGACCAGACCGCCGTCCTGGGACCGTTGGCGACCTATGCGGAGCCGCACACGTATGACCTGTGCGCGGTGCATGCGGAGGGCCAGACCGTCCCGCTTGGCTGGGAGGTCATCCGGCTCGCGACGGAGTTCGTGGACCCGGGCCCCACCCAGGACGACCTGCTGGCCCTGGCTGACGCCGTGCGCGAGGCTGGACGGCCCCGAAACACCTCCGGCACCGCCGCAGCAGGAGGAGAACAACGTGACGTGGAGGCGAGCGGCATGATCGAGACCGGCCGCCGCCGCCACCTGCGTATCCTGCGCGATAGATAGGCTCTGGCGCATGAGCGCCCCCAGACTGTCGGAATTCATCAAGGCCTACGACGTGCGCGGGCTGGTGCCGGAGCAGCTGAACAGCGAGGTCGCCTTCGCGATCGGCTCGGCATTTGCGCAAGTTGTTGCGCGTCCTGACGGTGCGACCTCGATCGTCGTCGGACACGACATGCGTCCGTCCTCTCCCGACTTGTCGCGGGCCTTCGCCGAAGGTGCCGCGTCCCACGGTCTGGACGTCACGCTGATCGGGCTCTGCTCGACCGACGGCCTCTACTACGCGAGCGGCTCGCTCGATGTCCCCGGCGCGATGTTCACCGCCAGCCACAACCCGGCGCAGTACAACGGCATCAAGCTCTGCCGATCTGGCGCGCGCCCTGTTGGCCAGGACACCGGGCTCGGCGAGGTCCGCGATCTTGCCCAGTCCCTGCTCGACTCCTCATCAGCGTCTGCGCCCTCAACGAGCTCGCCGCCCACAAGCGAGACGGTGGCCGGGATCATCGGCGAACGCGACGTCCTCGCCGGCTACGCGACCTTCCTGCGTGGGCTCGTCGACCTCAGCGACATCCGGCCCCTGACTGTCGTCGTGGACGCGGGCAACGGCATGGGTGGGCACACCGTCCCCGCGGTGTTGGGCACCCTGGGTGGGTTGCCCACTCTTCCCCTCACTGTCATACCGCTGTATTTCGAGCTGGACGGGACGTTTCCCAACCACGAGGCCAACCCGCTCAACCCTGAGAACCTGCGCGACCTTCAGGCGGCCGTCATCGCCCAGGGTGCCGACCTGGGGCTTGCGTTCGACGGAGACGCCGATCGCTGCTTCGTCGTTGATGAGCGCGGTGAGCCGGTCAGCCCGTCCGCCATCACGGCGTTGGTGGCCACCCGCGAGATAGCCAAAGAGCGCGCTGAGGGCAGGGACGCAAGGATCGTCTACAACGTCATCTCGTCTGCCGCGGTCCCCGAGATCATCACCGAGGCGGGCGCGACAGCCGTCCGCACCCGGGTCGGGCACTCGTTCATCAAGGGCGAGATGGCTCGCAACAAGGCGGTTTTCGGCGGGGAGCACTCGGCTCATTACTACTTCCGCGACTTCTGGTTCGCCGATACCGGGATGCTCGCCGCGATGCACGTCTTGGCGGCTCTTGGGGAGCAGTCGCGACCCATCTCCGAGGTGGTCGCGCGATTCACCCGCTATGCCGCGTCCGGCGAGATCAACTCGACAGTCGCCGATGGGCGCGCCGCCACTTCGGACGTGCGGGCGTGGGCCCAGGCGTGGGCGAAGGCCAACGGCGAGGTCGTGGAGTTCGACGAGCTGGACGGAATGACCGTGAGCCATCAGGCGCACCCGATGTGGTGGTTCAACCTGCGAGCCAGCAACACCGAACCGTTGCTCCGCCTCAATGTCGAGGCGGCGGATGAGGCGACAATGGAGCGAGTACGAGATGATGTTCTGTCAACTGTGCGTGGGGAGAACCTGATGGCCGAAGAGACAGACCCGATAGCTCACAGCTCCATTCCGCCCGTGCCCGCGCCGCCGGTTCCTGCGCCGCCGGTTCCTGCGCCGCCGGTGCCTGCGCCGCCTGCGCCACAGACTGCTTCCTCACCCGCTCCCGGGATCGAGCCTTGGCTGCGGGAGATCCTGCGTTGCCCCAACTGCGGCTCCACGCTGTTGGACGGATCAGGTCCGCGTGGCCCAGAGCTGCAGTGCACCAATACCGAATGTCGCTTGGCATACCGGATCGACGACGGCATACCGGTGCTCTTGGTCGATGAATCCCGTTCGCTCGCAAACTGATTCGGCGGTCAGGCCATGGCACCCCTTCTCGACGAAGCCCTTTTGAACGACCCTGACCACATCGTCTCGTGCGACTCCCGCCAAACGCTGGTGGCGCTGGCGACCGCGGGGGCGCAGGTTCGTCAGGCGGTCACCCTCTCGCGTGAGGCCGGGATCGAACGTGTGGCGGGAGGGGATCGCCCACGCTCCGTGCTGGTGGCATCCCTGGGTGGCTCGGCCGTTGTGGCCGACGTCCTGGAGCTCTTGGCCGAGCCCGGATCTCCGGTGCCGGTCTCGGTTCGACGCAACCTGCCGCTTCCCGGCTGGGTCGGTCCGCTGGATCTCGTGGTGGCGGTGTCGCTGTCAGGTCGAGCGCAGGGACCGTTGGCTGTTGCCGCCGAAGCAGCTCGCCGTGGTGCCTCGTTGCTCACTGTTGGTGCTGCCGACTCACCGTTGGCAGAGGTCTGTGCCCGCGCCCACGGTGTGCATATCGACGTCGGCCGCGGCCGGACCTCATCGCGAACCGCATTGTGGTCCCTGCTCACGCCGGTCGTCCTCGCTGCCGATGCCCTCGGCCTGATCCAGGCCGGCGAGTCGGTCATGGCCGAGGCTGCCGATCGGCTGGACTTGCACGCCGAAGCCTGCCGTCCGCGGTCCGAGTCGTTCGTCAATCCTGCCAAGATCCTGGCGATGCAGCTGGCCGAGACCATTCCGGTCGTCCTGGGTGACGGCCCGCTTAACGGTGTTGCGGCTTCACGGGCAGCCTCGATGCTGGCCCGCACTGCCCGCATTCCGGCCACCTACGGTGAGCTCCCGGACGCCGCTTCTCAGATCGTGGCCAGCTTCGACGGGCCGTTCACGGCCGGTGGTGGTCATCGGGTGGGGGCCCACAAGTCCGCTCCCGACATCTTCGCGGACCCGTTCCTGGACGGTCCGGCCCAGCCGCGACTGGGCCTGTTGATGCTGCGTGATGCGCCACCAGCGAACCCGAGCCCACAGTGGACCGAAGCCAACTCGTTGACCGAGGCGGTCATTCAGACGGCATACGACGCGGGCGTCCAGGTCTCGATCGTGACCGCTGACGCTGGGCATCCACTGGTGAGGTTGGCCGGGCAGATCGCTCAGACCGACTTTGCTGCGACCTACCTCGCGATCGGTTTGGGTCTCGACCCGGCCGTTTCTCCACATGTCGCCGACCTTCGGGATCGCGTTCGCGGCTGACCGCAACCCTTACCCTCAGTGCGTGGCTCACTTCGACCTGGCAATCATCGGCACCGGCTCTGGAAACTCCCTGGTCACCCCGGACTTCGACGACAAGCGCGTCGCGATCATCGAGTCCGGGACCTTCGGGGGCACGTGCATCAACGTCGGTTGCATCCCCACCAAGATGTACGTCTACGCCGCCGACGTCGCCAATACCGTGACGAATGCAGGCAAGTACGGCGTCGATGCCACGCTGTATGGCGTCCGCTGGCCGGACATCCGCGACCGCATCTTCGGCCGGATCGACCCGATCTCCAAGAGTGGCAGGGACTTCCGCGTCAACGGCCCGAACACAACCGCGTTCTTCGGCCACGCGAGCTTCACCGGTCCAAAAGCGCTGCACATCGACAGCGGGGACGAGGTCAGTGCCGACCAGATCGTCATCGCCGCCGGCGCTCAGGCGGTTGTTCCCGACGAGGTTATCGACTCCGGGGTTCCGTTCCACACCTCCGACACGATCATGCGCCTTGACGAGCTCCCGAAACATCTGGTGATTCTCGGATCCGGTTTCATTGCCGCGGAGTTCGCACACGTCTTCTCCGCCTTCGGCACCAAGGTCACCGTCGTCGCCCGCCACGACGCACTCTTGCGGCAGCTCGACACCGAGATCTCCCAACGATTTACGGCGATCGCCCGCAAGCAGTGGGACGTTCGCCTGAACAGCACGCTCACCAGGGTCAAGGGCGACGAAACTGAAGTCCGCCTCGACTTCGCCGACGGGAGTCACGCAAGCGGCGACATCCTGCTCGTCGCCACGGGTCGGGTGCCCAACACCGCCCGCCTCGGCCTAGCCCAGGCCGGCATCAACACGCATGAGGACGGCAGGGTCAAGGTCGACGAGCACGGCCGCACCAGCGTCGAAGGAGTCTGGGCCCTCGGGGACGTGTCCAGCGACTACCAGCTCAAGCACGTCGCCAACCACGAGGCGAGAATCGTCGCCCACAACCTGGCTCACCCGGGTGATCTGCGCAGCTTCGACCGCCGCTTCGTGCCGGAGGCGGTCTTCAGCTCCCCGCAGATCGCCAGCGTCGGGCTGACCGAGGAGCAGCTGAAGACCCGAAACCGCAGCTACGTCACCAAGACTCAGCCATACGGCGACACGGCATACGGCTGGGCGATGGAGGACACCACAGGCATCTGCAAGCTGATCGCTGACCCGGCCACGGGCGAGCTGCTCGGCGCGCACCTCATGGGCTACCAGGCGTCCAACCTGATCGCGCCGCTCATCCAGGGGATGTCCTTCGGGCAGACCGTGCAGCAGATGGCGCTCGGGCAGTACTGGATCCACCCCGCGCTCACCGAGGTCGTCGAGAACGCCCTGCTCGGCCTCGGGCTCACGGCCGAATAGATTGACGACGCCACAGCTGGTTGCCCTCGGGTGATTGCGGCGCTGCGGCCCACCGCAAACTCCCAGTCAGCGTCCAGCCTCTTTTGATGATTGCGCGATTGACTGGACAGTGTCCTGTTCGGCTGGCTCAGTAACCTTGCGGAGGTCCGATGACGCAGCACGGTGAAGGGCTCGCTCAGCCGGTGAGACCCCGCAGGTCGCTCACGCTCGTCCCCGGCGCGGGCAAGTATGCCGTTCCGCACGGTGACATTGACGCCTGTGGCGCCGCGCCGGCCCGGGCGAGTGAGGCCACCTCTGCGGCGCCGAGAGTCGAGACCGACCCGTTCTCTCTCAGCTGGGAGCCAGCCGCGGCCGTCTCCGCGAGCGTGGTGTCCGTCCGCGTGACGAGCGGTTCAAGGCGCTGCCGGGGCGTGGGCGTCATCGTGGACACCGCCGGCCACATCCTGACCAGACATCGTGTCGCAGCCGCTGCCGTTCAGGGCTCAACGATCTCGGTGACCCTGAAGGACAGGCGCACGTTTGAGGCGAAGGTCGTCAGGTCCGACCCATCCACCGACCTTGCCGTCATTGAGCTGACCAACGCTCCGAAAGACCTCAAGGCCATCGAGATTGACGACGCCAAGGCCTTCACGGTCGGCCGCCCGACGGCCAGCTGATCCAGATCTGCTCGCTGCCCCATAGGCGCCTCCGAATAGGCTGGCGCGCATGGCAGTCGAGGGCGGGACCAGGGCAATCGTTGCGGCATTGCTGGCCAACACCGGCATCGCGATCACCAAGTTTGTCGCGTTCCTGCTGACCGGATCGAGCTCGATGCTGGCCGAGTCGGTGCACTCCGTGGCGGACTCCGGCAACCAGGGCCTCTTGCTGGTCGGCGGCAAGAGGAGCCGGCGCGAGGCCACGCCAGAGCACCCCTTCGGCTACGGACGTGAGCGCTACGTCTACGCCTTCATCGTCTCGATCGTGCTGTTCAGCGTCGGTGGGCTCTTCGCGCTGTACGAGGCGTGGCACAAGTTCCAGGCCCCCGAACCGATCACCGGCAGATGGTGGTGGGTGCCGATCGCCGTACTGCTCGTCGCGATTGCGCTGGAGGGGTTATCCTTTCGCACGGCCGTCGCCGAGAGCAACCACGTCCGGGGCGAGCGATCGTGGGTGGGTTTCATCCGCACCGCCAAAGCGCCCGAGCTGCCCGTCATCCTGCTCGAGGACTTCGCCGCCCTGTTCGGCCTCGCCTTCGCGCTCTTCGGCGTGGGCATGACGTTGGCCACCGGCAACGGCATCTGGGACGCCGTCGGCACCGCCCTGATCGGCACGCTCCTGGTCCTGGTCGCGATCGTTCTCTCGATCGAGATGAAGTCACTGCTCATCGGGGAGGCCGCCACGCTCGGCCAGGTGCAGGCCATCAAGGCCGCGCTCGAGGGCGACGATGGCTCACCAGTCCAGCGCGTCATACATCTGCGCACGTTGCACCTCGGGCCTGAGGAGCTGCTCGTGGCTGCGAAGCTGGCGGTGGGCACTTCGGACTACGGGCATCAGATCGCCGCTGCCATCAACGCTGCCGAGCAGCGAGCCCGTGAGGCCGTACCTGCGATGCGCCTGGTGATGTACCTCGAGCCCGACATCGACCGCGGCGCCTCTGATCCCGTCTCCTGGCAGCACCCAACCGACTGAGGCCGTCAGGGCAAAGATCCGCCATGTGGCGACAAATTGGCAATCTCCACTGGCAAGGCAGATGGGGACGACCACACCAACTGCGTCCTCATGACCAGCGTGACCGGAAAGCATCCGAGCGGTGCTCGATGGCGACGATGTCCACGCAATGTCTGTCGAGGTCGATTCTGTAGATGACCCGGTAGTCGCCTCGCCTCGCGCAATGAAGGCCTTCGAGCTCAAACCGCAGCGGCTTGCCCGTCGTCGCTGGGTTGTCCGCCAGTGGCCCATAGCAGAGCTCGATGACGGCGGTGCCTACCTTTTCCGGGAGCTTGGACAGCGCCCGACGGGACGTGGGTGTCCAGGCGATGTCGAATGGCCCATCCGTCATGATCCCGCGATGAGCCCGAGCGCCTCGTCCTTGGATAGCACCCGGGCACCCTCATGCCTGAGGTCGTTCAGACTCTCGCGGATCTGCTTGACCAGAGCCGGCCTGGACATGACATCCAGCGTCTGCTCAAGCGACTCCAGGTCGTCCACGCTCACCATGACAGCAGCGGGACGCCCGTGCTTGGTGATGACGACCCGATCATGCTCGCGCTCCACCTTGGCGACAACCTCAGAAAGGCGGTTCTTGACGTCCTTCAAGGGCATCTGCTCGGCTACGCTCATGTCCACAAGTGTAGCCACTTTGCTTCGGCCCGTTCAAGAGCTCAGGGCCGCTACAGCTTCCGCGCGATCGTGAGCCCGTCGAACGCCGTCAGCAGGACAACCTCGACCCGGACGTCGGCAGCCACCACGTCGTTGAACCGGCGAAGCGCCACCGTGTCCTCATCGGTGACGCTCTGGTCGACCACCCGCCCGCTCCAGAGCACGTTGTCGACCAGCAGCACCCCACCGGGGCGGACGCGGGGAACCAGCGCCTCCCAGTAGTCGATGTAGCCGGTCTTGTCGGCATCGATGAAGACCAGGTCGATGTCCGCTTCGGACGGCAACCCGCGCAGGGTGTCCAGGGCAGGGGCGATCCGCAGTTCGATGCGATCACGCAGACCTGCCTCCTCCCAGGCCTGTACGCCGATGGCCGTCCACTCCTCGCTGACGTCGCAGCACAGCAGGGAGCCGCCCTCGCCCAGGCCGCGCGCGATGCACAGGCTTGAGTAGCCCGTGAACGTCCCCACCTCCACCGCCCGACGTGCACCAACAAGCCGGGCCATCATCGTCAACAGCTGCCCCTGGTCATCGCCGATCTGCATCCCGGCCACATCACCAAGACCCTGGGTCGTGGACTGCAGCCGGTGAATAACGTCACCAGCGGGCCAGCTCCCGTGGTCGGCGGCATAATCGCGGATGTCATCAGTCACGGTGAAGTTACGCATCCCCCGACAGTAATGCGCCGAGCCCGCGCCCGCCTGTGACGATTCAACCGCCCTTGGTCCGCCAGCTTCAGAGCAGCTTCGCGACCGGATGCAGGGGGTCCAGAGAGCGTGCCAGCTGGCGTCGTTCGCGGTCCGTGCCCGAGGCGTACTGCCAGGCCAGAGAGGCCATGGTCGTCGCACCGTCACCGAGAATGCTGACGGAGCTCACGTATCTGCACTCAGAGCTGGTGAGCACCTTCAGCCTCTGCTCATAGAGAGGGTTTGCCGCGACCGAGCCACCGATGACCAGTGGGAGCTTCTCACGCAGGTTTGGCTGATCGTTCGTATACGTGGAGACGACTTCGGACACATCCCGTATCGCATCGACGATGACCGAGACCGAGCGCTGAAGAACCTCCGCAGCAATGGGGTCATGAGGTTTTCCGGTCTCGAGTGAACACAGGTCAAAGAGGTGCGGGTAGACGAACCTGGCAAAGTACCGCTTGAGATCGGGTCTGCTTTCTGCCATCTTCCGCGCAACGGCCTCAGCCTTCGCAAGCTGCCGATGCGAGCTCGGAATGTCAGCCAATGACTGGGCCGTGATTCCGAAGTAGTCGCCCAGGCGATCCAGCAGGGCAGAATGATAATCTCTCGGACCGAGCGTTTGGATATCCTGCATGATCAGGCGTATAGCAGTGATCGTCATCCAGACGCCGGACCCTTCGTCGCTGACGACCCAGTCATTTCCTCCTCTCTTGATGACCCCCTCCTCGCACTGAAGGTGGGTGCCCATCACCACTGAACCCGTACCGACGATGGCGACGATTCCCGAACCATTGAGTGGCGGTGCCTTCAGAAGCGATACGGCATCGTTGGCGATGAGGATATCGACGGACCGATTTCTGCGGTCACAGTCCTCCGCCAGCTTGGTAATCCGATGGCTGAAGTACCCGCGGATTGCCGTCGCCGTGGCGCCCGAGAATCCAGCGGCCCCAATCCAGACCGCGATCTCCTCTTCGTCGTGCTCCTCTATGACGTCAACAATCCAGTCGACAGCAAGCTGGATGGCCAGAGGGTCTCGCGCATCGGCGATCGATGAGCCGGCCTCCGCCCCGTTCGACTCGAACACGCCATCTCCTCGGGTAACGGCGTAGCTTGTTCGGGTGCCGCCGCTATCGAATCCGATTGCGAGCACTGTGACTCCTATCGCTTAAGCTCAATGGTGGTTCCTGGCAAGAGGGGGTCGGAGAAGTGTATGAGGCCGTTGTCGCGCAGGTGGTTCACAAGAGTGAGAACGTCTGCGTCGCTGCACTCAAGGCGCCGGCACTTTCTCAGTGCATGTTCAAGACTCCCCCTCGTGCGCGCGATCTGAATGACGATGCTGCGCACCTGCCTCGACTCCGCCTCGTTGATTCCATGGGCGCCCGGTCGCGTCGCGCTGGAGATTCTCCGCGAGGTCGAGGCATGCTTCACGGTCAAGAGGTTGGAAAGCATCTCGGCGGCAACAGCTGCTGAGGTCCATTGATGAACCTGGATCGTCGAAAGCCAGTACTTCCACTCGGAGGGCAACCGATCGAGACGGACAGTCTCCTTGATAATCGGAATGATTCGCAGAGAGCGCTCTAAAGAGAGGTTGACCTCTCGCTTGACGTGAGCCGACTCCAGGGACGCTGGCGAGACCAGCACCATAAGAGCGTCTGCTGCCGAAATCGCGTCCAATATCTTGGCGGCGTAGTTGTCACCCGGAGCGATCTGTTCGGGGGCCAGCCACGCTCGGACCCCCTTGTCCTCCGTGAGCAGCTCGGCCAGGCGGGTGACGTCCTTCGTGTCCTGGCTCGAGTAGCTGAGGAAGAGCCTCGGCGTACCAGGGCCCTCCCATGTGGAATTCATGCCCGGAGCCTACTTCCCCTTTGCTCACCTCTGGCCCAGTTCGGGCCGGTCCTGCATACCTTGATCGGGTCAGCGGACTAATGTCGCGTTGCAGATTGAGAGGTGCACCCTTGGGCTCTGACCCAGTCAGCCGTTTTCGCCGCATTGGCATCGTCCAGGCGCGACGGCTCGACGTGAGGCAGAGCTGGGCGAGTGACGCCGGAGACCTGCTTCAGGGGGAGGCGGGCGACTGGCTGGTGACTTCCCCGGACGGGACCACGCGGACCGTCAAGGACGCCCCGTTCCGGAGCATGCACGACTATGTCTCGGGAGCCACCTGGCGACGGGTGGGTGAGGTGCGGGCAGCCCGCGTCACCTCGCCGACCCTTGTTGCGACGCTCGAGGGCACCGCCACGGCACGAACGGGAGACTGGGTGGTCACCGGACCGGACGGCAATACCTGGCCGGTCCCTGACCAGTTCTTCCGGCTGAGCTATGTGCCCATCGTGGATGACCATGGCGTGGAACGTCATCGGTAAAGCGGGATTGCGGGTATGTTGCCGGGCAGCGACCATGATCGGCCCGAGGGAGACGACCACGTGATGACGATCCGCGATCGCCGGGACTCATGAGAGCGCCCACGCCGCCCACGCCTCGAACGGGTTCCGGCATTGTGCCGCGCGTGGTTCTTGGCGCCATGATCGTGGCCTCGGTGTTCCTGCTGGCGGTTCTCGCGTGGCACACCTTCGAAGCCTCAGCGGCGGCCGTCTCCGGTCCGGCGCCGGAGTCTCCGGAAAGCAGCTGGGCCCGCGCCCTGCTCGTCGTCCTGGTCGTCACCGCTGCCACGTACTGGTATCCGCGGCGGGGCAAGTTCACGGGCGTGGGGCTTGCGGTTGGCGTGTGCGCAGCTCTGGTCGTTGGCGTGCTCGGCTTCGCGACCTACCGACCCTGCATGGAGGGCGAGTCGGCGCCTTTCGCCCCGGTCGGCTGGATCCTCGGCATGTTCACCGGCGACTACCCCTTCGAGGGCCCCGGAAGTGTGTGCGCTCACACGTTCTCTCCCGGCTTCGAGCTGGCGCGCGTCCTGGCAGTGGTTGTCACGGCTTCAGGCGCCGTCGGGGTCGTGTGGCTTCTGGCCAGGCACTGGCTGGACCGGTGGCGGGTGAACCTCAGCGGAGACGTCGACGTCGTCGTAGGTCTGAACGTGCGCACGTTCCCCCTCGTCAAGGCCCTGGTGGCCCAGAACGGCAGACACCGCGGGCGCCCGGACTGGATCGACACGCGCCCTGGCTGGCTGGCCAAGCGTCCTGGCGGCGTTGAGCAACCCGCGGGGTACTGGTGGTGGTGGTTGACCGGCCTGCGCCCCGGCGACCTGCAGAAGACGCTGAAGAAGCCTCCGACCACGGTCATCATCGAAGCCGACCCGAGCAACGCCTTGATCGCCGAAGCCCGGCGCGTTGGCGCCCTGGTCGTCATCGGCGATGCCACCGACCCGGAGCTGGTTCGCTCGGTGGTCTCGCGTCCTCGGGCATGGATGCCACGCAGAACGGCCTTGCGCCGCCTGTATGCCGTCTCCGATGAACAGCACCGCAACCTCGAGGTCTGGGCGGCGGTCTGCAAGGTGCTGTCCTACCAGCGGCTCGCCCGTCATCTCGAGGATCTCGTGCCCAGAATCTTTGTGCTGATGGACGACACCCGGGAGGCCCGGCAGTGGCGCCTGTCCCAGATCCAGCACCTGGGCGCAACAACCACGCCCATCGCGGTTGAGAGCGGACAGGACCCGCCGATGCTGGTCTCGGACTCGATCACGCTCGATGGCATCGCCAGTGAGCTCGTTGTCGAGCGGATCCTGCCGCAGGCACAGTGGCTGGCGGAGCACTCAGTGGTGCCCCATGTCGTTCTTGCCGGCGAGGGAAGCCTCGCGCTGACGATTCTCGACGAGCTGGCCTGGCAGCTGTGGTGCCGCTTCGAGGTCGCGCACGCAGCGGACCGGGGGGGCGAGGCGGCGTGGCCGAAGCTGGCCCGCGTCACCTTGTGTGGTCCTAAGGCGTCGGTGCGAAAGAGGGAGTGGGACGACCTACGCGCGCCATGGGCCTTCCCCGACGCGGACACGGCCAAGGCCGCCCTGCGCCTCTTCGCCGTTTCCGCCGAGGATGGCGACGAGGAGGACGTCGCCGCCAGCGTTCTGGCCAGAGAGCCGGACTCAGTGGCTGTCTTTGTCGACGACCGTGAAGAGTACGCCGCAGCCGCCTCCAGGCTGGCCCGCCGCTTCCTCAGCGCTCATGAGGGGCAGCCGCGGGTGATGCTGAGGTGCGACACGGGCGGCCCAGCCGAGCCCGTGGTCAAAGGCGGGTTGTTGCGTTTCGTTCCCACGCTGGTCCGAAGCGATGCCAACGGCGTGGCACTTCCCCCGTACGACTCGATGACACGGCTGGCGAGACAGCAGCACACGGTATACCGCGCGAGCCAGGGCTGGCCGGGTGGCGCCGCCACCGAACGAGCCACCCGGCCAGAGCGGGGTGCCCGGCTGACGAACGTTCCGTGGGAGGACCTGCCGACGTTCTTCCAGGAAGACAACGTGCGCCAGCACTGGCAGGTGCTGAGCTGGTTCACCCAGCACGCGCACACATGGCAGCCGATCACGGCGCGCGACGTGCCCAGCTGCTCGCCGTTGCGGGACTGGGAGGGACACCTCGAGGAAGTGGCAAAGCGGGAGTATGCCCGGTGGTCCGACCTCCGGCTCAGCCACGGCTGGTGGGCCGGTCCGGCCGGGAGACCTCACGACACCTCGCGTATCCACCCGGACCTGCGCGGCTGGGAAGCCATCGACCTGGATTTCAACGAGAGGTTGATCGTGGCAATCCTGAACCGGATGTGGGCCACCGGACTGGCGCCCACCCTCGTGGATGACGCGGAGTACGTGGACGCGGGGCACGTGATCGAAGCTGTGCTGGAGGTCTGACGTTTCGGTCGACCGCCTAACGTGCGTGACGGACGCCCTTCCCATCTTTGGGGTCGGAGAGTTTGGCGAGGTCATCACGCAGCTCCTCGCGGAAGATCCGGTAGGTGCCCTTGAACGAGTCCTTCGCCTCATAGAGGGCCAGGTCAGCTAGCTGGAGAAGCTCACCGGCGTCGGTTGAGTGCTCACTGGTGGCGATGCCGATACTGATCCGCACCGAGAGGCTCTTTCCGTCCATCTCCATCGGTTCCTGCAGCGAGCTGAGGACGCGCCGTGCCACCGCCTCCACCTCGGCGATGGAAGCACCGTGTACCAGGAGGGCGAACTCGTCACCCCCGAGCCTGGCCGCGCTGTCCCCGGCCCGGATCGACGTCGCGAGGATCCTTGAGAGTCGTTGAAGCACCCTGTCCCCGGCGCCGTGCCCCCAGGTGTCGTTGATCGCCTTGAAGTCGTCGACGTCGATGAAGAGCACGGCGACCAGCGCGTTCGTGCGGGCCGCTCGATGCAACGCATCCTTGAGGCGGTCGAAGTACAGCCCACGGTTCGGCAACGCCGTGAGGCTGTCGTGAAAGGCGCGGTGCTCGAGCTCCCGCTCCATCTTGCGGCGATCTGTGACATCCCTGATCGTGAGGACAAGGCCTTGTACGTCCGGGTCGTCAAGCAGGTTGCTGCACACGACCTCAGCGTCGATCCACCTGCCGTCTGCGCACTCCATCTGCCAGTCGAGCTTGGCGACGCGCTCGACGCCATACCGGCGCATTCGCTCAAGCCGTGACAGGGACTTCTCGAGGTCCTCCCGAGGAAGCAGCTGCTCAAGGTTCTTTCGCGCCAGCACCACCGGGTGGTAGCCGAGAACGCGCGCAGCCGAGGGCGTCTGGTAGGTGATCTGGTTGTCGGTTCCGATCACGAGGATGACGTCGGAGGCGTTCTGGATCAGGGCCCGGAAGTGCGCTTCGCTGGCTCGCTGGTGCAGCTCGCGCGCCAGGGCGATCCGCTGCAGGGCCAGAGCGACCTTCACGCCGATGGCCTGGATCGAGTCCTGCGTGAGAGTGAGCTGGTGCCGGTCACCCACGACGAGCACGGCCCCGATGAGCGAGTCGGCCGAACGCAGGGGCTGCACCAACGCGGTCGATCCGGGGGAGACCTGGCCGGGGAGCAGCCTCGCAAGGGTCGCCGCGTCCACGAGCGCTGGGTCGAATCCCTTGAGAGCACGGACGGCTTCGAACTCGAATGTGGACAGCTCGGCGCGGGCTTGGCTCTCGATGCTGTAGATCGCCGTCCCCGCGAACAGGGTCACGGCGACCTCGAGCTGAGGCTGGCCGGTGGTCAGCCGGGACAAGGTCGTGCGTACCGCCTTGGCAACGAGCGACTCATCAACGGCCGCGACCAGCGCCGTGTCCGCGTCCCGGAAGGCCGCCTCGCGCGCGATTCCCTGCTGCTGGGCGCGGACCACGCTCGACATGCGGGCAGTGACCAGCCCGAACAGGACAGCGGACGCGCCCAGGTGCAGGGCAGCGCCGTGGCCGTTTCTCAGCTGTAGGACGACCCCGTCAATGGGGGCCACCAGCGAAGCTGCCGCGATCAGGAATAGCCGGGCGCGTCCGATACCCACGCGCCTGGGTGGCAACGGGACCGTCATCTCCACCATGGAGGGATGCAGGGCGGTCGCACCGAGCAGGACGTAGAAGAGGAGCCAGCCTCCGTCGACCCGCCCGTCGGCCGCCCCGCTGCCGTTGAGCCGGGTCAGGCTGTAGATCACGTCGGCGGCCAGGAGCCCAGCTGTGGCGAAGGTCAGCAGCCGAAGCGAGATGACGTGGAGACCTCCATCCGACAAGAGCCGGGCAAGCAGGGCGAGCAGGAGCACATCGCCGAGCGGGTATGCCGCCCAGATCAGCTTCTGGGGCAAAGTCAGCTGGGCGCTGTGGACAAAGGGGTCGATGAGGTAGACCCACGACAGCAGCCCCACCCCCACCGTGATGATCAGGGCGTCCAGCAGGCTGGAGAGGTCGGCCCACGGCGTACGGGAGCGGATGAACAGGGCCAGCGCGGCAGCACAGAGCGGATACATCGCGAGATGGAGGACATCGGCGGCCGACAGCAACGCGTTGTTCTCGTGCAACACCGAGGTGAGGAGGTTGTCCACGAGGTCGCCGGCTGCGAAGCTCGTGACGGCTGCGGCCAAGAGGTACCAGGGCAGCCGCTGTTCTGGCCGGTATCGTCGTATGCCGACCACCAGGGCAAGCACGCTGCTCAGACCCAGTGACGTCCACAAGACCAGGGTCCGGCCCGGCGCGGAGAAGTAGGCGATGGTCAGGACTGATGCCCACGTCAGGTAGAGCGCCAGCGGCCAGCCGACCGACGACCGGACGCCGTGAAACCTGTTCGGTGGGGGAGTCTTGGGCGCTCCGAAGCGGGAAAGCCCCGAACCCCCTCGAAGGCCCATGTCAACCCCCCGCCAGCAAGGGCAGCCCGTTGCACCCTTCCGAGGACGATAGCGCGTCCGAGCTGGCCCGCGATCGTGAATTGGCAGCAATCAAGCCAGATCCATGCGCGCCCGTGACCTTCGCACAGTGCCGGGCAGTAACTCAGCGACCCTCTGCGTGGATGAGTCGCGATAGCCGGGCCCCGAAAGGGGTTGTGCTGGGTATGCAACGGGTCTACAAAAGGGCATGTAGGGGGGCAAATCAACCTGCGACACCTTCGTCGCCCAACTGAGAGGACCCGATGCGCGACACCCCTGTCGCATAAATGAAAGGACTACTCCATCATGTCCGCTTGCACACCTCAGCAGGAGCGCATCGCGCACGCCGCCCAAGAGCTGCTCTACGCCCTTACCGATCTGGTCCCAGAGACCACCGTTGACTTCCGGGTCGAGAACGCAAGAAAAACAGCTCGATCCCTTGCCGCCGACGCCCACACCATCGTGACCACGGACTACCGCCAGACGTCCGAGTACATCGACCGTCATCTACGCCGGGAGAAGTGACTGGCCTCCAATCGACTGGTGGCGCCCGAGACAGTGCTCTGGCGTTCGAAGTTGTGGTGAACGTTCCAACCTGATTGGGGAACGTGGACGACGCTCCAACCGTCGATACGGAACTGTTGGAAGTGATGGCGCACGCTCCAAGTGGCGCGCGTAGGCTCCGGCGCATGCCGATTCCCGACTTCGTCCTGGCGCTCAGATCCCACGTGGGCAATGAGTTGCTATGGATGCCAGGGGTCAGCGCCGTCGTCATCCATGGGGACGGCAGGCTCCTTCTCGGGCGGCGCGCCGACAACGGCTTGTGGGCCGTCGTCAGCGGGATCCTCGAGCCTGGCGAACAACCCGCGCTGGCCGCCGTCCGCGAGGTGCTCGAGGAGACCGGGATCAAGGTTGTCGTGGAGGGCCTCGCCGCAGTCTCCTCGAACCCGGAGACCGTCCAGTACGAGAATGGCGACCGCGCGCAGTACCTCGACCTCACGTTCGTGTGTCGTGCCGTTGGCGATGGCGATCCGTGGGTGGCCGACGACGAGTCGACTTCGGTCGGCTGGTTCGAGGCCGACGCACTGCCCGAGCCCATGATGAAGTCGTCGCACGCGCGCATCGCCCATGCGCTGGCCTACCGCGCACACCCGGAAAACGGGACCTGGTTCGCCCGCTCGTAGCCCTGTCCGGCCGGGGCCAGGCAGCTCTTGACAAGTCAGGGCGCGCGGATACTTCAGTCAGGGCGCGCGCTCAGGTGTGCCAGGTGACGTCGTGGGCGGTGACGGTGGCGGTGAGGTCGTGTTGGTGGACCCAGGTGTGGTGGTAGCCGCAGAGCAGCGCGAGGTTGAGCAGGGCGGTGGGTCCGCCCTGGATCCAGTGTTTGACGTGGTGGGCGTCG
>JBBRZV010000004.1:0-82904 GCA_038236365.1 Actinomycetales bacterium | reverse complement strand
TGTGAGTCCTTGAAAAGTCCTTGGTAGGTTCATCTGCCACCATCAAGCGTCAACCATCGCAAACGACATATGTGCAGGTCAGACCCCTTATGCCAACAACTATCAACAATCCTCAGTCACGCATGCCTAGTAGGAGACCAAAAAGGCTGCTTGAGATTCTTAGGGCTCTGACCAGCACAAACGCAATCAGAACGCCCCGTCAGTCCGCACCTGGTCCGCAGAAGCGCCAAGTATGGCGTCGATGATGGACCGGGTGCGGTCATCGTCTCCAGGCCAGAGGTGGGCGTAGACCTTCAGGGTCACTACTGGCGAGGCGTGACCGAGGACCATGGTGTCGACGTCCGAAGCTGGGGCGTATCGCAACCACGACCGGGCTGGGCGACCCGATCGGTCTACGGGTGAGGGAACACGGCTTCAATGCGGGGCCCGTCTGAGGACCAGAACACCTTGTACGGCGGGTGGCCAGCAACGGGCAGTCGGAAGCGGATGCCGTCAGGGGTCCTAATGGCGGTGGACCGCGCCTGTGCCTGTGCGGGGAGGCGAAAGATCAGCTGACAGGCGTCCAGTACAGCGTCGTAGAGGTCGGCGTCGGGACCGGCTTCCAGCGAGTCGAGCTGCTTGTCGGCGACGCGGGAGTAGGCGTCGTCTGCACTCACGCGAGCCGGCGCTGACGGACCCGGCGCACCGTGGACGACTGCGAGGCTCTGGCGAGCAGTGCCTGCAGTTCCGGGTCGCCGTCATACTCGACCTGCGCATCGGTCACGACGCTAGCCGGCTGCAGAAGAATGGAGCCGTCCTCATTCTCCTGGGCCAGGAAGCGTTGGTTCGCGTGGCCGGGGATCACGGCCCGACTCCGGGCGTCGGTCTCGATCAAGGTGCTCACGTTTGCACCCTCCTGTCTGTTGGGGCCTTACCCTCAACGCTACTCCCACTTTCCCACTATGGGCAAGTGGGACCGCCGGGTCAGCTCACTGGACGCGACCTCTGGCGCTAGATCCCGACCGTACGGCGCAAGAAGCCCACTTCCGACAGATGCCTCAAAAATGGACATCGGAGGCGTATGCTCGCAAACTCACGCATCAACACCCAATCGACTTGGGAGTGATCCCGAGCGCGAATCCGTGCGGGATTGCTTCATGCGTCTCGCCAAATTACGCAGTCATCCGCCTGATCGTCCTTGACGGAAAGTGGCCAAGAAATATGAAGTCCAAGACTCTGCTGGCAGTGATCCCTTTCCTGTTAGCTCCCTTGTTGGTGAGTTCGACGGCTTCCGCCGTCGTAGCCCCTCCCCCAACGTTGCACTTCACGTCGAATGAGCACGGTGCTTACGCCACCACTCAGGCTCTCGGCTTCAGGGGTCATGACACGACCATGAGCACCTGGGCGGTCAACAGAATTCCAGCCGGCTCCAAGGCCCTTGTCTGGGTCGGTCTCCCGAAGACCCGTGCCTCTGCTCAGGTTTCGCCGGCATTCAAGGCCTTCGTGGCGGCCAATCATGCCAACCCCAAGCTCTATGGGTTCTACCTCACAGACGAGCCGCTAGACGGCACGGATGCTCCTGCTATCCGTGCGTACTCGGACTACATCCACGCGCATGCACCCGGCAAAAAGGCGTTCATCACCGTGCTCGACAAGCCGGGTAGGTACTTCGCCTACCGGCCCGCTGCGACGCACCTCGACCTCCTAGGGCTGGACCCCTACCCGGTCGCCCTCGGCGTCCTGCGTACCAATAAGATCCCCGAGGCGTTCGCTCATGCTCGGGCTGCTGGGATTCCTGTCGCTAATATCGTGCCGATCTTCCAGACCTTCGGTGACTCCTACTACACAGCGCCCACCGCGGCCCAACTGCGCTACATGGTCGCCCAGTGGGCAGCACGAGTACCGCACCCGCAGATGGACTATGCGTACTCGTGGAGCACGCAGGGCACGTCGCTGAAGGCTGCTCTTGCCACTCGTGCAGATTGGCGCTCGATCATGGGCGCACACAACCGCTGACCGTCTTGGCACACGCAGACTGACTCGCGTCAGCCGCTGCTCACCAGTTCGATCCTATTGACCGCGGCGCCCTCGTCCTCGAGTGTCTGCACCATCATCGAGGCGAGGGCAGGGATGCCTGGCTAGTGTCCCTTGGCTGTGGCCACGGCGCGCACTGCTGCGGCGACCGCGGGGGCGACGGTCGGGTCGAACACACTGGGGACGATATAGGTGGGGTTGAGCTCCTCCGCCTTGACCGTGTCGGCGATTGCCGTTGCCGCCGCAATCAGCATGTCGTCACTGAAGTCCGAGACCCCTGCATCGAGCAGGCCGCGGAAGAACCCGGGAAAGACGAGCACGTTGTTGATCTGGTTCGGGTAGTCCGAGCGGCCGCTCGCCACCACGGCGGCATACTCGCCGGCGACCACGGGATCCACCTCGGGGACCGGGTTCGCAAGAGCGAACACGATCGACATGTCGGCCATGGTCGCGATGTCCTCGCCGGTCAGCAGGTCAGGAGCCGAGACGCCGATGAACACATCAGCCCCAACCAGGACCTCCTTGAGCGAGCCCTCCAGCTTGGCGCTGTTGGTGTTGTCGGCGATCCATTGGCGGAACGGGTCCATGCCCTCCTGCCCGGAATGCACGGCCCCTCCGCGGCCGCACCCGATGATCTCGCCAGCACCCTGAGCCAGCAGGAGCCGGATGATCGCCTGCCCGGCGGCGCCCACGCCCGACACCACGATGCGCACGTCCTCGATCTTCTTGTCGACGACTCGCAGGGCATTGGTGAGCGCGGCGAGCACCACGATCGCCGTACCGTGCTGGTCGTCGTGGAAGACCGGGATGTCGAGCAGCTCGCGCAGTCGCGCCTCGATCTCGAAGCAACGCGGCGCCGAGATGTCCTCCAGGTTGATGCCGCCATAGACGGGGGCGATCGCGCGAACGATCTCCACCAGGGCATCGGTGTCCTGGGTGTCCAGACACACCGGCCACGCGTCGACACCGCCGAACTGCTTGAACAGCGCAGCCTTGCCCTCCATCACGGGCAGCGCCGCAGCCGCTCCAATGTTGCCCAGCCCCAACACCGCCGAGCCGTCGGTCACGACGGCCACGGTGTTGCGCTTGATGGTCAGGCGCCTGGCGTCCTCAGGGTGTTCGACGATGGCCAGGCAGACGCGGGCCACGCCGGGGGTGTATGCGCGGGACAGGTCGTCGCGGTGCTTCAACGGCACCTTGGGAGTGACCTCGATCTTGCCGCCGAGGTGCATCAGGAAGGTGCGGTCACTGACCTTTCGCACCACGGCGCCAGGGATCTCGGTGATGGCCTTCGTGATCAGATCGGCGTGCTCCTCGTCCGAGGTGTCACAGGTGACGTCGACCACCATGCGGGTCGTATGACTCTCGACGACGTCCAGAGCGGTAAGTGCTCCACCCGCAGAGCCCACCGCGGTGGTCAGCGCGGTCGTCGCTGTCGCAACAGCGGGCACCTCGACGCGGACGGTGATCGAGTATCCGGGGCTGGGTGAGGCCATGTGACATCTCCTTGGACGGTTCGGATCTGTGTCTGTTTCGTGGATGCTACTGGTCGCCGACCCCGACGATCGCCGGGGTCAGGTCATGGGTCGCCAGGCCCACAGTCCCTGCGATGGTGAGGACGAACCCGGCTGCCGCCACCGCGGCATACCCAGGACGTGTCGTGTCTCCGAGGAAGATCAGACCGATCCCCGCCGGGACGACGGTCTCGACGGCGAACATGAGCGCAGTCGTGCTGGTCACGGAGCCGCGTTGGAGAGCAGTGGTGAACAGCAACATCCCCAGCCCGCCCAGAGCGAGGATGGCCCACAAACCGGGATCCGAGAGAGCATGCCAGAGCGGGGTGGGCACAGTCAGGCTTCGCGCGGCGACTGCGACAACGGTAAAGGCCAGCCCCGCAAGGACGGCAAGGGCGGGTGCACTCGAACGTCCGGCACGCCTCGCGACGACCGCCCCCGCGGCACCCAGGACCAACACCGAGGCAAGAAGCCCCCAGCGGACCACCAGCGTCAACGGCGTTCCCTGGTCCGGCTGGGCTGAGATAGCCAGCAGCAGCAGCCCGGCGCCCAGGACAGTCAGCGAGACGATGTCTCGACGGACCAACCGAGCACCGATGGCAGCCGCCAGGACGGCGGTGACCCCGATGCTCGAGGCAACGGCCGCCTGCACGAGAAACAGGGGCAGCATCCTGAGGGCCACGAGCGATGCGAGGAAAGCGGCCAGATCAAGGGCGACGCCGGACACGTAGGGCGCCGATCGGGTGAGGCGGACCAAGAGACGCGGATCAAGACCCGCGCTGGACTCCGCTCTGCGCGCCCCCACCGACTGCAACACCGATGCGCTTCCGTAGGCCAGAGCTGCGAAGAGCGCACACGTCAGGGCCAGGACCACGCCAGCAGTCTGCCACGTCACGCCAACCGGCTGGGGGCCACGAGCCGCCCTGCAGCGAGCCCGCCGTCATACAGCCGAGAGAGGGGCAGCAGGAGCGGAGCGGGACCTTGTGCCCTGTGCGCCTGGCGGGGTCCTCCGTAACGTTTGCAGAACGTGTTTCGGACCAATCTCGGAGGTTTGTATGACCGGCGACCTACCAGGCGAAGTACAAGACGTGACCTGGGAGTGCGTCGACGGAAACGAGGCAGCGGCCCGAGTTGCGCATGCCTGCAGCGAGGTGATCGCGATCTATCCGATCACCCCCGCCTCCACCATGGGGGAGCATGCCGACGCGTGGAGCGCCGCCGGACGGACCAACCTCTGGGGCTCGGTTCCCGAGGTCGTCGAGATGCAGTCCGAGGCCGGCGCGGCCGGGGCGCTGCACGGCGCCGTACAGAAGGGCGCACTTGGCACGACCTTCACGTCGTCCCAGGGTCTGCTCCTGATGCTGCCCAACATGTACAAGATCGCGGGCGAGCTGACGCCCTGCGTGATCCACGTTGCTGCCCGCACGCTGGCCACCCACGCGCTGTCAATCTTCGGCGACCACTCGGACGTGATGAGCGCACGGATGACCGGTTGGGCGATGCTGTGCTCTTCGTCGGTGCAGGAGGCTCAGGACTTCGCCCTGATCTCGCACGCCGCGACACTGCACGCGCGGGTTCCCTTCATGCACTTCTTCGACGGGTTCCGCACCTCGCACGAGATCAACAAGATCAGGGTCGTCGGCGAGGACGTGATGCGCGCGATGATGCCCGACGACCTGGTGCTCGAGCATCGAATGCGCGGGCTCACCCCCGATGCCCCGACCCTGCGCGGCACCGCCCAGAACCCCGATGTCTTCTTCCAGGCCCGTGAGGCCTGCAACCCGTTCCACGACGCCGTGCCGCGGATCGTTCAGAACACGATGAACGAGTTCGCCGAGCAAACCGGACGAGAGTACAACCTCGTCGAGTACCACGGTGCTTCTGACGCCGAGCGGGTCATCGTGATCATGGGCTCGGGGGCCGGCGCCGTGAGAGAGACCGTGGACGCCCTCGTCGCCCGTGGCGAGAAGGTCGGCTACCTCACCATCCGGCTCTACCGGCCGTTCCCCGTCGAGGCCTTCCTGGCCGCACTCCCCGAAAGTGCGCAGCACATCGCTGTCCTGGACCGTCTCAAGGAGCCCGGGGCGACCGCGGAGCCGCTTCACCTCGACGTGGCCAGCGCGCTGATGGACAGTGCGATGTTCGACGGAGGCCGCACCGTGAAGACCCTGATCGGCGGCCGCTACGGCCTGTCGAGCAAGGAGTTCACCCCACCAATGGTGGCCGGTGTCTTCACCGAGCTCACCCGCGAAAGCCCGAAGCGCCGCTTCACGGTCGGCATCGTGGACGACGTCACCCACCTTTCGCTGGACCCTGAGCCCGACTTCGCCGTGTCGAGCAAGGGCGTCTCTGCGGTCTTCCTTGGCCTCGGCTCCGACGGCACCGTTGGTGCGAGCAAGAACTCGATCAAGATCATCGGCGACGGCACCGACCAGTTCGTCCAGGGCTACTTCGTGCTCGACTCGAAGAAGTCCGGCGGCGTGACCGTCTCACATCTTCGGTTCGGCCACGAGGAGATCCGCTCGACGTACCTGATCGAGCAGGCGGACGTGATCGGCGTACACCAGTTCTCGCTCCTGCGAACCATGAAGGTGCTCGAGCTGGCCAAGCCGGGCGGAACAATCTTGCTGAACTCGCCCTATCCGGACGACCAGGTGTGGGACCAGCTGCCCGTCGAGGTGCAGCAACAGCTCATCGACAAGGACCTGTCGCTCTACGTCATCGACGCGCACGGGCTGGCCAAAGAGCTCGGTCTCGGAGCGCGGATCAACACGATCATGCAGCCCTGTTTCTTCCAGCTCTCGGGAGTTCTGCCGGTGGAAGAGGTCATTCCACGGATCAAGGCGGGGATCGAGAACGCCTACGGCAAGAAGGGCCGCAAGGTCGTCGAGCGCAACTTCACCGCCGTCGACCGCGCGCTCAGCGAGCTGACCCAGGTCAAGCTGCCGGCCCTTGCGACGAGCGCACTGCACCGGATGCCGCCTCTGCCGAGCAACGCCCCCGACTTCGTCACCAAGGTCACGGCCCACCTGATGCGCGGCGAGGGTGACCTGCTTCCCGTCAGCGCGATGCCGGCAGATGGCACATGGCCCACCGACACCGCCCAGTGGGAGAAGCGGTCGATCGCCCAGGACCTGCCGATCTGGGACCCGGACCTCTGCACCGACTGCGGGAAGTGCGCGATCACCTGCCCGCACACCGCCCTTCGGATCAAGATCTTCCCGAAGGAACAGCTCGAAGGCGCACCCGAAGGCTTCCAGTCCAAGGCGTTCAAGTCGCGGGACCTGCCCGACCATCTGCTCAGCATCAGCATCGCCGCCGACGACTGCACCGGCTGCGGTATCTGCGTCGACGTCTGCCCGGCGGTCTCGAAGACCGACCCCAGCCACCGGTCACTCGACCTAGTTTCCGCTCTGGACCACCGCGACGAGCTTCGGACGAACTTCGAGCACTTCCTCACCATCCCGGAGATCGACCGGACCAAGGTGCGCCACGACACCGTCAAGGGCGTGTCACAGCTCCAGCCGCTCTTCGAGTTCTCAGGTGCGTGTTCGGGCTGTGGTGAGACGCCGTACATCAAGACGCTGACCCAGCTGTTCGGCGACCGGATGATCATCGCCAATGCGACGGGCTGCTCGTCGATCTTCGGCGGCAACCTGCCGACGACCCCCTTCACCCAAAATGCTGACGGCCGCGGTCCAGCCTGGGCGAACTCGTTGTTCGAGGACAACGCCGAGTTCGGTCTGGGTCTGCGCCTGGGCTGGGAGAAGCAGCACGATGAGGCCCGGCGCTATGTCTCTCTGCTGGCTGACCTGATCGGGGCCGATCTTGCCGAGGGCCTGCTGAGCGCCGAGCAGAGCGACGAGGCCGGTATCGCGACCCAGCGTGAGCGGGTCGAGCTGCTGAAGATCAACCTCGACACCTCACTCCGCGACGGTTTTGCCGGCGATCACGAGTCCGCCGTCCGGCACCTGCGCAGCCTTGCCGACGAGCTGGTGGAGAAGACGGTGTGGATCGTCGGCGGTGACGGCTGGGCTTATGACATCGGCTACGGCGGCCTCGACCACGTGCTCAGCTCCGGCCGGAACGTCAACATCCTGATCCTTGACACCGAGGTCTACTCCAACACCGGTGGCCAGGCATCCAAGGCGACCCCCCGCGGGGCGTCCGCCAAGTTCGCTGCGTCGGGCAAGACCTCGGCGAAGAAGGACCTCGCCATGATCGCCCAGGCCTCAGGCGATGTGTATGTCGCCCAGGTCGCGATCGGTGCGAACGAGCAGCAAGCTGTGCGGGCACTGCTCGAGGCGCAGGCCTGGCCCGGCGTCTCGGTGGTGATCGCGTACGCCACCTGTATCGCGCACGGGATCGAGATGTCGACTTCGATGTCCCACCAGAAGACGGCTGTGGCTAGTGGCTACTGGCCGCTCACCCGGTACCGTCCGAGCGAAGAGGCCGAAGGCCACCCGTTCAAGCTCGACTCGAAGAAGCCGACCGTCCCGATCCGCGAGTTCGCCCTCGCCGAGACCCGCTTCTCCATGCTGGCCCGCAGCGACCATGAGCACAGCGAGCACCTGCTTGCACTGTCCCAGGCCGACGCGGACGAGCGGTGGCGGCTGTACTCCCAGCTGGCAGGCGTGGAGCGCACGGTGCCGCATGAGGTGGCGCTTGTCGAGGTCGACGCGGACTCGCCGGAAGGCGCGTAGCCCAAGGCGTCGAACAGCTGGCGCGGCAGGAAATGAGTAGGACAGCAGCGTGGTGGGGCCGGGTTTCGCCGGCCCCACCAATGCGTTTCGGTGTGGGATTAGCGCAAACCAGCAACTGTGCTTGTCGATCCCTTGACTTCAAAGGCTGTGGGCATTGCACGAGGCGCTAAGGACGATCGGGGGGTAACATCCGAAAAAGGTCCAAGTTTTGTGACCTAAGTCACAGATGCAGAGGCGCGCATTGTCTGACAACGACCATGATTACGTAGATCACGACACCACTCCCCCGGCCAACAAGAACCTCCTCGTCGTTGCCGGCGTCCTCCTGCTGATACCCATCGTTGCTCTGATGTGGGTCGGCAGCTACAGCAAGGTCGAGCCCAAGCTCGGCGGGTTCCCCTTCTTCTTCTGGTACCAGTTCCTGTGGGTATTCCTCTGCTCTGCCTGCACGTATTCCGCATACCGGCTCGTCCTCAAGGCTCGCCCCCACCGGCCGATGACCAACGACTCTCCAGCTGGTGAAGAGGCACGTCGATGAGCGCCCTTGCCCCTGCCGCGGCCAACGACCACATAGGTGTCAATGTTGTAGCCCTGATCGTGCTGATAGGCCTGTTCGTGGTCGTCACCGTGATGGGCTTCATGGCCTCCCGGTGGCGCCGCGCCGGCATGGAGAGCCTGGACGAGTGGGGCCTCGGAGGTCGCAGTTTCGGCACCTGGGTCACCTGGTTCCTTCTCGGCGGTGACCTCTACACGGCATACACCTTCATTGCGGTCCCGGCTGCCATGTTCGCCCTGGGTTCGGTCAACGGGTTCTTCGCAGTCCCCTACACGATCGTGCTCTACCCGATCATCTTCTTCTTCATGTCGCGCCTGTGGTCGGTCAGCCACCGCCACGGGTTCATCACATCAGCGGACTTCGTCGGCAGCCGCTACGGCTCACGCGGACTGTCTCTGGCTGTCGCCGTGACCGGAATCCTCGCAACCATGCCGTACATCGCCCTGCAGCTGGTCGGCATCCAGGCGGTCCTTGAAGTGACCGGCCTCGGAGGCTCCGGCAGCACCGTCGCTAAGGACCTACCGCTGTTCATCGCGTTCGCAGTCCTTGCGGCATATACGTATGCGTCCGGTCTGCGCGCCCCGGCACTCATTGCCTTCGTCAAGGACGGGCTGATCTACCTGGTCATCATCGTGGCCATCGTCTACGTCCCGAGCAAGGTTGGCGGCTGGGACCAGGTCTTCACCGCGGCCCAGCACAAGATGACGACACCCACCAAGGCGACGGGCAAAGTGCCCGGCGCCTTCATCCCGCCGGCCACGCAGTACTGGGCCTATGGCACTCTCGCGCTGGGCTCGGCCCTGGCGCTGTTCATGTATCCGCACTCGATCACCGCGACGTTGTCCTCCAAGTCGCGCAACACGATCCGTCGCAATGCTGCCATCTTGCCGGCATACAGCTTTGTTCTCGGTCTGCTCGCGCTGCTGGGCTGGGTGGCCATCGCGGCCGGCACCAAGCCGATCGGTCTGGACGGCGTTCCCAACGCTCAACTGGTCGTCCCTCAGCTGTTCGAGGACATGTTCCCGTCCTGGTTCGCCGGCGTCGCCTTTGCCGCGATTGCGATCGGCGCCCTGGTACCTGCCGCCATCATGTCAATCGCGGCCGCAAACCTGTTCACCCGCAACATCTACCGCGAGTGGTTCAAACCTCAGGCAACGCCGGCCCAGGAGGCCAAGGTCGGCAAGGTTGTCTCACTGGTCGTCAAGTTCGTTGCGCTTGTCTTCGTCCTGACCATGGACAGGCAGAACGCCATCAACTTCCAGCTCCTCGGCGGCATCTGGATCCTGCAGACCTTCCCGGCAGTCGTCTTCGGGCTCTACACCCGCTGGTTCCACCGGTGGGCTCTGCTCGGCGGCTGGGCCGTCGGCATGGTCTACGGCACCATCGCGGCATACAACGTCGTGAAGCCCATACCCGGTGGCGGCGTCCAGCACTTCGCCGGCTCGGTCGCCTTGATTCCCGTCTTGGCGGAGCTGGGCTACATAGCCCTGACGTCGTTCGCGATCAACGTGATCGTGGCCGTGGTGCTCACCTTCGTGCTCAGGGCGCTCAAGACTCCGGCAGGCACCGACGCCACGATCAAGGGCGACTACTTTGCCGATGAAGGTGACCCCCGGGTGGTCAAGATCGTCGCCGGGCCACACGAATACTCGCCCAGCCCCTAGCCTTCGCAAAACTAGGGACGGTGTCGCCACCTTCTCGGCAAAACTAGGGACGGTGTCGCCACCTTCTCGGCAAAACTAGGGACGGTGTCGCCACCTTCTCGGCAAAACTAGGGATGGTGTGATGCACGGTCCCTAGGTTTGGGTCGATTCGGGGACCACAATCCCTAGGTTTGGCGGGTGTTAGTGGTCGCGGGCAAGGACGTGGATCAAGGCATCGACTACCCGAGGGTCGTACTCGTAGCCCAGCCCCAGGTGGATCCGCTCGATCGCAGCATTTCGTTGTGCTGCGTCGGCTCCTTCCCCCGTGAGGTCGTCATATGCGTTACAGACCTTGATGATTCGACTGGACAAGGGCAAGTCCTCGCCGAGCTCGCGCACCTGTCGATATGACGTGGTCTGTGCCTCCAGGATCAGGGCGACGTTGTCGAGCACGCCGGTTTGACGGACGATCTCCGCGCCGTCGTGGGCAATTCGGCGCTGGTCGGCCGGGGCCGCCAGCACCGTGGCACCCCCAGGGATCGGCTCCGTCAAGGAGACCTGACCGATGTCGTGCAGCAGCGCGGCATACTCCAGATCGAGCACGTCGCGCTCTGACATCCCAAGCTCGTGACCCATGGCTTTTGACAGAGCGGCGACACGGGAGGCATGCCCCGGCTCCGTGTAGCCCGCGAACTCGGTGAGGCGTGAGAGGGTCCGGATCGTCTGCCGGTAGGTTCGGCGGATTGTGCTGTGGCGTCGGACTGCGAACTGGGTCAGGACCAGCGGAAACAGGAACAACGGGATGGCCGCCAGGCCCAACGGCCGCTCGGCCAAAGCGATCAGCGTTCCGGTGGCGCTGAGTGCAGCAGTCAGGCCGAAGGCCGCGCGGAACTCGTCCTCGAGAGTTCTGGCAAACGGTGCGTGCGAGCGACCCGCACGCACCGAGGCCAGCAAGAACACCTGGACGGTGAGGGCGAGTGCAGAGATGAGCACCATGACCAACGCCAGGCGGTATGGAGGCCAGCTGGCCTCCAGGTCCAGCACATCACGACCCTGCCAGATCGGGACCTGACGAAAGAGCAGTGCGGCGACCGAGATGCCGATGAGGCGATTGGCCAGGTCGGGCAGACGGACCGGCCGCCCCCGAAGCACGTTGGGGATCGACCCGACCACCATCGCGACGGCGGTGACCGCGATCACCAATGCGGCCTCGTATCCCTCAGACGTCGCGCTCGGGGAATCCACAGTCATCGCAAACGCCAGTGCCGCGGCCGTCGCCATCGGTGCGGTGTGCCGACTGCCGGGCAGCTCAACTCTGAACATCTCGCCGACGACGATTGCGACAAAGAAGGCCACCACGATCGGAAGCACCGACAACGGGACCGCTTCACGGAAATGCACTCCGACGGCAACGGTGGTTCCCAAGGCCAAGGCGACCCCGAGGGCCCAGATCAAGACCTCGACCTTCAACGACCGTGCGTCTTTGGTCACGACGCGTCATCTCCGGCCGAGACGGGAGCCATGAGCGCCGGCCCAAGATCAGTGGGCTCAGGACTCTCAAGTCCCGCCATCAGGTCGGAGGAAGTTGGGTCGTCGTGATCGAAGGCACGACCGGCGCTGGCCATCAACCCTGGCTCCAGCTGAGTTGGCGTCCAGATCTGTCGGGCCAGACCGCGCTCGAGGGCGGCCACGATCGAAGGGTCGAAGTGGGTCCCCATCCCTTGCTTCAGCTTGGCGACCGCCTCCTCGACGGTAAGTGCTTCGCGGTGCGAGCGCGATGTTGTGAGCGAGTCGAAAGCGTCTGCGACGGAGATGATCCGAGCGAAAAGCGGAATGCCCTCGCCTCTGAGGCCTCCAGGATAGCCACGCCCGTCCATGCGTTCGTGATGGTGCAGGATCGCGTCGAAGGAGTCCTTGAGGAAGTCGATGTCGCGAACCATCTCGACGCCACGTGCCGCGTGTGTCGCGATGCTGGCGAGGTCCGCCTCGGTGAGCCCATGGCCCTTGCGCAGAACGCGGGTCGGAATGGCGAGCTTGCCGATGTCATGAAGCATGCCGGCGTAGCGCAGTGCTTCCGTGTCCTGTTGGTTGAGGCTGAGGGAACCGGCCATCAGATCGCAGAGGAGAGCCACACGCTCGCTGTGGCCCCGCGTATACACGTCCTTGGTCTCCACGGCAGCGACTAAGGCGCTAAGGGTGCGCTGGTGGGCGCGCTGCTCGTCGCCGTACTGCACGAAAGCCCAACGCGCGACGAAGAGCGGGGCCAAGATCAGCAACGCGCTCGCGGGTCCCACTCCGGCCGGCACCCAGAGGATCACGAACAGGAACCCGATGACTCCGTAACCGACATAACTCGGGCCTGACGTGCCGAGCATTCCCATAACGAAACGACGGATCGGGATGCCTTGAGTGAGCCGCACGATCCCTGCTAGCAGCACGGCATTGAGAAAGCAGATGAAGACATCGGCGAGCATCAACGGGCCGCCGACATGCAGAAGAAGCGGCCCGACGCCATGCACCTTGAATACGTCCGGCGCACCGCCGGCCATGAGGTAGACGAACCCTCCGAATGCTCCGATCGCAGAAGTCATGCTTGCGTTGAAGACCCGGACTTGGACCTTCAGCTTGTTGAACACCAAGCTGAAGGTCACGGCACCGACGACGGCAGCCCCAAAAGGACCGAGGATGGCCACGGCAGCAAGCTGGATGATGCTCGTGAAGGAGAAGCCGATTCGGGCCCCCACATTTCGCTCCTGGGAGGACGAGCCCAGGACACCCATGACCGACAGAACAACCAGTGCCACAATCTCCTGGTTCAGGGGGTGAGTTCGCCAGCCGAGCACTCCCAGACCCACGGCCACCACTGCCACAGCAGTTATGTAGCCTGCCGCGGCATGCGAAGGGACGCCCACGGCCCGTGGGCGTCCCTTCGATGCACTGTCGTTCACCCGTCACAACCTACCGGCGGGTGCCGAAAACTATCGCAAGTTAGTAGTCGTCCGCTGTCTCAGCCGGCGAAGCCGCCCCAGCTCCAGTGGTCACGCGAGCCGACCGCGGAGGTCTGACCGGTCCACTGCTGGGTGGCGTCCTTGGTGAGCATCGACTCGATGACCTTGGCGATCGTCTTCATGATCATTCCCTTCGTAGGGCGCTGCGGTGAGGAGCTGGAGGAAAACTAGAGAAGTTGCGCAGTCTCAGCCGGCGAAGCCGCCCCAGCTCCAGTGGTCACGCGACCCGACCGCGGAGGTCTGACCGGTCCACTGCTGGGTGGCGTCCTTGGTGAGCATCGACTCGATGACCTTGGCGATCGTCTTCATGATCATTCCTTCCGTTGGGGGCGACGGGCGCCCGATCGAGGCTGGAGCCTCGATGCCGAAGTGGCGTTTCCGAAGCAAGCTGAGCGTGACAGGATTGAAGGTGCAAAGGCCAAATACAGACTTGTGGCTGACATTGGCGCCACTAACGTGGTGAAAGCGACATGCGCCTTACCGTCGACAGTGTCGATTTAGAACGATTTGATGTCGATTGCCTTCGGAGTGCCTGTCCCCTTGGCCCAAGTAGTCCCCCGACTGCCGGCTATGCAAGAATAGCGGCGATCGCCCCCGAACGGGCCAAAAATTGCAAAATCGCAGCCGAACGGGCCATTGACCGTCCCAACTCTTGGAGTAGACATGAGCAAACGCGCCCGCAAGCGCCGCTCCCGCAAGGGCAACGCAGCGAACCATGGCCGCAAGCCCAACGCCTGAGCCGCGTTCCTTTACCGGTTTCGCCCACTCTCAAAGCCCCCACTGCTCCCAGATGAGCTAGGGGGCTTTTTGGGGCTTAACGTGCCCAGACTTGGTGGGTCAGCCCTGGATCTCGAGGGTGATGGTCGTGATACGCGCCATGATCTGCATTCGCAGCTGCGTCGGCGCGGGCTCGCGACCGCAAGAGCGATGCACCAACGTCTTGAGCATCTGGTCGACGTCGTACTCATTCAGACATGGGCCACATTGCGCCAGGTGCTCGCGTATCTTGGCGCAGTCATCCGGGCCCATCTCACCGTCGAGATACTGATAAACCTGCATCAGCGCGTGCGAGCAGTCGACACCCTCGGTCTCGTCAGAGGTCATGGTGTCGCCCCCTCAATGACGAAGCCCCGCTCGCGGGCATAATCGGTGAGTAGCTCGCGCAGCTGGCGCCGACCACGGTGCAGCCGCGACATCACGGTGCCGATCGGCGTATCCATGATCTCGGCGATCTCCTTGTAGGCGAAGCCCTCGACGTCGGCGAGGTAGACGGCAAGTCTGAAGTCCTCGGGGATCATCTGCAGCGCACGTTTGACATCGCTGTCGGGCAGGTGGTCCAGCGCCTCGGTCTCAGCCGAACGCAGGCCTTTGGACGTGTGCGACTCGGCGCGGGCCAGCTGGTAGTCCATGACCTCGGCCGCATCGGACTGCAACGGCTGACGCTGCTTCTTGCGATAGCTGTTGATGTAGGTGTTCGTCAGAATCCGGTACAGCCAGGCCTTGAGGTTAGTGCCGGGCTTGTACTGGTGGAAGGCGGCAAACGCCTTGGCGAACGTCTCCTGGACGAGGTCCTCGGCGTCGGTCGGGTTGCGCGTCGTGCGAAGCGCAGCGCTGTAGAGCTGGTCCAGGAAGGGCATTGCCTCGGCCTCGAACCGTGCGATGCGCTCGGATGGCGTCTCGTTGGCCACGTCAAGGATCGACTCGTCGGCACCCTCGTCGAAGATGGGGGCATCGGCATCGTGCGTCTTGGATGCGCCCTTGGGCGTCTTCTGATCAGCTGGCATCACAACCCAGCCTAATGCCGGTCCGGGTGCACCACGTCCCAGAGCCCACCAATTCGGAGCGTAGGCGGTGACCGGAGCCATTTCGGCAGTCAGTAACACGTCACTCCTCCGATGGTGGTGGGCGGGCCACTTGGGTCAACACCGCAGGCTGCACAGGACATTCCCCCTCGGTTCCTGCCTCCGTGGTCAAACCTAGGGACTTTGCGGCCGGGTCGGCTGCAAACCTAGGGACCAGGCGCCTGGCCGGGAGACCAACCTGGGGAAGGTGTGACGGAATCCGGCACCATTGTCCCCATCCCCCGGTCGTTAGCCATTCAGTCCACAGGTGTCGGTGCTGACCTGGTGCCGCCCGTTGGTCCGGTAGGAGCATCCTCACAAGCTCGAAAGAAGCGAGGAGCGCATGGACGGCGTAGAGACGGTCAACCAGCTACGAGATAGCGGCATGCTTCGCTCGACCATCGACCTACTCCCCAGAATTGACGGCCTTGTGGGCCTGAGGCAGACGAATGAGCTCAATGACATCCGCCTGAGGCGCATCCACGCAGCTCTCGCAGCGGCGCCTGCGGGGGCAATCCTGTCCGGATGGGCGGCGGCGGCGCTGCACGGCATACCGAACGATTTTCTTGACGGCACTTCTGACGGCGCGCAGCGGTTGCCCGTCGAGCTCATCGTGCCTCCGGACAGTGGCGCCTACGAGCGTGACGGGCTCAGGCTTCGCTGGGCGCCCTGCCGCGTCAAGGATCTGGTCACCTACCACGGCCACCCAGTGACCAACGGGATGAGAACCGCCACCGATCTCACGCGATGGGCGAAGTATCCGGAGAAAGCCCTTGCCGCCATGGACATGTGCCTGAGGCATGGGCTCGTAAGTCGGCACGAAATCGAGCACGTGCAGATACCCCGGATGAAGGGTTACCGCGGCATCCAGCTGGTCAGGGACGCGATCACAATTGCCTCAGATCGTGCCGAGTCGCCACGGGAGAGCGAATTGCGTTACTACTGGCTGGAATCCGGTCTTCCAACGCCTAAGGTCAATGCCGAGGTGTACGACTTGCGCGGGCGGTTCATGGGCCGAATCGATCTGATGGATGAGGAATCTGGTTATGGCGCCGAGTACAACGGGCACTGGCACGAGATGTGGGACCGGCCTGAGCTGGACTCGCGCCGGATGATCGGGCTTCGATCCCTGAACCTGACGATGGACGATTTCACCAAGGATGACTTCCAAAGCACGAGCATCGCGCGGATCAACGCCAGGTTCCGAGACGGTTATGCCCGTGCCCTGGCACGGGACTCTCGGCATGACGCGTTCCGGGTCGCACGCAGCGTCCCTAGGTTTGGCACCTGATTCACCGCACGCTCCCTAGGATTGGCTCCTGATTCACCGCACGCTGCCTAGGTTTGCGAGGAAGCCGCGGGCGGCCTCGACGACATCGGTTGGAGTCTTGGTGAACGAATGAGTGCCTCGAGCGGGCAGCACCACGACCTTGGCCTCCAGTTCTGCGCGAACCTCCTCAGGTCTGCCGAAAGGATCTTTCTCTCCTTGTATGACGGCCAGCGGGATCCCCGCACCGGTGACCAGCAGCGCTTCCTGGGCCCGAGACCGGTCCGGCTTCCCTGGGGGATGCAGCGGGAATGACAACGCCAACACCGCATCAGCACCAACAGCCACAGCCGTACGACACGCCACCCGTGCACCGGCACTGCGACCGCCCACCACCAGAGGCCGCGGCATCCGACCGCGCCCGGACATCAACGACGCCATGACTGACAACCAAGCGACGTCAAGCTGAGCCGGAGGTGTTGCGACCTTGCGCCCGGCGACCCGCCACGGCTGCTCGACCAGGACAACCAGCCATCCGTCAGCGACCAAGGACGTCAGGGCCTGTAGGTCGGCCGACCACGACGAGCCCCCGGCGCCATGCCCGAGAACCAGGGCTCCGCGTGAGGTGGGCGGACGCCAGAGGTGAGCACGCGCCATACCGACTGGGGTCTGAATCTCCTTGACGCTCATGAGAACTCGCACGTGGCTCAACCTCCTATGATCTCGCCGGTGGTGGGATCCACCGCTCCCACCAGATCCGAACGCGCAGCCGGCAGGAGTAGCTGGTCACCGTTGTTGCGCGACGAGTTGACCGCCATGCCAATGGGATAGGCGTCGAAACGCCCGGGCTCGGAAAACTCAAGATGTGCCCTGACAGACACGAGGTCGCGTTGCCTCGGGTCGAGCCAGTCGGCCCAGTCCTCACGCTCGAGCACGAGCGGCTGCCGCTGGTGAATACGGTCCAGGCCCGGCTCAGCAGCCGACGTGATGATCGCGTAGGTGGTCAACCAGGCCTCGGGGTCCTCCTCACTACGGGACCCATCACGCCAGAACTCATACACCCCTGCCATAGCCAGCGGCTCAGCATCGGAGCGGTGGACGAAGAATGGCTGCCTGCGCGGTTTGCCTTTGCCATCAATGGAAGTGGGGCTGACCTGCCACTCGTACCAGCCATCTGCCGGGACCAGACATCGGCGGGTGGCGGCGGCCGGGGCAAAGGACGACTTCTCCAGGAGAGTCTCGGCACGGGCGTTGATCATCCGCAGTCCGACCTTGACGTCCTTCGACCAGCTTGGCACCAGCCCCCAGGTCAGCAACCGCAGCTGGCGCGTTGGATCGGCGTCGGCCTCGCCACGAACGGCTCGGGTCAGGATCACCGGTGCCTGTTTCGTCGGCGCCATGTTGTAGTCAGGCTCACCAGCTGGAGGGCTCTGCGGAGCAACGAGAATGCTTCGAGCGAACTGCGCAGTACGGTCCTCGTCAACCTCGAACTCCTCGACCAGATCCTCGGGGCGCGAGCTGGACGCGTATCGACCGCACATGCCACCAGCGTAGGTACGCGCGGACGGCGGCGAGCAAGTACGGTAGGAAAGC
The DNA here is from genome assembly GCA_038236365.1 of Actinomycetales bacterium. Taxonomy (GTDB): domain Bacteria; phylum Actinomycetota; class Actinomycetes; order Actinomycetales; family Dermatophilaceae; genus UBA4719. The sequence continues at coordinate 64,766 of JBBRZV010000004.1, read as the reverse complement.
CCAAGGAACGACGCCAAGGAGAGCTCAGATGACAGTGGTCCGCCGGATTGCCCGACCGATGATGGCCGCTATCTTCGTGACGAGCGGTCTTGACACGCTGCGCCACCCGGCAAAGCCCGCTCAGGCCGCGGCACCCGCGATCAAGGCGCTGGCCGCGCGGTTCAACCTGCCCGACGACCCCGAGCTCTTTGTCCGGGCGAACGGCGCCACGATGCTGCTGGCAGGAACGATGCTGGGCCTGGGCAAGCTCCCCCGCCTTGCCGCCTTGGCCCTGGCTGCCACGATCGTTCCGACCACCTACGCCGCCCACAGCTTCTGGACCATCGAGGACCCTGCCGCGCGCGCACAACAAAAGACCCACTTCCTCAAGAACGTCGGCCTTCTCGGAGGCGTCCTGCTCGCCTCGGTTGACACCGCGGGCGAACCAGGCCTGGCCTACCGAGCCAGGCGGGTCCGCTTTGAGGCGGGGCGCCAGACGGCATTGGCCAAACGCGAGGCGCGGCACGCCGCCAAGTCCGCCCGGCGGGGGGCCAAGAACCTCGTTGACTGACTGGCTGTCGCCGCGCGCATCCGGTCCCATCACCGCCACCGTGGCGTTGCCGGGGAGCAAGTCGCTGACCAACCGCTATCTCGTCCTCGCTGCCCTGGCCAACGGCACATCGCGGCTGAGGCGACCCCTGCGCTCACGGGACACGCTGCTGATGGCCTCCGGGCTGCGCGCACTGGGTACCTCGGTGACCGATCTGCCCGGCAGCGACCCCCTGTACGACGACTGGATCATCGGGCCGGCGACATTGACGGGCGCGGCGACCGTGGACTGCGGACTGGCAGGCACGGTGATGCGGTTCCTGCCGCCGGTGGCCGCGCTCGCCGATGGTGCGGTCGCCTTCGACGGCGACGCACGGGCCCGGAGCCGCCCGATGGCTCCGGTGATCGAAGCGCTTCGCACCTTGGGCGCGAGGATCAGCGACGACGCTCGCGGCGCGCTCCCCTTCACCGTTGAAGGAACAGGTCGTATGCCGGGCGGTTCCGTCACCCTCGATGCCTCCGCCTCGTCACAGTTCATCTCGGCTCTGCTTCTTTCGGGACCACGCTTCGAGCAGGGTGTGACCATCCGCCACAACGGCAACCCGATCCCCAGCGAGCCGCACATCGAGATGACCGTCGAGGCGCTGCGCGACTGCGGCGTGATCGTTGACGACTCCGAACCAAACTGTTGGCATGTCGAGCCCTCAGAGATCTACCCGCTCGACGTTGAGGTCGAGCCTGACCTGTCCAACGCAGCCGCTTTCCTGGCCGGAGCCGTTGTCACGGGCGGGACCGTCCGTGTCCCCGGATGGCCGCTGCACACCACTCAGGCCGGCGACGCGATCCGCAACATCTTCGACGCAATGGGCGCCGACGTGCTGCTCGAGCGCTCCGGCCTGACCGTCATGGGAGACCGGCAGATCAGCGGGCTCGACGTCGATCTGCACGACGCCGGGGAGCTCACGCCGGTCGTCGTTGCGGTCGCGGCCCTCGCCGACTCGCCATCCCGGATCCGTGGCATCGCCCACCTTCGCGGGCACGAGACCGACCGCCTGCTCGCACTTTCCACCGAGGTGAACGCTCTCGGAGGATCTATAGAGGAGACTGAAGACGGCCTATTGATCACGCCAAAACCGTTGCAGGGCGGGCTTTTCCACACCTATGGCGATCACCGCATGGCGATGGCAGCGGCCGTGCTTGGCTTGCGGGTGCCCGACGTGGTTATCGAGGACGTTGAGACCACGGACAAGACGATGCCCGACTTCCCCGCGCGTTGGGTCGGCATGCTCCGTGACGACGGCCAGGCGGGGCCGAGCGCCAACGGGATGGCCCGCGGATGAGTCCACGGGCCCGTACGTACGACGAGAGCGACGTCCGGATCAGGCCAAACCCCCGAGGTTCACGGCCCCGCACCAAGGACCGACCGGCTCACGAGGACGCCATTCTCGGGTTCGTGACGGGTGTGGACCGCGGCCGGTACACCCTGATCGTCCACGGGGGCGGTGACCATGTCGTGGTTGCCATGAAGGCCCGCGAGCTCGGACGCAAGAGCGTCGTGGTGGGCGATGAGGTTGCCATCGTCGGGGACACCACCGGCGGCCCTGACTCGCTGGCCCGAATCGTGCGCGTCCAGCCACGGCGCTCAGTTCTGCGCCGAACCGCGGACGACACAGACCCCGTCGAGCGGATCATCGTGGCCAATGCCGACCAGCTCGTCATCGTGACAGCGCTGGCCGACCCCGAGCCCCGACCTCGCATGATCGACCGTTGCCTGGTCGCGGCATACGACGCCGGCATGGAGCCACTCCTCGTGCTGACCAAGGCCGACCTCATCGACCCAGCACCATTCCTGGCCCACTACTCGATGCTGGAGGTCCGCCACCTCGTGACATCCCGCGACCCCGTCACCCGGGGCTGGGTGGGGCTCAACCTGCTGCAGGACCAGCTGACCGATCGCATCAGCGTCTTCATCGGCCACTCCGGGGTGGGCAAGTCGACGCTGGTCAACGCCCTGGTCCCCGGCGCCGGACGCGCAACAGGTGTGGTCAACGACGTGACTGGCCGTGGGCGGCATACGTCGTCCTCAGCTGTCTCGCTCAGACTGCCCGGGGGCGACGGTTGGGTCGTGGACACTCCCGGTGTGCGCTCGTTCGGGCTCGCACATGTCGACCTCGCCAGAATCATCCAGCACTTCCCGGACCTCGAGCCAGGCACCGAGCAATGCCCCCGGGGGTGCACGCACGACGAAGAGGAATGTGCGCTGGATGCCTGGGTCGAGTCCGGGCACGCAGGCGCCGCGGGGAGGTCCCGGCTGGACTCGCTGCGTAGGCTGCTCCGCGCTCGCTCTCCGCAGTCCGATGACTGATCCGCCGACTTCTCCTTGTCGTTAGCTGCGACGGTGCGCGCCAGAAAGTTGCCGCCGCACCTGCATGCCCGACCTGGTCACGTGGCGTTCGCCCCGTTGGCCGGGATCAACGGCTAGTTTGGCAACGTGCCTGTCTACGACGATGACCTGCGCCTCGCGCACGTGCTTGCCGATGCTGCGGAGCGGATCACGGTCGCGCGCTTCCGAGCCGAGGACCTGCTCGTCGAAACCAAACCCGATCTCACACTGGTCAGCGACGCCGACCGTGAGACCGAGGAGGTGATCCGCCACCAGCTCAAGCGAAGCCGCCCGCGCGATGCGGTGGAGGGCGAGGAGCTCGAGACCACCGGTCGAGGCCCGCGGCGCTGGGTCATCGACCCGATCGACGGGACACACAGCTTCGTCCGGGGCGTCCCTGTGTGGGCCACGCTGATCGCGCTCGTCGACGACGGCCAGCCGGTTCTCGGCCTCGTCGCAGCCCCCGCGCTGGGCCGCCGTTGGTGGGCTGCCATCGGCTCCGGTGCGTGGAGCGGCCGCAGCCTTTCGAGCGCGAAACGCATTGGCGTCTCGAAGGTTTCGCAGATCTCGGATGCCTCGTTGTCCTACTCGAGCATGGGTGGCTGGAAGCAGCATGACCGCTACGAGGAGTTCCTTGCCTTGGCCGATGACTGCTGGCGGACCCGCGCCTACGGGGACTTCTGGTCCTACATGCTCGTTGCCGAAGGTGCGGTTGACATCGCCGCTGAGCCGGAGCTGCAGGTCTATGACATGGCCGCACTCGTGCCCATAGTCACCGAAGCCGGCGGCCGATTCACCTCACTTGAGGGGACACCCGGACCGTGGGGCGGCAACGCAGTCGCTACCAACGGCCTGCTGCACGATGAGGTGCTCGCTCGTCTCGGTTGACTGCTCCCCCGTCGAGTCATTCCCGTCCGAGCAAAACCCCTAGGTCTGGCAAGACTTCCGGCACACCGCCCCTAGGTTTGCCGGCTGTTGAGCCGCACCGTCCCTAGGTTTGCAGGTTGTTGAGCCGCACCGTCCCTAGGTTTGCGGTCAGGCGGGGAGGACCTCGACCTCGCCGCGGCCAAGCGCCCGCACGCCCTCGGCATACAGGGTGGCATCGCCCACGATGATCACCGTCCACTCACCGCTGACATAGCGGCCGTAAGCCTTGGTCAGGACCTCAGCATCGACGTCCTCGAGCGCGCGCAGGCTCTCGGTCGTGAACTCGGTGGTCAGACCTTCCAGCGAGAGGCCGGCAGCCTCGTCCGCGACGGTGTCCGCAGTGGCATAGCGACCCGGTGCCGTCTTGCCAATGAAGTCGACGCCAGTCTGGGTCTCGGTCTCGGTGAAGCCATCGCGGGCCGTGTCCAGGATCTCCAGCAAGAGCCCCAGCGCCTCGACCGTGGAGTCCGCGCGCACCGACCCGCTGGTCAGGAACACACCTCCTTGCCGACGTGGGCGAAAGCCCGAGCGGATGCCGTAGGTGAATCCCTTGTCCTCGCGCAGTACCGCGTCGATCCTGGCGTTGGGGGAACCGCCGACGACGAAACCAAGTACCTGGTATGCCGCCCAGCCGCCTTCGACCCGGCGGTCCGGCCCAGGACAGCCGATGTAGAACTCGGTCTGAACTGAGTCCGGACGGTCGAGGAACACGATTCGGGCGGCATCGGCCGCCCTGGCAGCCGCGGGTGCCAGCAACAGCTCGGGGGCCGATCCACTCCAGGACCCCAGCGCGTTGCCGACCTCGGACACGATGTCCAGATCGCTGAGATCTCCGGCAACGGTCACGGTGGCACCGGAGGGCGCGACGTTGGCTCGGTGGAACGCAGCCAGATCCTCGGGAGTGATCGCCGAGATGGTCGTCTTGGTCCCTGCGCTCGGACGCGATGCCCGCTCTGCCGGGTCGAAGTACGTCGAGATGAACTCCAGCGCCGCGCGTTGGCCAGGCAACGCCCGCTCGTGGTCAATCTCGGCACGTCGGATCTTGATGTGGCGCGAGACCTCTTTGGCCGGGAAGGCGGCCTCCTGGACAGCCTGGCTGAGCAGGTCGAGCGCCTCACTGAGGTGCCTCTTCGGAACATCGACATCAACGATGAGGCCGGACTCGCTGACCCCGGCACCGAGCGCAATTCCCTTGCGCTCCAACAGTTCTGCGAACTCCTCAGCCGTATGCCGTGCCGTTCCCTCATCGAGGGTCCGCGACATGATCGTGGCGATGCCTTCAAGCTCGCGCGGCTCGCGGTCAAGCGGCATCGGCACTGCGAGGCGAAGGGAGATGACGTACTGGCCGGGGATGTCGTAGCTGACCACGCCCAGCCCGTTGGCCAGCTCGGCAGTCCGCGCCTCGGGGAACGACCACGGACCTTGCGCGCTCACCGAGGGGCGCCCGATCACGCTCTGAAGCTCGATCACGCTCTGATGGTCGATCACGCTCTCATGCTCGCTCACTGGGCATCTCGCTTCTGCTTGAGGTAGGCCACCACGGCGCGCGACTCGGGACCCAGCCACCTGGTGGCGGCCTGCTGCACCTCAGCGGCAGTCACCTCTCCGAGACGGTCCAGGAAGGTGTTGATGTAGCCAGAGTCTCCCTGCAACGTCGCGTGATGACAGATGTGGTCGGCACGCTCTTCCTGGCTGGCCAGGGATGACAGCCAGCCGCGCTCGCTCTGCGCGACGGCCGACTCCATCTCGATCTCGGTCGGTCCCTCGGCCGCGAACCGGACCAGCTCCTCACAGGCAGCCGCCTCGACAGCGTCGGCACTGCATCCGTCGGCGACATCAATCCCTATGAACCCCAGCGAAACCCCGTCAACCAGGCCCATCGCATGGGCTGAGACACCATTGGCGATCTGCTCGCGTCGGACTAGTCGTTGATAGAGCCGCGAAGTGGCCAGACCACCGATGATGTCCATGGCCAGGGAGCAGGCAAAGAACTCCGGCGTGTCATCGACCGGCAGGCGGAACGCCACATGCAGTCGGTCGGAGGGGACATCCTCGAAGTGCTCGTCACGAATGGGTTCTGGGAGGGGGCCCAGAGCATCGACCGGTGCACGGGAAGCTGCTGCGGTGGCCGGCAACTGGCCGAAATACCGCTCTGCTGCATCGAATCCCTCATCGGGCGTGAGATCACCGACGAGCGTGAGGACGGTGTTGTTGGGCCCGTAGTAGCGGCGGAAGAAGTCGTGCACGTCCTGGACGCTTGCGGCGTCAAGATCCTCCATGGACCCGATGGTCGCGTGGTGGTAGGGGTGGCCCTTGGGGAAGATCGCCGCATAGATGTCGATCAGGGCGTTGCCATACGGGACGTTGTCGTAGCTCTGCCGCTTCTCCTCCTTGACGACGTCACGCTGGTTGTCGAGGTTCTCCTGGTTGACCGCGTCGAGCAGGTGGCCGTGCCGATCGGCCTCCATCCAGAGGGCGAGGTCCATAGCACCGCGCGGCAGCGTCTCGAAGTAGTTCGTCCGATCGAACCAGGTCGTCGCGTTCAGTCGGCCGCCGGCGCCCATCAGTGCCGAGAAGTGTTCTCCAGACGCCACATTGCGCGAACCCTGGAACATCAGGTGCTCGAACAGGTGCGCAAACCCGGTGCGGCCCTCGACCTCATGCCGCGAGCCCACGTTGACCCACAGGTTGACGGTGACGACGGGGACGCTGTGGTCCTCGCTGACGATGACTCGCAGACCATTGGCAAGCGCGCGTTCAGCTATCTGGTAATCGAGCGGCATGCGCCAAGACTAGGCGAAGAAGTGTTCTGGGGACGTGCAACTCGTTGACAAGCAGAGTCATCTGCGGGATCTACGCCCCAACCGGTAGCCCACGATGAACGCAAGGGGGCCGAGCGCCCGGGCGGCGTAGCGGGTGAGGAGAACACCGCCGATGGTTCTGAGCAGGTTCAGCTCGACGTCTGCAGCGGGGGCAGCATGAAGCGGGGGCCGGTATGCCGCCGCCGCAGGAACGCGGGCAGCACCACCCCCCGGCGGCACGGATTGCGCCGATGGCCCTGGTTGCGCCGCCGGACCGGGTTGCGTGGGTTGCGCGGTTTGGGCCAGTTGAGCCGGCGGCACGGCGTGCGTGTCAGACGCCGATACCGGTGCATCCTCGCCCAACGTGGCCTGGAGACAGGTCACAAACTGTTCGAGCAGCTTGTCGCTGACGTCCTGCATGACGCCTCGGCCGAACTGCGCTGGTTTGCCGGTGACGGCGAGGTCGGTCGTGACGTGAACCGAGGTGGCGTCGCCGGCGGCGCTCAGCTCGGCCGTCACCGTCGCGTTGGCAGTGCCGTTGCCCCGCTTGTCTTTGCCCTTGGCCTCGATCACGGCGCGGTGGGCAGACTCGTCACGCTCGACATATCTGCCGGTCCCGTTGTACTGCAGGGCGATAGGCCCAAGCTTGACCTTGGCCGACCCGGTGAACTCGTCGCCGTCCACGGAGATCAGCGTCGCGCCGGGAAAGCATGGCGCAACTCGCCCGGGGTCGTTGAAGGCCGCCCAGGTCACCTCGATCGACGCGGGAACCGTGAACTGGTGCTCGAGCTCCATAGGTGGTTCTCCTGGTTCAGGCTGCGGCGGCCAGCACGGCCCGCCGGGCCAGCACCGACGCCAGATGGCGGCGGTAGTCTCCGTCGCCGTTCAGGTCGCTGGGCGGTTGGGTCCCGTCGGCAATGTTCGCAACCGCGGTCGCGATCGTCGAGGCGTTGACTGCGACACCGACCAGGGCCTGCTCGGTGGCCGCTGCGCGGATCGGGACCGACCCCATGTTGGTCAGCGCGACCCGAGCCTCTGAGATGGCGCCGCTATCGACGCGCACCGTGACGGCCACGCCGACGATCGCCCACTGCTGGGCCACCCGCGAGAACTTCTCGTAGTGCGCGCCCCAACCTGTGTGCTTGGGGACACGGACCTCGGTCAGGAGCTCGCCCTCACCGATGGCGGTCGTGAACAGACCTCGGAAGAAGTCCGCCGCGGGGACAGTGCGCGAGCCGGATGGCCCGGCGATGACGAACGACGCATCGAGGGCCAGAGCAGGAGCGAGCAGGTCACCGGCTGGGTCCGCGTGGGCCAGTGCCCCTCCGAACGTCCCGCGGTGGCGGACCTGCGGGTCGGCGACCGTCTGGACCGCCTTGCTCAGTAGCAAGGCATGCGCGGCCACCACGGACGACCGAGCCACGTCGTCATGCGGGGTCATGGCGCCGATTACGAGCGTGTCGCCCTCCTCGCGGATCCCCCGGAGCGCGTCAATCCGGCCCAGGTCCACGATGACCTCGGGTGCGGCCAGTCTCAGCTTGAGCACGGGGATCAGGCTCTGACCGCCGGCGAGGACCTTGACGTCACCGGACGAGGCGAGCAGCCGCAGCGCCTCCTCGACGCTCGTCGGGGCGTGGTAGTCGAAGGCTGCCGGGATCATGCCGCACCACCCTTGCTCGAAGCTGCCTGAATCGCCCGCCACACCGTCTGGGGAGCACAGGGCATGGCGACGTCTCTCACGCCCAGATGCCTGAGCGCATCGATCACGCCGTTGACGATCGCCGGAGTCGAGGCGATCGTGCCCGCCTCGCCCACGCCCTTGACCCCCAGGTCATTTGTCGTTGAAGCCGACACCGTGCGGTCAGTGATGAAGGACGGCAGATCTGCGGCGCTCGGCACGAGGTAGTCGACGAAGGAGCCGGAGACCAAGGTGCCGTTCTCGTCATACACGGCCTCCTCGAACAGCGCCTGTGCAATGCCCTGCGCGAGGCCTCCGTGGACCTGGCCCTCGACGATGAGCGGGTTGACCACGTTCCCGATGTCGTCGACGCAGACGTACTTGCGCAAGGCGACCGCGCCCGTCTCGGTGTCGACTTCCATGGCCGCTAGGTGCGTTCCGTGCGGGAACGAGAAGTCCACCGGGTCGTAGGTGGCATCGGCGTCGATCGAGGGCTCGAAACCATCGGGCAGGTTGTGCCCCTGGAAAGCCGCGAAGGCCGTCTCACCCAGTGCGATCCCCTTGTCAGTGCCCTTGACCGTGAACCGGCCGCCGGTGAACTCGAGGTCGTCGGCGCTGGCCTCCAGCAGGTGGGCGGCGATGGTGCGCGCCTTCTCGATGACCTTGTCAGCAGCCTTGATGACCGCCATACCGCCCACGACGAGCGACCGCGAGCCATACGTATCAAGGCCTCTCGGCGAGATCGCGGTGTCCCCATGCAGAACCTCGACGTCCTCGAACGCAACGCCGAGCCGGTCAGCCACGATCTGGCTCCAGGCCGTCTCGTGCCCCTGTCCGTGCGGGCTGGTGCCCGTGACGACCTCGACCTTGCCCGTGGGCAGCACGCGGACCGATGCATGCTCCCAGCCGCCGCCGACGTACTTCAGCGCGCCAAGCACCCTGGAGGGCGCCAACCCGCACATCTCGGTGAAGGTCGAGACGCCGATGCCCAGCTGGACCGGGTCGGCTGACTCGCGGCGCCGCTTCTGCTCGTCGCGCAGCTCGTCATAACCGAACAGCTCCTTGGCCCTGGCCGTTGCCGCCTCGTAGTTGCCCGAGTCGTAGGTCATGCCCGCGACGGTCGAGAAGGGGAACTCCTCGTGCTTGATCCAGTTCTGCTCCCGCAGCTCGATCGGGTCCCGCCCCAGCTCGGCGGCGAGATCGTCCATCAGCCGCTCGATGGCGAACGTCGCCTCGGGGCGACCAGCGCCGCGGTAGGCATCGGTCCACGTCGTGTTGGTGAAGACGTTGGTGGTGGTGAAGCGGTAGCCGGCGAACTTGTAGATCGAGTTGTACATGAACGCGCCCAGCACCGGGATGCCCGAGGTAACGAGACCCAGATAGGCCCCCATGTTGGCGAGCAGATCGACCTTCAGCCCGGTGACGGTGCCGTCCTTGGTCGCAGCCAGGGTCAGCCGCTGCAGGTGGTCACGGCCGTGGTGGGCCGCGACCAGTGACTCGGACCGCGTCTCGGTGTACTTGCACGGCTTGCCCGTGTGTTGAGCGGCGAGAACGGTCAGGACCTCTTCGGGGGTGAACTGCAGCTTGCCGCCGAACCCACCTCCGACGTCTGGGGCGATCACCCGGATCTTGCTCTCCGGGATGCCCAGCGTGAGCGCGAGGAAGATGCGGACGAAGTGCGGCACCTGGGTCGACGTCCACACCGTCAGCTGCTCGCCGGTGGGGTCGACCAGGATGGATCGCGGCTCCATGAAGGCGGGGATCAACCGCTGCTGGCGAATGGTTCGTCGCAGGACGATGCCGCCCTCGCTGGCTTTGGCGATCTCCTCGTCAACGTCAGTGCCGGTCCCTGCCTGGGCCGAGTCATAGACCCAGGTCGCCGAGACGTTGGTGCCCAGCTCTGGATGCGCGAATGGCGCGCCTGCGGCGGCCGTCTCCAGGTCCAGGACCACGGGGAGATCCTCGTAGTCCACGTCCACCAGCTCCATCGCGTCCCTGGCCTCGCGAGCGCTGCGAGCCACTACAACAGCGACCACCTCACCTGCGAACGCGACGTGATCTACAGCAACGGCAGGGTGGTTCGGCGCCTTCTGGTCATCGGTGATGGGCCAGGCGCAGGGAAGGCTGCCCTGCTTGTCAGCCAGATCGGCGCCGGTCAGCACCGCGACCACGCCCGGGGACGCCTTGGCCGAATCGGTGTTGACCGCGGTGATCCGGGCGTGCGCGACCGGGCTGCGGACCATCCCCAGGTGGAGCATGCCGGACACCGACAGGTTGTCCGTGAACCTGCTGCGGCCGGTGATGAGGCGCTGGTCCTCCTTGCGGAGCCGCGCCTTGCCGATCTCGGGCGCGATGGCTTCTTCGGCCCGCTCGTCGACCGCGGTCATGCCGGGGTTCCGATCGAAGCCGACGAGCCCGCCGGAGCCGAGGCACCTGCGACCTGTTGCACCGCCCTGACGATGTTCTGGTAGCCCGTGCATCGGCACAGGTTTCCCTCGAGTCCCTCGCGGATCTCGCTCTCCGAGGGGTTGGCGTTGTCGTTGAGAAGATCGATCGAGGACATGATCATCCCGGGTGTGCAGAACCCGCACTGCAGTGCGTGACTTTCGTGGAAGGCCGCCTGCATCGGATGCAGAACGCCATTCTGGGCCAGCCCTTCGATGGTGGTGACCTCATGACCGTCGGCCTGAACCGCCAACATGGTGCAGGACTTGACGCTTCGGCCGTCAAGGTGAACGGTGCACGCGCCACAGTTGGTCGTGTCGCAGCCGATGACGGTCCCGGTCTTGCCCACCTGCTCGCGGAGGTACTGCACGAGCAGGGTGCGATTCTCGACCTCGTCGGAATACTCAACACCGTCCACAGTGACGCTTATTCGGGTCATTCCTGCCTACCCCTCACAGTCGCCGGCGGCTCGGGTTCCCACCGGACGCGGCGACTTCGTGCAGGGGAACGTGAACCAAGCCAACCGCGCTGTGACGTAGGACACAAGGCTTGCGGGGCTTCACTTCGCAGCCCCCAACGGTCAATTCATGACGAAGCCGCTCATCTCACATGCTCAGATTCGACGCGACCGGAGAACGGCCCCTCAGGCCAGCTCAGCCGGGGTCTCCTGCCGTTCGACTGCGGGCTGCCCGTGGTGGATACGTCCATCCATCCGGGCCAGGCGTCCCCCACCGCCGCCCCATCGCAAGGCGATGATCTCGGCGGCGATCGAGACGGCCGTCTCCTCGGGAGTCCGGGCGCCGAGGTCCAGGCCGATCGGGCTGGACAGAAGGGCGAGCTCCTGCTCGCTCAGCCCTGCCGCGCGCAGTCGCTCCGTCAGGTGGGCATGGGTACGGCGCGATCCCATCGCCCCGACGTAGGCCACGGCAGGCAGCCGGAGCGCGACCTCCAGCAGAGGTACGTCGAACTTGGGGTCGTGGGTGAGCACGCAGATGACGGTGCGCGCGTCGATGCCGCCGGCCGCCGCTTGTTCGCTCAGAAAGCGGTGTGGCCACGCCACGACCACGTCGTGCGCGTCCGGGAACCGCGAGGCCGTCGCAAAGACCGGTCGGGCGTCGCAGACCGTCACGTGATAGCCGAGGAACGACCCCAGCCGGGCCACCGCCGCGGCGAAGTCGATCGCGCCGAAGACGAGCATCCGTGGTTTGGGTGCATAGGCGGCGCAGAAGACGCGCATGCCCTCGCCCCTTCGCTGTCCGTCCGGACCGTAGGTGAGCAGCTCGCTGCGGCCGCTGGCCAGCAGCCCGCGTGCGTCATCGGCGATGGCAGCCTGGGCCCGGCCGGACTCCAGGTCTCCCTCCAGCGGGATGCCGACCCCTTCGGGGCGCACCACAAGTCGCCTCCCCAGCCAACCCGGGTCCTGGTGCTCGACCACGGTCACCACCGCTACGGGTCGTCCGGCTTCGATGTCCGCGGCCACCGAGCCCAGCTCCGGAAAGGTCTCCTGAGACACCTTCTCCACGAAGACGTCCAGGATGCCGCCGCAGGTCAGGCCAACGGCGAAGGCATCCTCATCGCTGACGCCGTAGCGCTGGAGCACAGGTTGCCCGTCGGCGATGACCTGCTCGGCCAGCTCATAGACCGCGCCCTCGACGCAGCCTCCGGAGACCGAACCGACGGCACTCTTGTCCGGTCCGACCAACATGGACGCACCCGCAGGGCGTGGGGCCGAACGCCAAGTCCCGACGACGGTCCCCACGCCGATCGTCTTCCCGTCGCGCCACCAGGCCATCAGCTCGGGCAGAACCTCACGCATGCGCCACCACCTTCAAGAGCTCCGCGAACGAGGCGAGCGAGTGCCCGGCCACCAACTGGTCAACGTGCGGCAGGACCGCGGCGATACCACCCTGGACCGGCTGGTATCCCGCCTTGCCGCGGTGGGGGTTCATCCACACGACGGCGTGGGCCAGCCGTTGCAGACGGGCGACCTGCTCGCCGAGCAGCCGCGGATCGCCGCGTTCCCACCCGTCGGAGGCGATGATGACCACCGAACCACGCGCCATACCGCGCTGGCCCCATCGGGTCGTGAACGCGCGGATCGACTCTCCCAGCCGGGTGCCGCCGGACCAGTCCGGGACACTCTGGCCGGCCGCCTTGAGCGCATCCTCGGGATCGCGAAAGGAGAGCGCCGTCGTCACTCTGGTCAGACGCGTGCCGATGGTGAAGACCTCGACGCGCCCCGGCACCGCGTGAGACATCCGATGGCCCAGCCGCAGCAACGAGTCTGCGTAGGGCTCCATGGACCCGGACACGTCCACCAGGAGCACGATCCGGCGGGGCCTGGTCCGGGGTCGGCGGTGACTCAGCGGTCCAGGCTCGCCTGCCCGCTTCAGCTGTTCGCGCAGTGTGCGCCGAGGGTCGATCTGACCACGATGGGAAGGGCCTCGCCGTGGGCTTCGGCGGCGTGGCGGATCGACCCGGAGTCCTGCGAACAGCGTTGCCAGGGAGAGACGTTCGGTCGCTGACAGCTGGGCGATATCGCGATGACGCAGCACCTCGTCCGCACTTGCGAGAGCGCGCACCACCTGGTCCTCACCCTCGGCACCCGCGGACGCCTCCGGCACCAACGAAGCCCGCTGGACCGTTCGGGTCACGGGTTCGCCACCCGGACGAGGCGAGCCCTCGCCAGAGAACCAGGCGTCGAAGGCCGCGTCATAGCGTTCCAGATCCTCCGGTGACGAGCAGAGCGTTGACCGGCCTGCCCAGTACACCCCCCGGCGGTCGTCCGCACCCGCGAGCGACGTGGCGCGCAGGAAGGCATGGGTTCGGTCGGCGGTGACCGCGACACCGCTGTGACGGACCGTGCGGGTGAACGCCACGAGCAGCTCGACAGGGGTGAGGCCTTCGGCACCCAGCCCCACACTCGCCACAGAGCTCAGCCAGCCAGAATCAGGTCCAGGGCATCCCGCACCCGTTCGGCGTCCTCGCGATATTTCAGCACGGCGCCCAGCGTGGCACTGGCGCTCTCGAGGTCGAGGTGGTCGCGTCCGAGCTGGTGCAGTGCCTGCGCCCAGTCCAGGGTCTCGGCCACGCCGGGGGGCTTGAGCAGGTCACCGGATGCACGCATCCGCTGCACCGCCCGGGCCACCTGCTCAGCCAGCTGCTCGGACACCTCGGGCAACCGGCGACGCACGATCTCGACCTCGCGTGCCAGGCCAGGGTGGTCGATCCAGTGATAGAGGCATCGTCGCTTCAGCGCGTCGTGCAGCTCGCGGGTGCGGTTCGACGTCAGGACGACCACGGGCGGCTTCTCTGCGCGCACAACGCCGTACTCCGGGATAGTCACCTGGTTCGTCGAGAGCACCTCGAGCAGGAAGGCCTCGAACTCGTCGTCGGCACGGTCGATCTCGTCGATGAGCAGTACGGCGTTCTGCTCGCGCAGTGCCCGCAGTATGGGTCGGTCCAGCAGAAAACGGTCGGCGAACAGCGACGCCTCGAGTGCCTCCATATCCACGCGGTTGCTCGTCTGGCTGGTCGCCTCGACCGCCCGAAGGTGCAGGATCTGACGCGGGAAGTCCCAGTCGTACAGCGCCTGGCTGGCGTCGATCCCCTCGTAGCACTGAAGCCGGATCAGGGGGGCGTCCAACACCTCGGCCAGCGCCTCGGCGAGGGCGGTCTTGCCCGTGCCGGGTTCACCCTCGAGCAGCAGCGGCCGCTGCATGGCGAGCGCGAGATAGGTGATCGTGGACAGTCCGTCGTCAGGGAGGTAGCCGGTCGCCCGCAGCCCTGCGGAGACGTCCCCCGCTGACTCAGGTGCGTGCGCCATGGACTCACATTAGGCGACTGGAGGTCTCAGGTCAGTGGATCTTCCGCTTCCCCCGGGGACAGCCTCGGGGAGAAGCCCTTCCCGAGCTGCTCGATTGCCTCACGGGCGAAGATCTGCTGCTGGGTGATGGTCCTCTCCGATCGTCCGCGTCCGATGAAGCTCACGGCCCAGTGCAACAACGTGGTCACCCGGTGCTTGAACCCGATGAGGTAGAAGAGGTGGACGCCCAGCCACATCAGCCAGGCGACGAACCCGCTCACCCTGATCCGGCCGACGCTGGCCACCGCACTGAATCGCGAGATGGTCGCCAGGCTGCCCTTGTCGTGATACTCGAAAGGCTCGCCATAGGGTTTCCCGGCCAGTCGCGCCATGATCTGACGAGCAGCATGACGGCCCCCCTGGATCGCGACCTGGGCCACCCCGGGCATCCCCGCCAGGGCGATCATGTAGCCCACCACGAAGACCTCTGGATGCCCCGCCAGGGTGAGGTCCGGCTGGACCTTGACCCGTCCCGCTCGATCCAGCCCGGCTTCGCACTGCTCTGCCAGTAGGGCCCCGAGACCGCTCGCCGAGACGCCGGCGGCCCACACCTTGCACACAGACTCGATCCGCCGGCGACGCCCTTGCTCATCCTCGACCTCGATGCCGTTGCCATCCATCCCGACGACCTTGGCGCCGAGCTGCACCTCCACACCGATCTCGTCCAGCCTGGCCTGCGCCTTGGCGCCGAGCCGGTCCCCGAACGAACCCAGCACCGATGGCGCCGCGTCCAGCAGGATCACGCGGGCCCGCCGTGGGTCGATGCGACGGAAGTCCTGCCTCAGGGTGCGCCGCGAGAGCTCGGAGATCTGCCCCGCCATCTCCACTCCCGTCGGCCCGGCACCCACGACCACGAAGGTCATCAGCCGGTTGCGCTCTTCCTCATCCTCGACCAGCTCAGCCATCTCGAAGGCCATGAAGATGCGCCCGCGCAGCTCGAGCGCGTCGTCGATGCTCTTCATCCCGGGCGCGAACCGCGCGAACTGGTCGTGGCCGAAGTACGACTGGCTGGACCCGGCGGCGACGACGAGCGAGTCGTAAGGGGTGACAGACGTTTCGCCCAGCACTGTGGAGGTGACCGTGCGCCCTCCAAGGTCGATCCCACTGACCTCACCCAGCTGAACCCGTACGTTGCGCTGACCTCTGAGGATCTCTCGGGTCGAGGGCGCGATCTCGCCCTCGGACAGGATGCCCGTGGCTACCTGGTACAACAACGGCTGGAACAGGTGATGGGTGGTCCTGTCGATCAAGGTGACATCGACCTGCGCACGTTTGAGGGCCTGCGTGGCGAACAGACCACCGAACCCGGAGCCGATGACCACCACCCGGTGTCGACGGCCGGTCTCGACGTCAGAGGCGCTCTCATCGAAGTCGGCGCCCTCAGCAGTGCCCTGAGCCACGAGGCCAAGCGTACCCAGCGGCATGGCTGCTTGCGCCAGGTTGCTGATCCCTGCCGCCGCCTCACAAACGCGATAGCACCCGGGCCAGCACAGCCAGTGCTACGGCGTTGGCTCCCAGGATCAGCCAGACCACCAGGGTGATGCTGTGGTCGTACGCGATCCCCAGGGCAACGCCCGCAGCGAGCAGGCCCAGACCACGGACGAAGGCCAGCCAGCCGAAAGCAATGGAACGCGTATCTGGTGGGACGAGCTCGGTGACGACCGCCTTGACCGTCGAGTCCAGGACGCCGTTGACGACTCCCCAGACCGCGACCCCGATCCAGACCAGAGCGGCAGTGTGACTGAAGGCGATGGCGGCCCCGCAGGCTGCGACCGGCACCAGAAGCAGGACCTTGGGGCCGCGCCGGTCATAGATCCGGCCCATCAAGAGACCACTCACCCCGTCGACCAGCATCGCCAGTGCAAAGACCAAAGGCACCTGCGCATCAGTCAGCAGATGCTGCTTCGTCGCGTGGTAGGCCAGCAGGGGGAATGAGGCAATCCCTAATGACAGCAGAGCAACTGCGCCGATGTACTGCCAGAGCAGAGGCGGCAGAGTATTCCGCGTGACCCTCGTGCCACCTCCTTTGACAGCCACTCGGGGCGACGGCATCGCTCCCTCCACCTCGTATGCCGCCGGGTCCGGCACCCGATGACGCAGCCAGAACAGCAGCGCGAGGACGATGACACCCGGGACGACCAGGACGCCGAAGGCCAGCCGGTAGTTGTCAGCGTGCTGGGCAAGGACTGCCGCCAGCAGGAGCGGCCCGGCCATGGCGCCGAGCTGGTCCATCGCCTGGTGGACGCCGAATGCGGTTCCCCTCCCGGTCTGGGTGGAGGCGTGGGACAGGAGCGTGTCCTTGGCCGGCGAGCGCACCGCTTTGCCCAGTCGCTCGGTACCGTAAAGCAGCAGTGCCGGGGCCATCACACTGGTAGAACCGATCAGGGGGACGCTGAGCACCGTCAGCGCATAACCGGTAATCGTCCAGGTCCAGTAGTGCTTGCTTTTCTGCACGAGATACCCGGACACCACCCGGAGGCCATAGCCGATGAACTCCCCAACCCCAGCCACAGTCCCGACCACCGCTGCCGACGCGCCCAGCGTGGCCAGGTAGGGCCCGATGATGCTGCGGGCGCCCTCGTAGACCATGTCGGCGAACAGGCTGACCAGGCCGAAGCAGAGGACGAAGTACCAGGGCCGTAGCTGCGGTCGCCCGGGTCTAGCGGTGGTCGCGCTCAAACGGCTTGCCCAGGGTCCGGCGCTGGATGCGGAGGTCGTCGCGGATGCCGTACGGCACCGGCAGGTTCCGAGCGTCCAGCTCAGCGGCGTACGCCTCGAGCGCACGCAAGAGGCGGGTCCTCGTGACTTCAACCAGGCCCGGAGTGCCGAGTGGCGCGCGACGAGCCACCACCATCGCCGCTCGTGCGCTGGTGACCTCCTGGAACAGCACCAGGAGTGGGTCAGACCCGACTGACGCGTTCGCCGCGCTGGAAGGAGGCATAGGTAACTCTGTCTCTGTTGGTCACGGACCGACGTCGCCGACGGTCACTGCCGACATCTTCGACAGTACGCCGCCGTCCGGCGCGGGGTGGTCGGTCTACAACATCTGGGTGGACCAACAGGGCATAGGGCCCTCAAGCCGCCAAGCTGGCTACACAGGCGAGTGCGCCACAGACTGAACCACGGCTGCCTCGGCGAGGATCATCGACCGGCACGCGGTGATGGTGTCGGCAAGCAGGGCGACCAGCCGTTGCTCAACGTCGGGTGTGCACGACAGGGAGATACCCTCGATGGCAACGTTGAGGATGTGCGGCGCGGTCCGGACGCGGAACGTTCGCGGCGATACCGGTACCCCTCCCGAGAAGGACCGCGCCCACGACGCCGCATCGGGCACCTCGTCAAGGATCTTGCGACTGCGAGGGCTCAAGGAGTCCGGGGCGCGGCCGTCGAGCTCGGCGAAGACGCGCTCGCACGCGAGGACAGCCGTGGCCAGCACATGCTGCCGCGGCGCGGAAGCAATGGGCAGGGCGACCAGGGCCGAACGCAGGGCGATCTCCGCGTCGACATGAAGGTCGTCACTGGTCAGGCCGATGACCGACGGGATCAGCGGTATCAGCTTCGGGCGCATCGGATCGGAGACCGTGTCGTTGACGAGGCGGGCCAAGCCGGCAAGCAGCGGGTGTGTGCACGACGGATGATCGCTCCAGCGTTCGCCGGCGAGGAACGAGGCCATCTCCATGAAACAGGCACCGCGGCGCGCGTTGCGGTGCTTGCCTCGAGATAGGACCGGCACCAGCTCCGGCGTGGTGGCATGAAAAGTCATAGGGTCCTCCCGAAGGGGTCGGGGCTGTGAATCTTCATAGTCTGCGCCACAAAATCCATGGGCACCATCCCCAGACTCAGATCGGTTCGCTCCCCTGACCCGGTTCGTCGGACTCCTCCCGCTCTGCCCAGCTCAACAGGGTGTCCAGCGAGAACACGGCCTCGTCGATGCCGTCATGCAGGTCGCCGAGCGCAGCAAACCGACGTGGGACGGTCGCGATGGTGAAGTCCTGCGGCACCACCTCCTTGACCTCGTCCCAGGTGATCGGGGTCGACACGGTCGCTTCTGGCACACCGCGCACCGAGTAGGCGCTGGCGATGGTGTGGTCACGGGTGTTCTGGTTGTAGTCGAGGAAGACGGCTCGTGGATCACGGTCCTTTCGCCACCACGTCGTGGTCGCGTCCTTGGGCGCCCGCCGTTCCACCTCCCGCGCGAAGGCGAGGGCTGCCCGACGTACATCTGCGAAGCCCCACCGCGACTCGATCCTCACGTAGATGTGCAGTCCTGACCCGCCCGAGGTCTTGGGCCACCCCACGGCGCCCAGCTCATGCAGCACCTCGTGGGCCACCTCGGCAACACGACGAACCGTCCCGAAACTGCACTCCGGCATGGGGTCCAGGTCGATGCGCCACTCATCGGGTCGCTCGGTATCGGCTCGCCTCGAGTTCCAGGGGTGGAACTCGACTGTGGACATCTGCACCGCCCAGATGACGCTGGCCAGCTCGGTCACGCATAGCTCGTCGGCGTGGCGGTTGTACCGAGGGAAGCTGACCCGGACGGTCTCGAGCCATGGCGGCGCGCCGTGCGGTATCCGCTTCTGATGCACCTTCTCGCCGCCCACGCCCTCCGGGAAACGGTGCAACATGCAGGGCCGCTCACGCAGCGCTCGGACGATGCCCTCTCCGACGCTGAGGTAGTAGCGGGCCAGGTCGAGCTTGGTCTCCCCCCTGGCCGAGAAGTAGATGCGGTCAGGGTTGGAGAGCCGCACGGTGCGGTCACCGATCTCGAGCTCAACCGATGGTGACGGACTACCCGTGGTCGCCATGACCACAATCTAACCAGTCTGGCTCGTTCAGGAGCCTAGTTCAGGAGGCGTTCGACGGCCTGTTGCGCGGTCCAGCCGGTGGGGTGGTCCGAGAGCATCTTGGCTACCCCGTCAAGATCCGCTCCCAGTGTGACGATGGGTGGCTCCTGGTAGCCGTCACGTCGGGTCTGCCCATAGCCGACGGTGGCCGTCAGCCCGTTGCACAGGCACTTGCGTCCGACGGTGTCCTCGATCGCTCCACCCTTGCGCACATAGGCGTCAGCAGGCTCGGCGGGGCAGCGATAGCCCAGAGTGCCGGGCTGGCGTTCGAACGGGATCCGAAGGTAGCTGAGGTCGCACAGTCGCGGCCGTTCGTTGTACGTGTCCGCCTCGGACATGGTTCCAGGCAGAGACGCGACCTTGAAAGGAAACCCCGTGGGTGAGGCCAGCGGGTCGGTGCGAACCCTGAGGGTCCCGGACCCAAGCTCGGTGAGCATCTCGTGGCGCAGCGAGGGCGATATCCCTGACTCGGCACACATGGCGAACAGCGAGCCAACCTGCACCCCCACGGCGCCTGCCGCCCGCGCTCGCCTCACAGCTGCTGCCGTGGTGTAGCCGCCCGCCAGCCAGAACGGAAGCCCGACCGCGCCGACCTTGGCCAGGTCGGCCTCATCACGGGGGCCGAAGACCGGCTGGCCGTCGTCATCCAGAACCGGGCGCCCGCGTGCCGGAGCGTTGTGCCCCCCGGCCCGCGGACCCTCGACGATGAACCCATCCGGCCGGGTCGAGTCCTCGCGGGCCAGATAGGCGGCCAGTACGTGCGCAGAGACGATCGCCAGGAACATGGGCCGCGGCAGTGGCGCCAGCCCGCCTCCGGTGAGCGCTTCGGGGTCCAGCCCGACGCTGTAGTCCTGGGTTGCCCCGGTCACGTCCAGGCTCAGCGAGCACGGCTGGTGCAGGGCCAGCTTGTTCAGGAGCTGGGGGATCTCCGCAGGGATACCGGCTCCCATCAGGACGTAGTCCACACCAGCGAGCATCGCGCCGTATGCCGCACTTGGCGTGGCCGTCTGGACCTTCTCCAGGAAGTTGATTCCCACGACGCCGTCATGACCCTCCTTTGCGAGCCACACCTCGGCGAAGTAGGCCACCGCCGACAGCTCCAGGCAGGCCGTGCTGGGGCGCAGGTTCAGCTTGGGTATGGGTTTGTACGACTCGTGTGGCCCCCTGCCGCCCTCGCTGAAGTATCGGTGCAAGACCCGCTCCGCCATCGCGGGCACCGGGAAGTGCGAGAGTGCACGCCGCACGTCGCCACCCACGTCTCCGTCTTGCAGGCGCCGGGCGATCACGACGTCCAGCGCCGTCCCCGAGACCACGCCGAGCTGGCCGGTTCGGGACACCGCCTGAGCCATCTGCCACGAGGAGACGGCCACACCCATCCCTCCCTGGATAACCACCGGAAGTGGGCGGTCGGTTGTCGCTGATGGGCGGGTGGGGCCACCACTCGTCGGCACGGGCATGCTCAAACCTCCGAAGAACCTACGGAAACGTAACTTACTTAACCGTAGGTTAGCGGATGATCCGACGTCGATGTTGGGGACCTAGGTCCTGATGTCCGTCGCTACGCGGATTTCCTTGTGCGGCCCTGCCCGCCATGAGTCAGCCGTAGAGCAGGGAACCCGGCGTGGTGAGCAGCTCACCCGTTTCCAACCATGTCTTGAGACCGGAAAGGATCATCATCCAACCGCCGTAAAGCTCGTCGTTCGCGCCCTCACGAAGCTCGTCGTGGGTCACCGTCAGGCGACAGGAGTCGCCGACCGGTTCGATCTCCCAGGTGATCCGGGAGCTTCCCTCACTCTTCACCTGGTCACTCCAGAGCGCGACCATGCTCTGGACCAGACGCTTGGGCGGTTCCACCTCGAGGTTCACCCCTTCGCCAAGGAGCCCGTTGGCGCCCGGGGCTCCCATCTCGAACCGCGAGCCCGGAGTCCAGTCCGAGGTGACCCGGGCTCCGAACTGGTACTTGCTCCGGGTCTCAGGGTCGGTGATCGCCTCCCAGAGGCGCTCGGGGGTGGTACGGATGTAGATCTCGAATACCTTCTCCATGGGGCTCTCCTCGTCTATTCCTGCGCGCGCTCGGTGCTGCGGCCCGGGCTCGGCGTACGTGCTCATTCCCTGACGATAGGTGACTGTTTAGTCACATGTCAAGGGCCCTGTCCCGAAGCATCTCGAGACGGCGCAGCGACTCCCGGCGTTCGAGGCCGTGGTCCACGATCGGGGACGGATAGCCGCCGGGTGGTCCGCCGTCCAGAGTCCAGGGTTCGTGGATCGATCGCCCGTCCACATGACGCAGCTCAGGAACATACCTGCGGACGTAGCTGCCCTCAGGGTCGAACCTCTTACCCTGAGCGGTGGGGTTGAAGATCCGGAAGTATGGCGAGGCGTCGGTGCCGCAGCCGGCCACCCACTGCCATCCGTGCTGGTTGGAGGCGAGGTCACCATCGACGAGCCACCTCATGAAGTGCCGGGCACCGTAGCGCCACTCGATGTGGAGGTCTTTGACCAGGAAGCTGGCCACGATCATCCGGACCCGGTTGTGCATCCAGCCCTCGGACCTGAGCTGGCGCATCCCCGCGTCGACGATCGGATAGCCGGTCAGTCCATCGCACCAAGCGGCGAAGCGGCTGCCCGGTTCGTCGTACTCCATCCGTGCAAACTCGGGCTGGAGGTAGTCGCGGGCAGACCCGGGGCTGCGCCAGAGGACGTCTGCGTAGAACTCCCGCCAGGCCAGCTCGGTGCCGTATGTCGTGGCGCCTGAGCCGGGATGGCGCGCGAGGTCGGCCAGCATCGTCCGTGGATGGATCTCGCCCCACTTCAGGTGCACCGACATCCGCGAGGTGCCATCCAGATCCGCACGGTCGCGGTTTGTGGCGTAGTCGGCGAGGCCGCTCTCGAGGAACTCATGCCAGCGTCGTTGGGCGGCCGACTCGCCAGCGGGCGGAACGCGAAGGCTTGCCGGGATCAGCACCTCGCCAGGGGAATGGCCCTCCAGCGGTCGTACCCAGGAGACGGATCCGGGAGGCATCGCTGGTGTGGGCCAGCCGTGATCGCGCCAAGCCTTGGAGTAGGGCGTGAACACCTGGTAGTGGCCGCCGGTCTTGTTGAGGACACGGCCAGGCGGCACGGCATACGGTGACCCGGTGCGCACCAGCGAGATGCCATGACGCGCGAGCTGCGCCTCGACGTCCAGGTCGCGCTGCCGTCCGTGTGGGCCGAAGTCCTCGGCGACGTGCACCGTCCTCGCGTGGGCGGCGCGGGCAACGTCCACGACCTCGTACACCGGATCGCCGCGGCGCAGCTGTAGTCCTCCGACACGGGTCCCCAGATCGGCCAGGCTCGCTGCCAGGTACGCGCTTCGGGCAGGACCTGCGGGGCTGCTCAGGGCAGGGTCGAGAACGAAGAGCGGAACGACCCGGCCGTCTGCAGAGTCCGAGATCGCGGCGAGCAGAGCGGGGTTGTCGGCCAGTCGCAGATCGCGCCTGAACCACATGACGCTGGTCAACTCACGGCCGTCATGTCATCGATCCGGTCATCGATCCGATCACTGACCCGGCGAGAACGAGGCGGCGAGCTGTTGCGCCGAGGTGACCACGTCGCCTGTGATCAGCCTGGCGCCAGTGGCATCGGCAAGGTCCTTGGTCGCGCCCTCACCAGCCAGGGCAAGGGCCGCCATGCCAGCCAGACTCGCGAGCTCCGGCTCGACCGCCACGAACCTCTCGGAAGTGGTCGCGGAGAGCACGACGAGGGTCGGCCCGGTCTCGGAGGCGACCTTGATCAGGTCGGCCATCGGCGTGTCCGCCCCGAGATAGCGCACTCGCCAGCCATTCCTGTTGAGGACGATCCCGAAGGCGAGCAGGGCGAGCTCGTGAAGCTCACCCGGCGGGCAGGCCAGGAGCGCCTGGGGTCCTCGCCCACTGCCCCATCCCCGCGCCAGACCGGACAACCGCCCTCTGAAGACATGGCTGGCGAAGTGCTCCTGGGCGACACTGACCGCTCCTTGCTCCCACCGCTCGCCAAGGTCATGCAGGTACGGCATCAGGACGTCCCGGAGCACGCTCTCCACGGTGAAGTCGGTGAGCAGCCGGTCCAGTACGGCCTGCGCGCCCGGTTCGTCCATATCCGCCAGAGCCCGGCCCAGGCCCTCGGCGGCGTCGACCAGGTCTGCTCGCGTAGGTACAGCGATGGCGCCGGCGCCCATCTGGCCGGGCTGCTCATCCGCGATAGCCGCGCGAGCCGCCTGGGCCGCTGCCAGTCCGTGTGCCAGATGGGTCTGCATCCGGCGCACCCGACCCTCGTCATCCTCGGAGTACAGCCGGTAGCCGCCTGCAGATCGGGCTGGCTTCAGCAGGCCGTACCGGCTCTCCCAGGCTCGCAGGACGTACTCGCTGACCCCGACCCGACGGCTCAGCTCACCAATCCGCAGCACGGCCGACTCTGTCTCCTCGTTCATGTCAGACACTCTACCAACATTAGACCAACACTTGACAAGCGCTCTCGGACACGCGTACCTTCCTGGTTAGACAAAGGTTAGACACCAATCCGCCAAGGCGAGGTGCACCGAATACCAGCACACACAGCTGCGCGATCTGGTAGGAACCAGAGAAGGACCGGGAGAGCCGATGAACGTACCAAAAAAGGCGCAAGGCCTGGCTTCCACCCGGCCATCAGTGGCCGTAGTCGGCTCGGGGGTGTCCGGCCTGACCGCGGCCTACCTGTTGCGGCACACCCATGACGTCACGTTGTTCGAGGCGGACAACCGCCTCGGCGGGCATGCCCATACCCACGATCTCACCGACCCGGACGGCACGAGGCACGCCGTGGACAGCGGGTTCATCGTCCATAACGACCGGACCTACCCCTGGCTTCGCAAGCTCTTCGCTGAGCTCGATGTCGAGGTGCGACCAACCGAGATGAGCATGAGCGTCCGGTGCGAAGGCTGCGGACTGGAGTATGCCGGCGGGCGCGGCCTGCGCGGTGTGCTCGCCCAACCGCGGCGCCTCCTCGACCCGAGCTACCTGCGGATGCTGGTTGCGGTAAAGCGCTTCCACCGCCGCGCTACAGCGTTCCTGCGGTCAACCGACGACAGTGATCTCACGACCTACGGCGAGTTCCTGGAGCGTGAGGGGTTCTCGGCGCACTTCGTGGCTCATTACGCGGTGCCGGTGGTGTCCTGCGTCTGGTCCTCGGGACGGGAAGTCGCGCTGCTCTACCCGGCGAGGTACCTATTCAGGTTCCTGGACCACCACGGGATGCTCAGCGTCAGCGGGTCGCCGCAGTGGTTCACCGTCGCCGGCGGCTCACGGACCTACGTCGAGCGTCTTGGCGCAATGTTGCCGGACATACGCAGGTCGGCTGCCGTCACCGACGTCACGAGGCGACCAGATGGTGTCGAGGTCCGTGACGCCACCGGAGCGGTCGCGCGTTTCGACCGGGTCGTCATTGCGACCCATGCGGACCAGGCACTGGCCCTGCTCACCGACCCCAGTGACGACGAGGTGCGGACCCTCAAGGCGTTCGGGTACTCGCGCAACGAGACCGTCCTGCACACCGACACCTCACTCCTGCCCGTGGCCACACAAGCACGGGCAAGCTGGAACTACCAGATGTCCTCATGCGACGCTCCGGATGAGGCAACGGTCGTGACGTACTGGATGAACCGCCTCCAGGGACACCACTCAATGCAGCAGCACCTCGTCACACTCAACGCTCGGGAACACATCGACCCCGACGCCGTGCTCGCCGTCATGGACTACGAGCACCCGATCTTCACGCCGGAGTCGGTCGCTGCACAGTCGCACCTGCGAAGCCTCGCCACAGACCGGACCGTCTATGCCGGTGCCTACCACGGCTGGGGTTTCCATGAGGACGGATGCCGCTCCGGGGTCGACGCCGCACGACACTTCGGAGTCAGCTGGTGAGCACGCCCCCTACCACCACCGCGGGCACTGAGCCGACGCTGCCGGCACCCCTGAAACTGCCAGCGCTGCCAGCCCTCGTGACCGGACACGTCACGCACAACCGCCGCGAAGCGGTGCGACACGGGTTCCGCCACCGCGTCTACCAGTGGCTGGTCGACCTGGACGCGATCCCCGAGCAGCCCTGGTACCTCAGGCCGTTCGCCAGCTTCAGCGCGGCCGACCATCTCGGGAACCCCGCTCATTCAATCAGGGCAAACGTCGAGAGCTACCTGTCACTCAACGGCATCACGCTTGGGGAGCAGAGCAGGATCATCATGCTGGCCAACGCCCGTGTGCTGGGCCACGTGTTCGACCCGCTGTCTGTCTTCTGGTGTTTCGATGCGAACAACACTTTGGTCTGCATCGTCGCCGAGGTCCACAACACGTATGGCGAGCGGCACGTGTACCTGCTGCACCCCGACCCGTCGGGGGTGGCGACAACCGACAAGGCGTTCCACGTCTCGCCCTTCTTCGACGTGAGCGGTCGCTACGAGATGCGCTTCGAGCTTTCACCACGGCGGGTGTCAACCACCGTTCTCCTGCGCCGGGCGGGAACAACAGCCTTCACCGCGACCTTCCGGGGTCGGCCCAGGGCCGCAACCCGCACGGCAACGGTCGGTACTCTGATCAGTAATCCCCTTATGCCGCAACAGGTCTCAGCCCTGATCCGAATACATGGCATCTGGCTCTGGCTGCGTCGCAGGCCAATCCTGCGTCGTCCGCTCCATCAACCACAGGAAGGCGTCTGACATGACCGTCTCCGCTGCCGTCAGGTGGCCCTCAATAGCCCTCACGCCAAGGGCTCCGATCGCCGCCAGCGTCGCCAGACTGCTCTTCGAACGCGCCGTACGCCTGATCCCCGTACGAGCCACGTACCCCGGCGGGGCCAGCATCGGCGGTGGCTCAAGCGAATCCCCCACGTTCGAGCTCGTCCGCCCGGGCGCCTTCTTCGCCAGGCTCGGCCGCGACGCCAAGATCGGCTTCGGCGAGTCCTACATGGCGGGCGACTGGCGGGCGGGCCCCGGCACCGACCTGGCCGACCTGCTGACCCCGTTCGCGGCAAAGCTCTCCCACCTTGTCCCTGAGCCGCTGCAGCGACTGAGGGCGATCGTGGACAAACGGATCCCGACCAGCCACGAGAACACCCTGGACGGGTCCCGCGACAACATCAGCGCACATTACGACCTCAGCAACGCACTGTTCGAGGCATTCCTGGACCCCACGATGAGCTACTCCGCCGCTTGGTTCGACGAGAGCGGATCCGCTTCCACAGCAACGACGCTCCAAGAGGCCCAGTTCCGCAAGATCGACGGGGTCCTGGACTATGCCGGCGTCAGGCCCGGCACCCGCCTCCTGGAGATCGGCACCGGGTGGGGAGCACTCGCCATACGTGCTGCCCAGCGCGGCGCACATGTCACCACAGTCACGATCTCAGCCGAACAGCTGGCCTTCGCGACCGAGCAGGTTGCGGCCGCCGGGCTTTCGGACCAGGTGGAGCTTCTGCTTCAGGACTACCGCGAGATCCAGGGCCAGTTTGACGCCATCGTCAGCGTGGAGATGGTGGAGGCAGTGGGAGAGGAGTACTGGCCGACCTACTTCGCCACCCTCGACCGGTTGCTGGCACCTGGTGGCAAGGTCAGCATCCAGGCCATCACCATGGCTCACAAACGGGTTCTTGCGACGAGACGATCGTTCAGCTGGATCCAGAAGTACATCTTCCCCGGCGGCATCATCCCGTCGCTACAGTCCATCGACGAGACGCTGGCGGCCCACACCACACTGCGGGTCACCGAGCGGCGCGAGCTCGGGGTGCACTACGCGCGCACCCTGCATCTGTGGCGCGAGCGGTTCAACGAGCAGTGGCCCCGAATCAACCAGCTCGGGTTCGACGAGACCTTCCGCCGGATGTGGGAGTTCTACCTCGCGTACTGCGAGGCCGGCTTCCGCTCGGGCTACCTCGGTGTCAGCCAGCTTCAGATGACCAGGAGCCCGTCGTGGATCTGAACGGCAAGGTCGTATGGGTCGTCGGCGCATCCAGCGGGATCGGTGCTGCTGTTGCGCGCGAACTCCGGTCCCGAGGAGCCAAGGTGGCCATCTCGGCCCGCCGCCGACCCGAGCTCGACGAGGTGTCCGCGGGCAGCATGCTCGTGGTCGCCGCCGACGTCACCGACGCCGTGTCCCTGACGGTCGCGGCAGCCCGCATCCGCGACGAGCTCGGACCGATCGACCTCGCAGTCCTGTCCGCCGGCTACTGGCAGCAGATGAACGCCGACGACTGGGACACCGCGACCTTCGACCGACACGTCCAGGTCAACCTCATCGGAATGAGCAACGCGATCGCAGCGGTGCTGCCCGAGATGCTTGCGCGGCGCTCAGGTGTCATCGCCGGAATCTCCTCCGTCGCCGGCTACCGGGGGCTGGCAGGGTCGGAGGCCTACGGTGCGACCAAGGCAGGGCAGATCAACCTGCTCGAGTCCTTGCGTATCCACGTCGCCCGTCGAGGGGTGCGCGTCATCACCATCTGCCCCGGCTTCGTCAGCACCGACCTGACCGCCAACAACGACTTTCCGATGCCCTTCATGGTCGACGCCGACACCGCCGGCCGGGCGATCTGCGACGGTCTCGAGCGTGACCGCACCGAGATCGTGTTTCCGGTGAGGATGGCCCTCCTGATGAAGGCCGCACGCCTCATACCGGTCTCCCTGTGGTCCGCGTTGTGGGGTCGCACCTCCGCCCGGGAAGGCTCCAGAACATGAAGGCTCGTCGCCCGCGTTGGGCCTTGGCGGAGATCCTCCTGCTGGTGCCGTATGCCGGATGGGTCGCCTTCGCCACCCCACTGAACGGCGCCATCGCCCGGCGTAACCCGAAAGGACTGGCATGAGAGTGCGCAGGATCGTCACCACCGAGAAGCCCCTGGCCGAGGTCTTCGCCTACCTCTCGGACTTCACGACGACCACCGAGTGGGACCCAAGCACGGTCCAGACCGTGCTGACGAGCGGCGACGGGGGCTTCGGAACCGCGTACCTGAACACCTCGATCTTTGCCGGCCGGGAAACACAGCTGACCTACGTGGTGGTGGATCTGGTCCCGAACAGGCATATCTCCCTTCGCGGTGAGAACAAGACCGTCATCGCCCACGACACCATGACCTTCCGGGAGAACGGCGGCCAGACAGAGGTGACCTACACGGCGGACTTCACGTTCAAAGGCATCACCAAGCTCATCGCACCCCTGATGAAGCCGGCCTTCACCCGGCTCGGCAACAAGGCTGAGACCGGCATGGCCGCGGCCCTTGCCCGACTGTAGGGTCCGCACTCGTGACGCCCGACGCTGTCCTGCCCGCTGGCCCGCTGGTGCTGGTGACCGGCTCCACCGGATACATCGGCGGCCGGCTCGTCCCCGAGCTGATCGCCGCCGGCTTCCGCGTCCGGGTCATGACCCGTCGACCCCGCGAGCTGGCAGACCGTGACTGGTACGACCAGGTGGAGATCGTGGGAGGCGACGCCGCCGCCCCCGACACCCTGGCGCAGGCTCTTCGGGGTGTGGATGTCGCCTACTACCTCATCCACTCGCTCGGAACCGGTGCGGGCTTCGAGTCACTCGACCGCACGCACGCCAAGAACTTCGCTTCGGCCGCCCGTGCTTGCAACGTCGGCCGGATCGTCTACCTCGGAGGTCTTTATCCCCGGGCCCAGAAGCTGAGCCCACACCTGGCCTCACGCAAGGAAGTCGGAGAGATCCTGCTGGCCAGCGGTGTCCCCACGACGGCCCTTCGCGCGGCCGTCATCATCGGTTCGGGATCCGCCTCGTTCGAGATGCTTCGCTACCTCACCGAACGCCTTCCCGTCATGGTCACGCCCCGTTGGGTCGACACCCTGATCCAGCCGATCTCGGTGCGGGACGTCCTGCGATACCTCGTGGGATCGGCCAACATGCCACCCGTGGTGAGCCGCGGCTTCGACATCGGCGGCCCTGAGGTCTTGACCTATCGGCAGATGATGGCCGCGTACGCCGATATTGCCGGCCTGAAACCCCGCCGAATCGCGGCGCTACCTCTGCTGACGCCCTCCTTGTCCAGCCACTGGGTGGGGCTGGTGACACCGGTTCCCAACAGCATTGCCCGACCCCTGGTGGAAAGCCTGATCAACGAGGTCGTCTGCAAGGAGAAGGACATAGCGGCCTACGTCCCGGACCCTGAGACGGGGCTGACCGGCTTCCGCCGGGCGGTCGAGCTGGCTCTCAAACGCATCCAGGACCGGGGTGTCGCGACGTCTTGGTCCTCCGCGACGACGGCCGGCGCCCCAAGTGACCCGTTGCCCAGCGACCCCGACTGGGCCGGAGGTTCGCTCTATGTCGATGAACGCGAGCGGGTGGTTGACGCCACCGCGGAGCAGCTATGGTCCGTCATTCAAGGCATAGGCGGCGGGCACGGCTGGTACTCATGGCGACTCGGCTGGTGGACCCGTGGTCTGTTTGACCGCCTCTTCGGTGGCCCTGGCCTGCGCCGCGGCCGCCGCGACCCCTTCGAGCTCTCCGTTGGGGAAGCCCTCGACTGGTGGCGGGTCGAGGAAATCGACGACGGGCACCTGCTTCGGCTGCGTGCCGAGATGCGACTGCCCGGACTTGCCTGGCTCGAGCTCATCATCGACACCAACGACCAGGACCGAACGGTATTCAGGCAACGGGCGCTGTTCCATCCGAGAGGTCTGGCCGGGCACGTCTACTGGGCGCTCATCAAACCGTTCCACGGCGTGGTCTTCGGTGGCATGCAGCGCAACATCGCCGCAGCGGCAGAACACATGCCCCAAGTCGGCACAAGGTCCTGACAAACCGTTGACCAGGTCAGCGGCAGCTGGCCTGGTCAACGGTTGCCCCGAAGATCACGAGGACTGGGCCGCGAGTGACCTCCTTCTAGGTAGGTATTTGACAAGCACCTGAGCCTGTATGTGGCTCAGACTGGCTGGACGGGGGGCCTTACCGGTAGGTGCAGACCACTGTCTGGCCGACCACAGGGTTTATGACCAGCGGGCAGTCAAGCGTGGTGGCACGAACGGGTGGTGGAGACGTCGTCGTTGGAGGCGTCGTCGTCGTTGGAGGCGTCGTCGTCGTTGGAGGCGTCGTCGTCGGAGGCGTGACCACCGCAGCGTTGTGCGTGGCCAACACTGTCTGCCAGTCCGGGCGAGTGCTAATTGCCGCTGTCAAGCCGCCACCCTGCGTTCCCCAGGAATACGCGTAGTCCATCTGAGGAGCTGGGACCAACTCTTCCCAGTTCGCAAGCATCGACGTCAGCTGGTCCGCTGTTGGTGCATCCCAGCCAGCGCCACCAAAGGTCTGGAAGACCGGGACAATGGCAGACTTGGGAACACCCGCCGCCTGGGCGGCGAGAACCTGCTGGGAAATCAGAGCGGTGTTGTACTTGCCGCCCTGGACGGGGTAAGGGTCGATGCCCACGAGGTCAACGTGGGACTGGCTTGGTGCGTACGCGGCGTACGTTCCCGGCCAGTCGGTCAGGACAATGAATGCCTTTTTGCCGGGGGCATTCGTATGGATGTAGTCCGAATACGCCTTTACCGCTGCGACACAGGTAGCATCCAGTGGCTCGTCGGTGAGGTAGAACCCGTAGAGCTTGGGGTTCGTCCCGTTGGCCGTGATGAACGACGTGAATGCCGATGAGGGTGTCGCGGAGCAGTTGCTCGTACCAATACCAACCCACGCCATTGCCTGAGTGCCCGCTGGCAGAGCGTTGATCGTGCTGGCGCTCATGCCGGTGTCGTGGACGTTGAATCCCAGAGCCGTAGGCGCAGCATATGCACCGGATTCATTAGCGGTGAAGTGCTTTGTCGAGCCAGCAGGAGGCGGGGTTGTCGTCGTCGGCGGGATCGTCGTCGGCGGGATCGTCGTCGGCGGGATCGTCGTCGGCGGGATCGTCGTCGGCGGGATAGTCGTCGGCGGGATAGTCGTCGTCGGCGGGGTCGTCGTCGTCGGCGGAACAACGCCACCGATATTCGTGACATCCGTACCGGAATCCAGTACTGCCCCGGCCGCAGCCGTTGGTCCGCCATTAAACCCACGACCTGAAGCAAGGAATGCCCAGTCGTATGAGTTGTTGTGGAGGGTCAGCTTGAGGACGCCGTAGTTCTTGTCCTGGCCCACCTGGAAACCGACGTGACCGGAGCCAAGGGGATAGGTCTGGTTCCCACCGGCTC
Source organism: Actinomycetales bacterium (assembly GCA_038236365.1). GTDB lineage: Bacteria > Actinomycetota > Actinomycetes > Actinomycetales > Dermatophilaceae > UBA4719. The sequence goes on along the minus strand of JBBRZV010000004.1, from coordinate 33,132 downwards.
CCGCGACGAACTCACGAATACCTGTGGCACTGACCACATTCGCGCTCGTCATCTTGCTGAACCGCTGGTAACTGTGCTCGTGCCCACCTAGGACGATGTCTGCCTGATGCGTCTGGAGCAAAGCCCATATGGGAGCGGACGAGGTATTGTCGCTGTGAATGGACCCGTTGAGATAACGAGCCTGGTGCCACTGAGCGAGAATGTGGACACCGGGGTGAGCATTCAGGTCGGCGTTCAGCCACGCGTACTGCGCGGAGGATGCCGACATTGAGATCTCTGAGTTGAGCGAGTAAGCGCGCCAGCCGGGCGCCACATCGAATGCGTAGTACACACCACCATCAACGGGGTTGGTGACGTTTGCCGCGCCGAAGTAACCGATGTACCCGGTCCCGCCGGGAGTGTCGTACTCGTGGTTTCCTGGCGCGGGACGAGTGATCGCCTTGAACGACCCCCAGGTGGGCTGGTACTTGTTGGCGAAGTCGGATGGGGAGCCGAGTGGGTATGCCTCATCCCCGATTGTCATGACGAAATTCGGGTTAGCGGCCCGCACAAGGTTCCCCGTGGACATTGCGTCAGCCTGGGACGTTGCACCTCCCTCGGCAATATCCCCGGACGCCATGATGACCGTGCTGCTGTCCGCGCTGGCGCTCGTTGCGAACCAGGTGCCGACCGCACCGGCCGACACCACCAACAGGACCGCACCGGCCGCTGATGTGAGTCGTGAGCTTGCTTTGAGTCGTGAGCGAAAATTCATACAAACTCCTAAACTATGTGGCTCAGATTGACTGGCCTTCCTTGGGTGTTTTCCATCCGGGGCGAGCTGGCCTACTCAACGGCAGCCCCGGGTTCAGCAGCAGCGGGCCTGTGGGTGGTTCTCCTGATGCTGAGACCGGTGTCGTTCGAATTCGCGCCGCGACGTCGGCTGGGCGTTCTCGATGAGGCAGCGCTCGAGGTACTCGTCCCACTTGGCCTCACCGGTGGCCGCCTTGAGATACCAGCGGATCCCGCGCCCGAACTTGAGCGCAGCAGCCCTCACCGTGGTCCACCTGAATGGGCCAACTCACGCTCGGAGGCCTGGTATTCGCGGATGGCCTCCATCTCCTGCGAGGTGGCGAAGATCTCCGCAGCATCGACGACGTGCGACGGCTGGCGCGGTATCTCGGTGGTCGGGAGTCCGCCGAGTTTTGAGGCCTTGACCCAGACGGGGATCGCGCTGCCGATCACGACGATGGTCAGCAACGCGAAGAGTGCCATCAGGACCCCGTCCACCGTCGAGTTCGTGATGATCTGCTGCATCTGGTCCACGGTCTTGGCGGGCTTGAGCAAGGCGCCCTTGTCCAGCGCAGCCTGGTAGGCCGATCGCTGCGCGAAGAAACCGATCTTCGGGTTGCTAGAGAACACCTTCTGCCAGCTCGCGGTCATCGTGATGATCAGGTCCCAGACGAGAGCGACTCCGGGCACCCAGACGTACCTGGCCTTGCCGTGCTTGAGCACGAGAGTCACGCACAACGCCAGCGCGATTGCCGCGAGTAGCTGGTTGGAGATGCCGAACAGCGGGAACAGCTGGTTGATACCGCCGAGCGGGTCGTTCACGCCGATATACAGCATGTAGCCCCACAACCCGACGACCACGGCACTGGCCGACCAGGAGGCCGGCTTCCAGGAGATGTCGCCGTACCGCTTCCAGACGTTGCCGACTGTGTCCTGCAGCATGAAGCGGCCGACTCGGGTTCCAGCATCGACGGCGGTGAGGATGAACAAGGCCTCGAACATGATCGCGAAGTGGTACCAGAACGCGGCCAGGCCCCCGCCGAACGCCGTGGTGAAGATCAGCGAGATCCCGAAGGCGAGGGTGGGCGCGCCACCGGTACGGGAGATCAGGGTGAGCTCGTGGATGGAATGTGCTGCGGCGGTGAGGTCGGCCGGGGTGATCGTGAAGCCCAGGGAGCTGACGAACTTCGCGGCGGCAGCCGGCGTGCCGCCCGTGGCGCCCGCGGGGCTGTTGATCGAGAAGTAGAGCCCCTGGTTGATGACGGAGGCGGCGATCAAGGCGCTGATGGCGACGAATGACTCCATCAGCATGCCGCCATATCCGATCATCCGGACCTGGCTCTCCTTGCCGATCATCTTGGGAGTGGTGCCCGAGGCGATCAGGGCGTGGAACCCCGACAGGGCACCGCAGGCGATCGTGATGAAGACGAACGGGAAGAGCTTGCCGGAGAACACCGGGCCGTTGCCCTCGAGCGCGAAGTTCGTGATCGCCTGGCTCTGGAGGACGGGTCTGGCGATGACCAGCCCGATCGCCAGGAGCACGATGACTCCGATCTTCATGAAGGTGGACAGATAGTCGCGCGGGGCGAGCAGCATCCATACCGGCAGGATCGAGGCCACAAAACCGTAGATGACCAGGGCGAAGACCAGGCTGTTCGGGGTCAGGGTCAGCACATCGGCCAGCCCCATCTGCTGGACGTAGTTGCCCCCGATGATCGCCAGCAACAGCAGAGTGACACCGATCGCGGTGACCTCCATGACGCGACCGGGCCGCAGGTAGCGCAGGTAGAAGCCCATGAAGAGCGCGATCGGGATGGTGAGCCCGATCGAGAAAACGCCCCAGGGGGACGCGGCGAGGGCGTTGACGACCACAAGGGCCAGGACAGCGAGCAGGATGATCATGATCGAGAAGACCGCGATCAGCGCGGCGACACCGCCGACAGTCCCGATCTCCTCGCGAATCATCTGGCCGAGGCTCTTCCCGTCACGACGCATCGAGAAGAAGAGCACCACCATGTCCTGGACCGCTCCAGCGAAGATGACGCCGACGATGATCCAGATCGTGCTGGGCAGGTACCCCATCTGGGCGGCCAGGACCGGGCCCACAAGCGGACCAGCGCCGGCGATCGCGGCGAAGTGGTGGCCGAACAGCACCCGCCGGTCGGTCACATCGAAATCTGCACCGTTCTGCAGGCGCTCTGCAGGTGTCGCACGGGTGTTGTCGACACCGAGCACCCGGTAGGCGATGAAGCGGGCATAGAACCGGTAGGCGATGGCATAGGACGAGAGCGCAGCGAACAGGATCCACAGGGCGGACACGTTCTCGCCGCGGGCCAGCGCCAGCACCGCCCAACACACCGCGCCAATGAGAGCGACGGCCCCCCAGCCCACCATTGACCTGGGCGTCATCTTCCGGCCCGTCTGATCTGGAGTCGTGACCGTAGACATGTGGTCCTCCGGGTGGCCTGTCCGATTTGGGAGGAAAAACCGGTTTGTGAGAATTTACACATTTCGCGCCCCCCGCGCAAATTCGTGAGCAGGCGGGTCGGACAATGGTGGTCAGGGTTTCGCGGAGGTGAATTCGGAGGCAGAGATGGACGGCATCACCCTGTGGGGGATCCAGGCCCCCCTCAAAGCGCCCTACCGCGACGAGCGGATGGCGATGCCGAAATGACCCGAATGAAGGCCCTCCTCCTGGAGAGCATCCACGCTGACGCCGCGGCATACCTCGAGCGTGCCGACATCGAGGTGAGCACACGCTCCGGCGCTCTTGACGAGCATGCACTGAGCGAAGCGTTGCAGGGCGTGCAGCTCTTGGGCATCCGGTCGGGGACCCGGGTGCCCCAGTCCGTCCTGGCCAGTGCCACAGACCTGATCGCGGTCGGGGCATTCTGCATCGGCACCAACCAGGTCGACCTGGCCACGGCGGCCGCAAGGGGTATCGCGGTCTTCAACGCGCCCTTCTCCAACACCCGAAGTGTCGTCGAGCTGGCACTGGCCGAGATGATCTGCCTCACCCGCGGGTTGACCGAGAAGAACAAGGCGCTCCACGCCGGAGTATGGGACAAGTCAGCGAAGGGCGCCCACGAGATGCGGGGCCGGACCCTGGGGATCATCGGCTACGGAAACATCGGCAGCCAGCTCTCGGTGCTGGCCGAGGCCCTGGGCATGCGAGTCGTCTTCTTCGACACCGCCGACCGTCTGCCAATGGGCAATGCCCGAAGCATGAGCAGCCTGCCCGAGCTGCTCGAAGTTGCCGACGTCGTCTCGATCCACGTGGATGGCCGGGTCGGAAACGCAGGCCTCTTCGGGTCGGAGCAGTTCGCGGCGATGCGGCCGGGGTCGGTATTCCTCAACCTTTCGCGGGGGTTCGTGGTCGAGCCCGGGACGCTGCATGCCCACATCGAGAGCGGCCACGTCGCTGGCGCCGCCATCGACGTTTTCCCGAACGAGCCCAAGGCGCAAGGGGACTCGTTCGAGTCCGGGCTGCGCGGCCTGCCAAATGTCATCCTCACCCCGCATGTGGGCGGGTCGACCGAAGAGGCGCAGAAGGACATCGGCGGGTTCGTCGCGGACAAGCTGTACGACTACGTCAACACGGGGAGCTCCTCGCTCAGCGTCAACCTGCCCCAGACCCGTCTCGAGGGAGGTTCTGGCTCTCACAGATTGGCGCATCTTCACGCAAACACTCCCGGGGTGCTGGCCGCAGTGAACGTCCTCCTGGCCGAGCACAACGTCAACGTCGAGGGTCAGGTCCTGGCCACTCGAGACCATCTGGGCTACCTGCTCACCGACGTCGGCACCGACTACGCCCCAGATGTCGTGCAGGCACTGAAGCGTATGCCGGAGACCGTCCGTCTTCGGGTGTTGTCGTGACTCTCGAAGCAGACCTCTGCCGGGTCGTTGGTGAAAGCCATGTCCTCGTAGACCCCTCGGTGACCGCGTCGTACGAGACCGACTGGACGCGGCGCTTCACGGGTCGTGCTCGTTGCGTCGTCCGACCCGCAGACACGGAGCAGGTCGCATCGGTGCTGCGGCTCTGCGGCCGTCACGGTGTCGCCGTGGTGACGCAGGGCGGCAACACCGGTCTCGTGGGGGGCGCCGTCCCCTCGGGTGGTGAGCTGGTCCTGAGCACGTCGCGCCTACGTCAGATCGGGCCTGTCGACGCGGAGTCCTTCCAGGTGACCGTGGGGGCGGGCGTGACGCTCGCCGCCCTTCAGCAGACGGTTCGCCCGATGGGTCTGGACTTCGGCGTCGACTTCGCGGCCCGGGACTCGGCGACCATCGGCGGGATGGTCTCCACCAACGCGGGCGGCGAGCGGGTGCTTCGCTACGGCAGCACCCGTCAGCAGGTCGTGGGCCTGGAGGCGGTGCTCGCTGACGGCTCGGTGCTGTCACGGCTCGACACGTTGCCGAAGGACAACACCGGCTTCGACCTCGTCGGGCTCCTTACCGGCTCCGAGGGGACGCTCGCTGTCATCACTGCAGTCCGCGTCCGCCTGTGGCCGCTGTTCACCCATCGAAGCGTCGCCCTCCTCGCCCTGGACTCAGCCGGCGAGGCCCTCGCCATCCTTGCAGCGCTCAGGTCCAGGCTGCCCTCGCTGGAGGCCGCCGAGCTGTTCCTTGCCAGCGGACTGGCACTTGTCATGCGCCATACCGGCCTGCCCGCACCCATCCCCGGTGACCACCCGGCATACCTGTTGGTGGAGTGCGCGGACCGGGTCGACCCTGGCGAGGCGATGCTGGAAGCCCTGGAGGAGGTCAGCGAGCTGGTGCCCGGCGTTTCCGACATCGTGATGGGTGAGGATGCGCGTGGGCGTGCGGGTCTCTGGCGCTACCGCGAGGCACACACCGAGTCGATCAACGCCTTCGGCGTGCCGGTCAAGCTCGACGTTGCCATCCCGCATTCGCAGCTGGCGCGCGCCCTGAAGGAGCTCCCGGACGTCGTGGCAGAGGTCGCACCCAACGCCCAGACCGTGATCTTCGGCCACCTTCACGAGGGCAACCTGCACGTCAACGTGCTGGGGGCCAGAGACCACCACGCGGTGACCGACGCAGTGCTGAGGTATGTCGCATCGCTTCACGGCAGCATCAGCGCCGAGCACGGGGTGGGCCGCGCCAAGACGCAGTGGCTCAGCCTCTCGCGCTCCGCCGCTGAGATCGCGGCGATGAGATCGATCAAGAGGGCCCTCGACCCGGGCCAGCTGCTCAACCCCGGGGTGATCTTCCCGGCCTGACCGGCAACACGACAGCCACGTCAACGGCTCGGGTGGCGCTCTGACACTGTGACCTCATGAGAAGCATCGCCTTTCCGCAGGTCGGAGCGGAGCCGGGAGGCTCAGCGAGGGGCCTGACGAAGTTCGCATGGCTGTCGATCGCCGCTGCCGTGGTGACGATCGGGCTCAAGTCCGGGGCTTACCTCCTGACCGGCTCGGTCGGCCTCCTGTCGGATGCAGCCGAGTCCCTGGTGAACCTCGTCGCTGCGGTTGTCGCCCTGATCGCGCTGCACGCGGCGGCCCTGCCGGCGGACGATAATCACAACTTCGGCCACGGCAAGGCCGAGTATTTCTCGGCCGGCATCGAAGGGCTGATGATCTTTGTCGCGGCTGGGGTCATCCTGGTCAGCTCGGTGGAGCGATTTCTGCACCCTGCGGCCCTGGAGAGTGTCGGCCTGGGGTTGGCCATCTCGACCGTAGCCACGGGCGTCAACTGGGCCGTTGGCCTGCTGCTGCTCCGCGCCGGAAAAGCTCACCGATCTGTCACGCTGTCGGCCGACGGCAAACATCTGCTGACCGATGTCTGGACATCAGCGGGCGTCATTGTCGGGGTGCTCCTGGTGGGGCTGACCGGCTGGCAGCGACTGGACCCGATCGTGGCCGCGATCGTGGGTGTGAACATCCTCTTGACCGGGTTCAGGCTGGTGTCCGCGTCTGTGACCTCACTGCTCGACGCCGCCATGCCGCCCGCTGACCTGGCTCGCGTTTCAGCCGTGCTCGACCAGAAGCGGACCTCGGAGGTCGACTTCACGGACCTGCGCACCCGCGAGTCCGGAAGGCACCGCTTCGTGTCGATGACGGTCCTCGTGCCAGGCGCCTGGACAGTAGAGCAGGGTCATGAGGTGACCGAGGACGTCGAGGCCGCGATCGCCAACGACCTGCCCGATACGGCTGTCCAGACGCACCTCGAGCCACGATCCAAAGGACCATGCACGACGCTGCCTCTCTAGACGCTGCGGGCCGCACTGACGAATCAGGACCTTTGGCACTCCCCTGCGCTCGTTGATGAGACGACCATGGCTCTAAGGACTTTGGAGGTCGTCATGAACGAGACGCAAGACGTCATCGTGGTGGGCGTTGATGGCTCGCCGGCAAGCGATCGAGCACTCGAGTGGGCGATGCAGGAGGGACGTCTGCGTGGCTGGACCGTGGAGGTCGTCACCGCCTTTGGTCATGCCGGACACGTGGGTGGTATGGGCGAGACGACGAACACCCGCACGGCAAGGGAGGCTGCTGAGACGACCCAGGTACAACAGATAGACAAGGTCGCCGCGTATCGCGAGGACGTCACCCTGGCCTTCGAGGTCGTCGAAGGACCACCGGTCGAGCGGCTCATGGATGCATCAAGGCACGCCGGTCTGCTCGTGGTGGGCAGTCGCGGGTATGGAATCGTCCGCGAGATTCTGGTTGGTTCTGTGGCCGCCGGTTGTATCCGGAATGCCACCTGTCCGGTCGTCGTGCTCCCGGCTCCGCACCTGGAACCGCTTGAGTCGCACGAGCTCCAGCCGGTTGATCGTCACACGAGCGGCGACTGAGAGCCGCGTCCCGCGCACGCCCAGGGCCTGTCCAGACGCACCTCGAACCACGACAAGCGCTCTGACCCCTCCGCTGCCAAGAGCGCGCGGGGGGGTTTAGAGAGCCGCTTTGACCGTCACCACGCCGTTCATCGACGGCATCTCGGCGTGGTAGTAGCAGAGGAACTTGTAGCGGCCGGGGGCGCTGAAGCCCGGAAAGGTCGCCCGCTGTCCCTTTTCGAGGTTCCCGGAGGTGTAGGCCCAGCCAGCCTTCGGGGCCGCACTCCAGGTGTGCGCCGCTACGTCGTCGTTGATGATCTCGATCGGCTGACCGACGATGACGACCGGTGCGGCAGGAACGTAGGCGAAGTTGCGGATGTGCACCACGACCGGTTCGAGAGCCGCGCTCTTCGAACTAGAGGGCGCGATGGAGACGGCCGCCCCGGAGGTCGAGGTGGGTGAAGTCGAACCGGTGCTTGGCGTGACCGTACCCCCGCATGCGGTCAGGAGAAGGAGCCCGGCGCCCAGTGCAAGCAGCCGCAATGGGGAGCTCATCGCGGCACGGCGTACACAACGATGTTGTCCGCATAGTGGTGGGTCCCCTGGTCGAAGGCGCCACCGCAGGTGAGCAGCACCAGCCGGGGTGGGACGTCCGTCGCAAACACCTCAGCCACGGGCAGCGAGGTCTTGGCGTGGCTGCGACGGGCCAGCACTGTGTACTCGGTGGACTCCCCCTTCGCGTTCTCGAGCACCACTTCGTCACCCGGGCGTGCCTCGCGAAGGCGAAAGAGCGCACCCAGCCCAAGCGTTGCACTGTCGACATGGCCGTCGATGACCACGCTGCCGGTGGCCAGACCCGGTCCGGCGCTACCGCTCCACCAACCCAGCTGGCGGGGATTGGCGGGAACGCCCAACAACCCGTCCGGGCCGACCGACACAGGTAGCACCGCCGCGTCGATGTGCAGGCGTGGCAGTCTCAGGCGAACCGGCGGTAGCACGAGGGTTGGGGCAGGCCTTGACCCGGCGGGTGACCCAGCCGGTGGGGACTGCGCAACGCGCGCAACCGGTACGGCGCCCACGTCCCTTCCGGCCGCCACGGAGGCGGCTTGGGCCAGCAACAGGACGCCAGCACAGGCGAGACAGACCACGCCTACCGTCAGGAGGAGCCACCATCGGCGGCGCTCCTCCTGACGGAGTGTGGCTCGAACCACGGTCAGCGCCGAACGAGGCGCCAACCTGCAGCTCCGGTCAGCCCGACACCCGCGACCATCAGGGCAACGAGAACCACACTCGTGCCTTGGGTCCCGGCCTGGCCGCCGGATCCTGCGTTGACACCGCTTGGTGTTGCGGAGGCCAGCTGGCCGCGAAGTGCCCCTGCAGGCTTGGCTGGGGTATGGATGTTGACGTAGTAGCCAGCAGGATCGGCGGCGATCGCCGCGGCGATGGTCGGGGTCGCCGTAGCGCAGATGCTCGCGCCGTTGATGGACTTGACGTCAAGAGTAACCACGACCGGCCCGTTGGCTCCCGTAGCACCCTTGTGGATGTGCATGGCCCCTGCACCGGTGACGTCGCTGGTCACCTTGGCGCACACCTGTCCGGAACTTGGGTCAGCTGTCACGGTGGCCGTACCCGTCAGACCCGCGGCGCCACCCACCTCGTTGGAGCTGCTCAGGTTGGCCGTGAACGTCTGGGGTGCGGCGAAGGCCGCTGCAGCAGAAAAGAGAAGCGCCGCACCCGCCAGCGCCGGGGCGGCTAGGGCAACCGACATGGCTCTCGGGATCATGATCGTCCTCCTGGTGGCCGCGGCGGGAGACTGGACGTTCCCTGTGAGTCGACGGCTGTATCTGCAAATACGTCGGCAACGCCTCGCTGGTTCAACGCCACGTCGCGGACAAGACCCCAGTGCCGCACCGACGCGCCCGTAAGCTCCGCCGTCACCGATGCGTCAGGACGTATGGCACTGCCAAGGCGACTCATGTGGGACGAGGATGGACAGAGGGCTGACGAAAGAAGATTTCCATGAGCACTTTGAGGCGTCGCACGATCGTCGGGGTCCTGGTGGCTGCGGTGATCGCCCTGGTCGCCTCGGCGGCCGTGGCCTTCGGTCTCATCGACCGCCGTTCCTCTTCCACTCCCTCCGGCCCTTCAATGATGAGCGATGGCACGGGTCCCGGCGGCTCCCCATCTTTGTCGGGCCCCTCACCTGCGGCACCGAAACCTTCGGGGAGGGTCGTGAACGTCTCACTTACGGATTCGGGTGGACCCATGGGCGAAGGCAACGGCCCGATGCACCGAGGTGCCATGGGTTTGAGGGCGGACCAGAGCTCGATGCCACATGGAACCGTTTCATTCGTCGTGACCAATGCCGGTTCTGTCAAACACGAAATGGTCATCCTGCCGATGGATGCCTCTCAGGTCGCGGGTACCCGCCCCTTCGGCGCCGACGCCAAGGTCGATGAGGCCGGAAGCCTGGGCGAAGCATCCAACTCCGGCGGCTCAGGCTCTGGCGAGGGCATCGAGCCCGGCGCCTCGAGCCGAGTGACGGTTACGCTGGCGCCCGGAAGATACGAGCTCGTCTGCAACCTCATGGGCCACTACGTCTCCGGAATGTATCGCCAGCTCACGGTCACCTGACGTCGCTGACATAGTCGAGAGCGGTCCTTGTCCCGAAAGGACTCATGACCGTGTCCGAGACCACGTCCTTGTCGAGCATGGTCGGGGCCACCCCCCGCCGCGCGAAGCGGGCGCTTGGCGTACTTCTCATTGGGATGTTCATGTCCCTCCTCGACGCGACGATCGTCAACGTTGCGCTGCCTACGATCCGCACGAGCCTCGATGCGTCGGAGGCAACCCTCTCGTGGATCATCTCCGGTTACGCGCTCGCCTTCGGTCTGGCCCTCATCCCGGCTGGGCGGCTCGGTGACCGTTTCGGACACAAGTGGGTCTTCTTCAGCGGCCTCTTGCTTTTCACTGTTGCCAGTCTCGCGTGTGGCCTGGCTCAGAACGACACCCAGCTAATCGTCGCGAGGGTCGTCCAGGGTCTCGGCGCAGGCACCTTCGTTCCCGCAGTCACCGCCTACATCCAGCTGCTCTTCACCGGCCGCGCTCGAGGAAAGGCCTTCGCCATCATGGGCGCCGTCATCGGCGTCTCCTCAGCGCTGGGACCACTCATCGGTGGGCTGCTCATTCAGGTGTTCGGCGACATCAACGGCTGGCGCCTCGTGTTCGTCGTCAACCTGCCAATCGGCATCATCGCCTTGATCGCAGCTTTCTTCCTGCTCCCTGCAGGCTCCGAAAGTCCCGGAAAGTCTGGTGGCGTCGACTTCCTTGGTCTCTTGCTCCTGTCAGGCGGCCTCGTCGCGATCCTCGTTCCACTGATAGAGGGCCAGGACCGGGGCTGGCCCTCATGGACCTTCATCTCGCTGATCGCAGGCGTCGCGATGGTCGCGCTCTTTGGCGTCTGGGAGGTCGGCGTGGCCAAGCGCGGTGCGAAGCCCCTTGTCCCTCCCCACCTTTTCTCACACCCAGCCTTCACTGGGGGCACGATCCTCGCGCTCGTCTACTTCGCTGCCTTCGTGAGCATCTTCTTCACCATCTCGATCCTGTGGCAGGCGGGCCTTGGCCATACTGCCCTCGAGTCCGGACTGGTCTCTCTCCCGTTTGCACTTGGCAGCATCGCCGGCGCGTCGCAGAGCAGCAAGCTCGCGGTCAGGCTTGGCCGCACCGTGCTCGTCATCGGTAGCGGGATGGTGCGGCCAGCGGGGTGATTGCCACCATGCAGCGCGTCGGTAGTGCGATCGGAATCGCCATCATCGGCAGCGTGTTCTTCGGAACCCTTTCGATTCCTGCGAGGGGACGCCCGACCGCGGCCGATCTCGCGGTGGGATTCACCCACAGCGCCACCTGCGCTCTTGCCGTCAGCGCGGCATTCGCGGTGGTCTCCTTCGTCATGGTCTTTGCCCTGCCAAGACGCGCGGAGTCTCGTCCGCCCACCTAGAGCCCCCACGAACCAGGTACCACCAGCGAGGTACCACCCGCCCGAGTCTCGGGCCGGGACCTCCTGTCCGAGCGCACCGAAGAGGTCGCCTGACTTAGCCGGCCGCCTGCCTATCCATCTCCTCGATACGGTCGCGGACAATGCGGCGCAGGATCTTGCCGATCTGGGATCGAGGGAGGTCCTCGACGACCACAACCCTGTGCGGCACCTTGTAGCCCGTCAGTCGCTCGTGAGCGTAAGCGCGAAGGTGCTCCGGATCGATGGTGGCGCCGGCCGCGGGCACGACCGCGACGACGACCTGCTCGCCCGAGTCGCCGGCCGTCCTCACGCCAACGACGGCGACTTCTGCGATCTCGGGAAGCTCCCTCAGAACTTCCTCCACCTCGGAGGGATACACGTTGAAGCCGCCCGTAATGATCAGCTCCTTGATCCGGTCGACGATACGCACGAAGCCATCCGCATCAGCGACTGTGATGTCGCCCGTCCGCAACCAACCCCCCGGGAGCAGCACGGTGGCCGACTCCTCCGGACGGTTCCAGTATCCGGCGAACACCTGCGGACCACGGATGAGCAGCTCACCCGCTTGTCCAATTGGAAGGTCCCGCGACGGATCGTCGGGGTCGACGATGCGGATCTCGGTGGAAGGGAACGGGACTCCTACCGTCCCCGGCCGGCGGGTGGGCGCAGCCGGGTTGCCCAGCGCGATCGGCGAGGCCTCGGTCATTCCGTAACCTTCGACGAGCAAACCTCCGGTGACCGACTCCCACGCCTCGACCACGGCAGGCGGCAGCGCCATGGCGCCCGATATCGCGTAGCGGATAGACGACAGGTCGACGCCGCGGTCGATGGCCGCTGCCGCCAGCCGCTCGTAGATCGGAGGAACCGCAGGCAGGAACGTCGGAGGGCGGCGACGGATCGCCTCGAACATCTGGTCGAGGTCGAAGCGCGGCAACAACACGAGAGTCGAACCCACGATCATCGAGAAGGTCAGGCACAGGGTCAGGCCATACGCGTGGAACAGCGGCAGCACCGCATACACCGTCTCCTCGCCGTCCTTCAGACCCGGCACCCACGCGCGCCCCTGGGCCGCATTCGCACTGAGGTTGCGATGGGTCAGGATGGCACCTTTCGGCGTCCCGGTGGTCCCTCCCGTGTACTGGAGCAACGCGACGTCCTCCGAGTGGGGCTGCGGGTACGCCGGGTCGAGCGGGCCGGTCGAGGATGAGACCTGCTCCCAGCTCAGCACCCCGAGGGGCACCGGTCCGGTCATGGAGGCACGAGTGGTGCGCGCTTTGGCCACCGGCAGACGCAACAGGAGTCGCATCCGCCATGGCAGGGCAGTGGTCAGGTCGACCGCCAAAATGACCTCGACCGATGTACCCGCGCGCAGACTGTCGATCACTGGCGCGGTCTTGTCCCAACACACGACGACCTTCGCGCCACAGTCCGCCAGCTGGTGCTTGAGCTCGCTCGCGGTGTAGAGCGGGTTGTGCTCTACGACAACCGCGCCCAGACGCAAGGCCGCATAGAAAGCCACCACGTGCTGAGGGCAGTTCGGCAGCACCAGGGCCACCCGGTCCCCCGCCCGTACGCCGGCCGCGCGTAAGGCCTCGGCGGCACGGTCAACCGCGTGGAGGAGCTCGGTGTAGGTCGTCTCGGCTCCGAAGAAGTCAAGTGCGACGCGGTTGGCATAACGCCGCGCGCTGGCCGCGAACATCTCGGGCAGAGACTCGGCCGGAACATCAACCTCTGCCTCAACTCCAGGCGCATAGCTGGCAAGCCACGGACGCCCGCTCAGCGGGCTCTGGCCCTCGTCTGCAGCCGACGAGCTGGCCGCATCGTCCGCATTCATATCTGGTCTCCCACCTCGATTGCCCTCCCCTGCGACTGTCAGACACGTTGACACCCATCATGGCCAGACAATGCACGCTGCGTCAGGTGGGATGCGTCACACCAGCCCGAGCTCTTCCAAGATCTGGTCGGTGTGCTGGCCCAGGACGGGCGGAGGGAGTCGAGCGCTGACGGGCTCGCCGTTGATTCGCCAGGGACCTCCGGGGACACTCACCTCGCCCAGCTGGTCATGCTCAACCCTCAGCTGCAGCCCGCGCGCCTGGACGTCCTGGTCGGCGAAGACCTCATCCAGGGTCCGGATCGGCCCCGCAGGCACCCCCGCCAGCTCCAGCCTCGCCAGCACGTCTGCACTGGTCAGCATGGCCAACACCTTCGAGAGGTCGCCGGTCAGCTCTTCACGGTGCTCCAGGCGCAGCGGGTTGCTCTGGTAACGCGGATCGCCGCCCAGGTGCTTGGCCTCAAGGGCCACGCATAGCCGCTGGAACTGCTCATCGTTGCCCACGCACACGTTCAGGCTGTCGTCTTCTGTTGCAAAGGTGCCGTACGGCGCGATGGTCGCATGCTGGTTGCCCTCCCGCAGCGGAGGCACACCAGTCGCGAAGAAACGGGTGGCCTGATAGGCCAGCATCGCGACCAGGGAGTCCAGCATGGCCACGTCCACGACGGAGCCCTCCCCTGTGCGCTCCCGCTTGAAAAGGCCCGCCATGATGGCGTGCGCGGCGAACATTCCCGCCGAGATGTCACCCACCGGCACCCCCGCCTTCGTCGGCACCCCAGCCCCATCACCGGTCAGGCTCATCCATCCCGACATGCCCTGGACGATCTGGTCGTAACCGGCCCGCGGAGGACCCTCGGCGCCGAAACCCGAGATGGAGCAGTGCACCAGCCTTGGGTGGCGCCCGGTCAACGTGGCAGCGTCCAGACCCAGGCGGGCCGAGGTCCCTGGACGCCAGTTCTCCACGACCACGTCACTCCTGGCTACCAGCGCCGCTGCTGCCTCCCGCCCGCCCGGGGTGTGCAGGTCCAGCTCGAGACTTCGCTTGTTGCGGTTGACCGCAAGGAAGTATGCCGCCGTGTCACCCACGAAGGGCGGGCCCCAATGCCGTGAGTCGTCACCACGGCCCGGCCTCTCGACCTTGACCACGTCCGCGCCCAGGTCGGCCAGCAGCATGGTGCAGTACGGGCCCGAGAGAGCCTGGGTGAAGTCAGCCACGCGTACTCCATCAAGCGGCAACGATTCAGACACGCGCGCCTCCTCCGTGATATGTCGTACATACTGCTGACTTGCCTGCCATTGGTCCACCTGCCCATCTGCGTCGATGGACTCGAACGGTTACCCAACGAGCCCCATCATGTCGGTCCGCTGGTCGTCGCACATCGCCGACCGGTCGTCCAAACTGTGTAGGTGGCTCCCGACTCCCTACCTGATCACATCGACTTCGTCACGGGCGCTCCGATGGCGTCCGGATCCCTGGATGTGGTTTGGCGACATGGAGTCCGGCCGCGCAGCGGTACCAGCGAGCCGAAGATCCAGGTGCACCGTTACGACGAGCACACGTTCGCCCTTCGTCAGAGCAAGACGGTCAGCTATGAGGCGCCGTTTCTGTACCTGTTGTTCGGCAACGACCGCGCCCTGCTCCTCGATACCGGCGCGACCGACGACCCGGCACGATGCCCGGTGCGCGAGACGGTGGACGACCTGATCACAAGGTGGCTGTCCAGACACGCGCGGACGGCATACAGCGTGGTGGTTGCGCACACCCACGGGCATGGCGACCACATCGCCGGCGACGCCCAGTTCGTTGACCGCCCGCTGACGACCGTGGTCGGCAAGGACCTCTCTTCGGTCATGAGCTTCTTCGGCTTCACCAGCTGGCCCGACCAATTGGTGCAGCTTGATCTCGGGGGGCGGGTACTGGAGATCACCGGCTCGCCGGGTCACCACACCTCCTCGATCTCGATCCTTGACCCGTGGACCGGATTTCTGCTGACCGGTGACACCGTCTACCCCGGACGGCTTTATGTCGAGGACATGCCTGCGTTCACGGACAGCCTCGACCGGCTGATCCGTCTGGCTGAGTCTCGTGGGGTCCGACAGGTCATCGGCGCTCACATCGAGATGACACGCACACCGGGACGCGACTACCCCCGTGGCACGACGTACCAGCCCGAGGAACCGGCGCTGCAGATGACTGTCGATCAGATGCGGGCCGCCCGTGACGCCGCCAAGTCGGTCGCTGACCTACCGGGAGCACATACCTTCGACGACTTCATCATCTTCAACGGGCCGAGCAGGGCTGCCGTCGCACAACAGGTGATCAGGGGCATGTGGGCAAGGCTGCGCAGCGCGACCTGATCACCTGATCCTTGGGCGGCTTGCCTTGCTCGTTCTTTGTGTTGCCGGGCTACATGTCCAGGCCGCCGTTGACCCCCCAGACCTGGCCCGTGATGTAGGCGGACGCGTCCGCGGCCAGGAAGTGGACGACGCGGGCAATCTCGTCGGGGTGGCACAGTCGGCCGACCGGAATGGTCGACTTGATCTTGTCCAGCACCTTTTCCGGGACGTTCTCGAGCATCTCGGTCGCCACGAATCCGGGTGTCACCGTGTTGACGGTGATGCCGACGCCGTTCTCTTCAAGCTTGCCAGCCCGGCCCAGGATGAACGCCGTCTCCTTCGCAAGGGTCTTGGTCAGCCCGAGCATGCCGGCCTTGGACGCCGCGTAGTTGGCCTGGCCGATGTTCCCGGTCTCGCCGATCACCGAGGAGACGAAGATGATCCGACCTGTGCCGCGTTCGACCATGTGCTCCAGCACCGGCTGAGCCATGTAGAACGAGCCGGACAGGTTCACCGCGATCACCTCATTCCACTGCTCCACCGTCATCTTCATGGCCATCTTGTCCATGGTGATGCCAGCATTGTTGACCAGGATGTCGATCCGGCCGTGCTGCTCAAGCACCTCCTGGACCACACGGCGGCAGTCATCGGGGTTGGAGACGTTGCCCTGGTGGACAGTTGCCCTCCCGGGACCGTCGAAGTCCCGTTCGAACTCCTTGACGAACTGAGCCGCACGTTGGGTGTTTCCGCTGTATCCCGCGGCGACCGAGGCGCCCTGGCTGGCGAGGCTCCTGCAAATCGCGGCGCCGATACCCCGGGTGCCTCCCGTGACCAGTGCCACCCGCCCGGCGAGCTTGTGGCCGATCACTCCGGTTGCCGGTTCGACGATGGTCGAGCTGATGTCGTTCATGAGGTGCCTTTCAGAGAGGTTCAACGTTGATCTGACGTGACGGCTACGTTTTGGCTAAGCCCGTCGGGGGTTGTGGTTAAGGTGCGCGAGTGTAGGTAGCTCGCGACGTGTCTATGGGGAGTAGTGACCGAGCTGCTCGTCGAGCAGGGGTTTGAGGTGGTGCATCCCGTTGATGGTCGGTGGTTTTGGCCGGGCAGCGTTGAGCACGGCCCAGACGAGCTTGCCGCCGTCGGCGGTGGGCAGGACCCCGAAGGCCCGAGACAGCGCGGCGACGACGCTGAGTCCTCGCCCGTGAACATCGACAAACTGGGGGAACTGCTGTCGCGGCAGGTCCGGGCTCTTGTCTCGAACGGTCAGTCGCAACAGCCCCAGGTTCCATGCAATGGACAGCTCGATGTCGGTGCCCGCGTGGATCGTGGAGTTGGTGACCAGCTCGCTCGCAACCAGGGAAGCAGCCGGAACCAGCGAGTCCAGCCCCCAGCGCACCAGAGCACGGGCCACGAAGTTCCGCGATGCATGCGGCGCGGTCGGGTGGGGGGTGAGCTTGAGGCAGTCGACGTCCCTGATGGGGGTCGCCAGCACCGCCGACTCCGCCGGGCACATCGACTCGGCCACGATCAGGTGCCCGCCCTGGGGGTGTGTGCTCAGCCCACCGCGAACCTGAGGGTCAGGGCAGGCAACAGCGATGGGGATCGCGGGCCAGTCACGAACGTGCCTGCCCGCCGTGGCAAGGACTCTCACGTCACCTGGCTTAGCGCCATAGGGCACGGCCGAAAGGTCGCAGACCACGCCCCGGGGCCGATCAGCCAGAGCAAGCTGGATCGCGCGGTCCAGTTCGTCAACGGCCTCACCGAGCGGGCCGGCCACCTCCAGGACGACGACCTGACGTAGAGGATGGGTCCTGACCCGTACAGATTGGCCGGGAGCCGGACCTTTGACTGCGACAACGGGCGACCCGGTCGGGACGAATGTCGCAGGCAGGGACGTGCACGCGGCGACCTGGCGGTCGACGCCTACAGAAAGGTGGCTGGGATCTTTCGTTGGCTGCACCATGACGAACTCAATTCGGTGGTCCCGGAGAAGGACACGGGCCACCGAGGTTCGGGAGCAGCACGGGGAAACTTCGGCGTCACCAAGGTTCTGGAGTGGCGCAGATCACAGACATTACACCGATAACGCCCCAAGTGAATATGTCGTGGCTGGAATGTGTCCAAGGTCGCATCTTGGCCTGTCGTCCCAGCGCGGCACGCCGCCCTCGTTACCTGAGCGGGGTCAACGGGGTTTGTGGGATGGAGTGTTCGATACGCCAGCGGGTGAGCCACCCCAAGAGCTGGTCGCTCGGTAACGCCCGGCTGAACAAGTAGCCCTGCGCCGCGTCGCAGTCCAGAGCCTGGAGGGCGTGCCAAGTGCTCTCGTCTTCGACGCCCTCGGCGATCACGCGCATACCCAGCCGGTGAGCCAGGTCGATGCTGGTGTGCACGATGACGGCGTCCTTGGTGTCGCGGAGCATGCGCATGACGAACGAACGGTCGATCTTGAGCTCGTCGACGGGCAGGTCTCGCAGGTAGCTCATTGAGGTGTAGCCCGTACCGAAGTCGTCGATCGAGAGCAGAACCCCGAGGCCGTGTAAGCGGCGGATGACCTCACCGGCGCGCACCGGGTCCGACATGATCGCGCTCTCGGTGATCTCCAACATGAGCAACCCAGCTGGTACCCCCGTGCGCTCAAGAGCGATCCGGACCGTCTCTGGCAGAGTGCTGTCGAGCAGACAACGGGCGGACAGGTTCACCGACATCGACATCGGCGAACCGCTGTCGATCCACGCCCTGGCCTGGTCCAGAGACAGGTTCAGCACGTGGCTGGTCAACTCGTGGATGAAGCCGCTGCTTTCAGCCAGAGGGATGAACTGGTCCGGGGCGAGCACTCCCTCGACCGGGTGTCGCCAGCGGACGAGCGCCTCAACCCCCAACACATCGCCACTGAGCAGATCCACTGTCGGCTGGTAGTACATGACGAGCTCGTCCTCGCTCACTGCGCGACGCAGCTCGGCCATCAGGGCGAGCTTGCGGGGGTTGTGCTCGTCCAGCCGCCCGTCATACCGGGTCACGCGCGTATGCGTGGTCTTGGCGACATACATCGCGATGTCCGCGCGCTGCAGCAGAACTTCGGTACTGGTCCCGTCCTGCGGGAAGATCGCCAGACCGGCGCTTGCCTCAATGACGAGCGACAAGCCCTCGACGATGAACGGGTGGGTCAGCGCTTCGAGGGCCCGCTCAGTGATCTGGACATAAGCCCTCTCGGGACCGGGACCGTGGTCGACCTCCGGCTTTCCTGCTCCTGTCCGATCACCTGCCAACATGATCACGAACTCGTCTCCGCCAAGGCGGGCGACCAGGTCGCCCTGACGCAAGACTTCCGGTAGCCGAGGGCCGATCAGCTCCAGGAGCTTGTCGCCGTAGTGGTGGCCAAGGGTGTCGTTGACCTCCTTGAACCGGTCCAGGTCGAGAAGGACCACCCCGACGCTGCCCCCTGAGGGCAATGCAGCGATGAGCGCAGTCTGCAGCTGCTCGCCAAAGGCAAGCCTGTTCGGCAGCCCGGTCAGAGTGTCGTGCCGGGCCTGGCGCTCACTGGCGGCTGCGTGCACCGCGGACTGTCTGTCATAGCGGCGGCGCGCTCGCAGAACCAGTGCGACCAGTAGCATGCCGACCCCGAATACGCCGATCGTCGCAGCCAGTGCGACGGTCTCTGTATGCCGTAGCTGCAGGCCGTAGCGGGCGGCTGCCCAGTTGTGCTGCTGCGCCAGTCCGTATACATCGGCCTGTAACGCGCTCGAAACGGGATCGACCAAGGTGTGGTCTATCTGCAGGGCAAGCACCGTGTTTTGCAGGTCTGTGGCGTCGAAAAGAGACCGCACGGAACGCACGTAGGCGGCATTGCGCCTGATGATCTCCGTGGACTGCGCGCGCTCTTGGGCCTCACCATCGATGGCAAGCTGCCTCATGGCGTTGTCCAACGCGAGTGCCGCGGCAGCATGCAGGGCCCGCACCTCCGGGAGGGGCTCCACCCGGTACTTGCGTTCCAGGGACTCCTCCTGCCCGACCTGGAACCGCGCCTCGGCGTAGTCCGCCGACACAACCCGTGACTGATCGGCCATCAGCGCCGCCGACCGGGTCGTGACCGACGACCACAACGACACCGTTGTCAGCGAAAGCAGGATGAGTGAGAGGACTGTCGACCCCCACCGACCAGGCAGGTCCCGGCGAGTCGGCATATGGGAGAACCAGCCGCCGCGCCCCTGTGACCGCCTCCACCACTGCGTCGCCGTACTTGCGTCGTCGGGCACGGGACTGGCGACCGTCTTCTTTGTCACCGGAGGCCCTTTCGCCGCAGGAGTCGTCCCCCGTCCAGCTCGTCACACTATGTCCCGGAAGCCGGGGCGTCTGCCGCTCCGGAACTATTCGAGCCGAACGGATGATGCCGTCCCTCAGCGTCGGATCCTTTGACCTAGATCGTGTCAGCACCTGCCCCGCCCACGACTCCGTCCCATGACCACTTCGGGATAGGCAGCCCGTCCGGGACGTCTTCTGCGGACCCGTGATATCGCGACATCGTCGTGTTGGTGGCCCACGCGAAATAGTCGGACAAGACCTGCCGGAGGTGGTCGTCGCGAGCGAGACCGACGTCTGCAAGTGCCTGGTCGAAGCAGGCGATCGCTCGGCGGTCCATCTCCGCGTGCGGGCCGTTGCCGCTGTGCATCCGCACCAATGAGGTCTCGTCGCCATAGGACTTTGAGTACGTCCTCGGACCACCGAGTGCCTCCGCCCAGTAGGCGGCGAGCCGCTGGCTGTGCTCGGGATCGAACCCGCGGCTGAACGCGTGGCTGACCACCTCGTCGGCCATCACCCGGGCATGCCATGCACCGGCCAGGCGCAGCAAACCGTCGGCACCGCCCGCAGCCTCGTACACGGTCTGCATGTTTCAAGGATGGCACGCCGGGCCGTGGAATCGCCGAGGCGGCGTCGTCACTGCAGAACCCTTCCCTCAGTGATCGTCCGGGGTCGTATCCGTCAGTCTCGTGCGGGCAAGGTGTTGTTCTCGGCCACCTTGGCGTACCAGAGGGCGCTTGCCTTGGGTTTGCGCACCTGGGTGTCGTAGTCCACGCGAACGATCCCGAAGCGCTGGTTGTAGCCCCACGCCCACTCGAAGTTGTCCAGCAGCGACCAAGCGAAATATCCGCGCACATCGGCGCCGCGCGCGATCGCTGCGTGGACCGCACGCAGGTGGAGGTCGAAGAAGTCCCGGCGCTCATCGTCCGCGACGAACCCGCTCCCGTCGGGAGTGTCCTCGTAGGCGGCACCGTTCTCGGTCACATACAGGGTTACGCCGGCTGGGCCGGTGTACTCCTCGTGCAGCCGGACCAGCACACGGGTCAGGCCCTCGGGCTGGACCTCCCAGCCCATCCCGGTGACCGGCAAGCCGCGCGGGCGGCTGAACACGCCGTCAGCGGCGGGGAAAGGCGATGACGTCGGGCGCGCAACGGGTGCCTCGCTGTCGACCGGGGTGGGCGCGGGCCGGGAGCTGACCGCCTGGCCGTGGTAGTAGTTCACACCCAGCGTGTCGATCTTGCTCGAGATGATCGACAGGTCGCCGTCCTTGACGTGGTCAAGCAGATCGAATGGTGCGACATCGGCGAGGACGTCTTCGGGGTAGTGGCCCCGCAGAATCGGGTCGAGGAAGATGCGGTTGAACTGGCCGTCGATCCGGCGGGCAGCCTCGACGTCACCGGGGTCAGCGGGGTCGAGCGGATCAGGCAGGTCCATGTTCAGCGTGATCCCGAGATTCGCGTCCGGCGCGCGCGATCGTAGCTCCTGCACCGCGAGCCCGTGGCCGAGCATCAGGTGGTGCGCCGCCGCGAGACCCTCGGCGGGGCTCTGACGGCCCGGCGCATGGCTACCTGCGGTGTAGCCGAGGAAGGCCGAGCACCACGGTTCGTTGAGGGTGGTCCACACGTCGACCCGGTCGCCCAGCGCCTCGTGCATCGTGACGGCGTACTCCGCAAACAGGTACGCCGTGTCCCTGTTGGTCCAGCCGCCTTTGTCCTCGAGCACCTGCGGAAGGTCCCAGTGATACAGGGTCAGCCAGGGCTTGATCCCGTGGACCAGGAGCTCGTCGACCAGGCGCGAGTAGTAGTCGATGCCCGCGGCGTTGACGGCGCCGCCGTCGGGACACACGCGCGCCCAGGATGTCGAGAACCGGTAGGAGGCCAGGTGGAGGTCGGCCATGAGTGCGACGTCAGCGGGGTAGAGGTGGTACTGGTCGCAGGCCACCTCTCCGTCGTGCCCGTCGAGAACGGCGCCGGGGACCTTCGCAAAGGTGTCCCAGATCGAGTCGCGCCGGCCGTCCTTATGGGCCGCGCCCTCGACCTGGTAGGCCGCGGTTGCGGCCCCCCACAGGAAACCGGGGGGAAACGCGAGCGCGCCCGTCGTCGGGACAGGTTCAGCGTTCGTGGCGATGTGGTTCGTCATCCTTGACCGCTCCTTGCATCGTCGACCCGGCACGGAGAAGCCCTCGCTCCACAGCGCCGATGAGGTAGGGCCGGAGCTCTCGCGCCGGGATGATCTTATGGACGGAGCCGACTGCTAGCGCCCGCTCGATGTTGTGAATCTGCTCGAACTCGTCCGCCACCTCACCGACCTTCTCGGAGCGGACCTCCGCGCGCAGACTTGCCAGCTCGACCCGCAAGCGGGGGCGTTCCCCCACTTCGGCCTCCGCGAGCGCAGCCTCCCTCGCCTTGATCCGGGGGTCCTCCGAGGTGCGGGTCGCGACATCACGGGTGAACACGACGGCGGCGGCCGGGGCTCCCCCGATCACCGACGAGAAAGAACCTTCGACCGCGATGACCTCCATGTTGGTGTTCAACACGCTGGAGAAGACCACGAACGAGCCGCCGTGAAAGCGAGAGATCACGCAAAAGACGATCGGGCCCTGGAAGTTGACGATGGCCCGGCCGATCTCGGCACCGTACTCGAGCTGCATCCCGCGAAGCGACTCTGGCGAACCGTCGAACCCTGAGAGATTGGCCAGCACCACCAGGGGCCGGTTGCCGCTGGCTGCGTTGATGGCTCGCGCAGTCTTCTTGGATGATCTTGGGAACAGCGTTCCGGCGGTCCACTGGTCCGGGCCATCGGCTGGGAACCAGCCCCGCCGAGGGATCGGCCGGGACTCGATCCCGAGCACCTCGATCGGATATCCGCCAAGGTGCGCGTCCATGACGACGGTTGTGTCGGCGTCCGCCATACCTGCCCATCGCTCCAGTACTGCGTGGTCCTGGTCGACCACCGCGCGCATGACGGTGCGGATATCGAAGGGCTTCTTGCGCTCCTTGTTGACCACCTCGGAGAAGATGTCCCCCACGGTCGTGAAGTCGCTGCACGGATGCACATGCGGGTAGGTGCGCACATCACGGTCGTATGGGTCACTGCTCAGCGCTCTTCGTCCGACATGTTCGCCCGGCGCGATGTAGGTGTGCTCGTAGTGGGCGAAGAGCGTCCGGCACGCCACCCACAGGTTCCGCGCCCAGTACTGCGCCTGACCGTTCGGACCCATGACGCGGTCGTATCCACCGATACCGAAGTTGTCCTCAGCGGAGACACCGCCGGAGTAGTCCAGCGAGTGCTTACCGGTCAGAACCATGGCGCTCTCCGGCGTCATGACCAGGATGCCCTTCGTGTGCAGGAGCATGGTTGCCTCTGCGTTCCAGTACGGCTGCGCGCCGACGTTGATCCCGGCCACAACAACATTCACCTCGCCGCCGGCCTGGGTGAAGGTGATCAACCGGCGCAGAGCCCGCGCCACCCAGTCCATGTTCTCGGTGCCACTGTCCATCGAGATCATGGCACCGGAGGACAGGGCGAACCACTCAACCGGCACAGCCATCTCCTCGGCGAGGTCCAGGGCAGCAATGACCCTCGCACACTCGGCCTCGGCCACCGAACCCAGCGACTTGGTCGGGTCGCCGAACAAGGCGACCCGCACCATACCTTCGGGGTAGCGGGAGGTGGGTGTCGACACCAGACCAGCGACGATCCCCGCGCTGTTCTGCCCTGGAGGCCGGTCGACCGGAACGAGCCGGCCGGCCTCATCCAGGTCGAGCTCGGTGAAGCTTCCGCCGGTCCCGGTGAGCATGGGCACGATCTCGTAGGGGTAGACGGTGCCACGGGCGCGCGCACGCCTCACCTTCTGGGTGTACTCGTCCACAGGTGCCAGCGGTTCGGTCGAAGGCTCGGTCACGCTCACGCCGACACCCGCCCCGGGCCGGTAGGTGAAGACCAACGCCACCTCTTTGGGTTCTGCGTCAGGCCGGGTCCTGTGCCGAACCCGCATCGTGATCTCCTCCAGCCCCGCGCCCACAGTCATTGGTGCGCTGGCTCGGGCGAAGGCGCTCAGATCCTTCAGGGGGATGTCGATCGGAGGCCACACGTAGAGAACGATGCGGTTGGCGTCGAGGCGCCGCGCGGTCGGGCGCCCGGCCTGGCTGGCGCGCATGCTTTCCAGGCAGGCGGCCAGCTTGCGCTCGACATCAGGAAAAGCGACGGCCCGGCCTGAGGAGTCCCGCAGCGGAGTGATGTCATGGATCTCCGCAAATGCGACGAGCCGCTCATCGGCGGGGTTGTCGTGCGCGACACAGCGGAAGAGGTAGGTGTCCTCGGTCGCAGGAAGGGGGGTGCCAGCGAAGTTCTTCAACCGCCACAGGTCAAACCGTTGACCAATCATCGGGTGCATGCCGCGGATGACACGATCTTCCTCCATCCGTCCGTCTGACGGGCGGAACGTGAACTCGTCATGCGCCCCGGTGTCGTCGCACACCGTGACCGTCACGCGTCGCGCTGTGACCAGGAGCGGGACCTCGGCCAGATTGTCAGCCAACCTGGAGGCGAGCCGGTCCAGATCGGATGACGGGTCGTCCGACGAAAGGTAGAGGTCAATGACGAGGTTCGTCGGATCCGCGATCGCAGTGATCACACCAGCAACGCTGGTGAGGCAGGCGCACAGCCCTGAGAGGTCACCAATGGCCGAGATCAGGTGGAATCCCTTGCCACCCAGCTGATACCCGCCCGTGACGAACTGTCGACTTTCGAGCTGGAAGGAGCGAACGTCCTGCAACCGGCGGATCTTGTAGTAGCGGCGGGTGAGCACCTCCAGCAAGGGCTCCAGCCCGGAGCTGTTCACTCCGATGCGCTGGGCCAGCACCGGGATCAGAGGCTCGGGACCTGCCGTCAGGATCTCGATCCGCTGTTCGGAGTCGGCTGCACCCTGATGCTCATCGAGGTACTGAAGCTGTTCACGGACACCCGCGTAGACCTGCTCTCGCGCTGCCAGGATGAGGGGGTTGTCGAAGAACCGGAACCGGATGCTCCGAGCCAGGTCACCAACCGTGGGGTAACGCAGCTGCGTGGCGACGATCAGCCGGTCCAGAACCTCCCTCATCTCGTCACGGGCAGGACCCGAAGAGGCCTCCGGCTCGCCCAGCCACCGCTGGAGCAGGGCAGTGACCACGGGGGTCTGGTCTGCCGCCCCCTGCTGGGCCAGGAACACGCGGTATACCGCCTCCTCCAGCTCGGGACTCCGCCTCAGATCTGCGACGCCGTAGTGGCGAAGCACTCGCGACAACCTGATCCGGAAGGCATCAGGCAGTCGCTCCTGCTCGACATCGAGGGAGTGCAGGTAGGTGTGAAAGTGCTCCTGGGGACTGTGGACCCGCTCTTCCGGGTCCTCCTCGGCGCTGGTGGGTCGGTTGCGCGACAGCTCGCACAGGTCAGCGAAGGTGGTGAGAAGCGCAAGCTCCTCGCGCCTCAGCTCGTCGTCCTCTGTGAGCTCGTTGCGCAGCACGCCGTACTCGGCGACCAGCGCGCGGGCCCGCGGGGCACTCACGTCATAGCCGGTGATCATGGCCTGGAGCGATTCGAGGTGCTCATGCGCACGCGTCGCTGCGTCCGTCGTACCGGCGGACATCGGTGCATTGAAGCTCACTGCCGGGAACTCCGAGGCACGGGCTTCGGAGACGGGGCGATCAAGGCGCACCAGCGGCGCCCCCGCGTCCACCTGGGAGTTGACGCGGGCCAGAACCTCTCGCACCCGACCCGAGCGAGGAGCGCGCACCGTGGTCTGGAGCTTCATGCTTTCAAGTACGGCGATCATCGCTCCCGCCTCTACGTCCTCGCCGGCGGCGACCAGAATAGCCACCACCACGGCGGGCGCGGGCGCGCGAACTACTCCGGACTGGTCTCCCCGGATCCGGTGGCTGACGCCGTCAACCTCAACCAGGTAACCAGCGGAACCGGGCACTGAGACGATGTGAAACGGTGTTCCGCCAAGCTTGAGCCGGGTCTCGAAAGAGCTCAGGCGGTCGACCTCGACGTCGATGAGTCCCCCGTCCACCTCCAGCCTGTACTGGCGGGGACCGACCTGGGCTACGACCACATGATGCGCGTGCTCCCGATAACGGAGCTCGATCTTGCGGCCGACAGCGTGCGTGGCCCGCGGTCGGCCACCGCGGGCGGAGCCCAGGAAGCCTCGACGCTCACGAGCCTCCTCGGCGTCGTACTCATCGATGGCAACGCTGACCAGCGCAACGTCGGCATGGCGGGCTGGTGCCGGGGTGAGAGCGTCGACACGGTCCAGCCAGCCGGTATCCGCCTCACCGGTCACCACCTCTGGACGTGCCAGCAGGTCAAGGAGGAAGGACTTGTTGGTCGTGCCCCCGCGGAGAACGACCGTGGTCTCGCGAAGGGCGCAACGCAACCGGGACAAGGCCTCAGGGCGGTCCTGCCCCCAGGCGATGATCTTGGCCACCATTGAGTCGTAGCCGGGGGGAATCACGTCACCGGCAGCGATCCCGGTGTCGACACGGATGCCTGGACCCGATGGCAGATTGAGCAGCGCCACGGTGCCTGGGGCGGGCGCAAAACCCTGATCGGTGTCCTCGACGTTGAGGCGGGCCTCGATCGCGTGCCCGACATGCGGCGGTGCCTGTCCGACCAGCCGGTGGCCATCCGCGATGAGCAGCTGCAGCTTGACCAGGTCGAGACCTGTGGTGGCCTCGGTGACCGGATGGTCGCTCTGCAACCGGGTGTTCACCTCGAGGAGGGCGAAGGACTTCTCTATCGGCTGGAAGACGAACTCGACGGTCCCCACCCCGCGATAGCCCGCGGCCTGCACGAGGGAGACTGCGGCGGCGCGCAGCCCGGCCTCCTGCTCGGCGCTCAGCGCTGGAGAACGAGACTCCTCGACCAGCTTCCAGCTGTGGCGCCGCTGGATGGAGCAGTCGCGGACCCCGGGAGCCCAGACCGTGCCCTGCCCGTCGGCGATGATCTGCACCTCGACGTTGCGACCGCCTGCGACCAAGCCCTCCATAAACACGACCGGATCGCCGAACGCGCTCTCTGCCTCGGTTCGTGTG
Source organism: Actinomycetales bacterium (assembly GCA_038236365.1). Taxonomy (GTDB): domain Bacteria; phylum Actinomycetota; class Actinomycetes; order Actinomycetales; family Dermatophilaceae; genus UBA4719. The sequence goes on along the minus strand of JBBRZV010000004.1, from coordinate 6,019 downwards.
CGCTCGAACGCGACCTCAAGCTCTTCGGCGGAACGCACGACTCTGATGCCCCGACCGCCTCCACCCTTCCGAGCCTTGAAGACAAGCGGGAACCCGATCGCCTCCGCGTGGCGAGCCGCATCCTCCTGAGTCAACACCGGACCGCCGCTCCAGGGGACTACCGGAACACCGATCCTCTCGGCCAGAAGCCGCGCCTCGATCTTGTCGCCAAGCTGCCGCAAGACCTGGGCCGGCGGCCCGATGAAGACCATGCCCAGCCGCTCGCAGAGGTCTGCGAAGGCGGCGTCCTCGGCCACGAATCCCCAACCCACCCACACCGCGTCGGCCCGGCCGGCCCGTAGCGCTCGCTCGAGCTCGACGTGGTCGAGGTAAGGACCCCTCGGCGACTCGACGGCGCGCAGGCAGATCGACTCGTCAGCCAGACGTACGAAAAGTGCTCGCTGCTCAGCTTCGGTATGGAGGGCAATGACCTTGATGCCGTAGCCATGTTCCTCATTCAGCTCCCGAACCGCTCTGATAAGCCGTACGGCGGGCTCACCGCGGTTGACCACAGCGATCCGAGTGAACATATCGACAGCCTCCATCGTGGGCCAGTGACATCGCGCGTCGCCGGGCGCCACGCACTCCACCCCGGCTTTGCCCGGATTCTACGTTCACCCACGAACGCCAGGCGCCAAGGGAGAAACGTTCACGCGCCGACGCCGTTGGCGGGGAGCGTCAGCTCACGCAGAGCTCGTTGCCCTCTGGATCGTGCATGACGACGTAGTAGAACGGGTCCTCCGGGTCGTCGACTCGGGTACGGCGCTCCACGCTCGCGCCCAGCCGGACCAGCTCGGACACCTTCGCCTCGACGATCTCGATCCGCCGCCCCAACGGCAGTGCGTCATCGCGGCCAGTGGGGTAGATGTCGATATGGAGCCGGTTCTTCCCTGCCTTCGCCTCCGGCACCTGCTGGAACCAGATCGGCGGTCCCAGCCCGGTTGGGTCGAAGAGCCGGTCGTCGAATGCTGCGTCGTCGCCTAGCCGCGCGCGGTAGTGCGCGTCCCAAGTGGTCTCCTGCTCAGCCCGCGGCACAGGTTGGTAGCTCAGCGCCAGGGCCCAGAACCGCGAAAGCCGGGCCGGATCGTTCGCATCGATGGTCAGCTGCCAGAACACCATGCCGTAACGCTAGGCGTTATCCCTCACCACTGGCACTTCGGTAACCGGGAGGGGCGTGACGTCGGTGTCGTCGGGGCAGCCAGGGTAAGAGCCACCGTTGCTGTGTCGTTGGGCCGACCGGAACCTCCGGCGCGGTGCCCGACGCCGGCGCGGTGGGCGCCAGCTCAAGCCGCTCGCGAAGGCGCGCACGGATCTCCTCGGGGGCCAGCTGTGACCGCTGCCGCTGTTCACGAGCGATGATGACACCGGCTGCCCCGACACCGGCGAGACCGGCGAGACCGAGAACCTTCCAGAGGTTCATGAACAGGAGACCCTTCCGTGAACGACGCAGTACTGAGCCTAGAGGCGGCAGCCGACCTGACCCGAACCGGAGACCTTTGGCTGTTCCGAGGTAGGTCGACCGCAGACCACGCTATCCGTGCCATCACCAACGCCCCCGTCAACCACGTCGGAATGGCCGTCGTTCTCGACGATCTGCCGCCGTTGATGTGGCATGCCGAGCTCGGCCGCGGACTGCTCGACGTGTGGACCGGAGCTCACCACCGCGGCGCGCAGCTGCATGACCTGGTGTCCGCAGTTGAGCAGTGGAGCCACCGGTACAACCAGCAGACCTGGCTTCGCCAGCTCGACTCCCCCGTGACTCGTGAGATGGAGGACTCGCTGCTGCGCACCATCGCGCGCACGAACGGCACCCCATTTCCTGCGACGGCGGCCCTGGCCGGCCGCTGGCTCCGCGGCCGGCTCCGGCGACCGGCGCCGGTTGAGTCGACCTACTGCGCGGAGGTGGTCGCTGGCACCTACCAGGCGATGGGGCTTCTTGCGCGGGACCGGCCGACGAACTACTACGACCCCGGCAACTTCTGGTCCGGCGACGCCTTGCAGCTAGCCGGCCACGCCAAACTGGGCGCCGAGATCCGAGTGTTCTCGGGCGCGATGACCCCTACCCATGTCGAGGGTCGGGGTTAGTGCCCGTCGGGCTGGCCCGGCGCGAACGGCCACTCCTCAAACACGGAGCACCGACCGTCTGGGGCAAACCCGAGCACCCAAAGGTCACGCCACGGCTTGTTCCGGGCAGCGCCGTAGTTGACCCGCACGCGGACAACCGCGGTGGCTCCATCCACTGCCAGGACGTCGCTCGACATCTCGAACGTCTCGTCAGCACCTCGACGCTCTGCCTCCCAGAACCGTGCGATCGCGGGTAGCCCTTCGGCGGGTTGCGCCCAAGGCGACGGAAGGTAGGAAGCGTCTGGCGCGAATAGCTCGTCGAGGAGTTCGGTCCCGGGCGTGCGCCAGAGCCGCTCGTAGTCAGCAACCCACTGCTCGACGGCTCTGCGGTCCATGGCTCCATTGTGCTATGGCTGCCCCACGTGGCACCCGTGCTGAAGGCCCGACATCACTCGTCTCATCACGCCGGATTCCGTAGGTTGGAGCGATGAAACGACTGGGCCTGCTTGGCGGGATGTCCTGGGAGTCGTCCATCGAGTACGAGCGCACCATCAACCAACTGGTTCGTGAGCGCCTCGGAGGTCTCGCCTCAGCCGACCTGCTCATCCGGTCCTTCAACTTCGCCGACATCGAGGCTCTTCAAACGGCCGGACGCTGGGACGATGCCGGACGAGTCCTGGCGGACGCGGCCAGGAATCTGGCCGACGGAGGTGCGGACGCCATCGTCATCTGCACGAACACGATGCACAGGCTGGCCGAGGAGGTCCAGGCCGCGGTAGACATCCCGCTCATCCACATTGCAGACGCCACCGCAGCGGCGATCAAGGGGTCCGGGGTGGTGGTCGTCGCACTGCTGGGCACCCGGTACACCATGGAGCAGGCCTTCTACGTTGGGCGGTTGCGGGAGCTGCACGGGTTGAGGGTGCTCGTCCCAGACGAGCCGGACCGTACCGTCGTCCACGACGTCATCTACCAGGAGCTCGTTCGCGGCATCACCAGTCCCGAGTCCAAGAGTCAGTACCTCGCCATCGTCGAGCGGTTGGTCGCTCAGGGGGCTCAAGGCGTGATCGCCGGGTGCACCGAGATCGAGCTGCTCATCGGCCCCGCGGACCTGCGGGTTCCGATGTTCCCTACCGCATACCTGCACGCCGTCGCGGCGGTGGACTTCGCTCTGGCCGAATAGTTCGTCCAGTCGCCTCTCAGGTAGGCCGGCGTCGCGCGCAAGCACGATGACCTCGGCCCCGGGCGGCGGTTGCTGCTGTCCCGAGGCGCCGCAGTTGCGTGTCACCTGACGCGCTCTCGGACCGGGCGCGTCGCCCGCCTCTAACCAGTCGGGTGCGCTGTTGCGGTCCCCGTCCCCGCCTTGGCCACTTCCCCACCAAAGGCCGCGTGATACTTCTCCGCCAGCGACGGCGTCACGCCACCAAACACCCTCAGCACCGAAACACCGCGGAGATAGTCGTACTCGCCGCCCACAATCGCTCCAGTCTTTTTCATGCCCAGGAGGTACTTCCCACGAGCCGACGCGTCGGCCACCGACTTGTACACCTCAACTTTCGCACCACACGCGACCACCAGCGTGGTGCACGTGTTGACCTTCTCGTAGATCACCGCGGCTGAGACATACGACCCGGGTTGGCCAAATATGGGGTTCGGGTCGTTGTCCTTGGTGATGGTGACAACTTTGGCTACCGAGGGGACCAGAGCCTGGATCTTCTTCGCGCTCGCAGTCGCCGCATCTCCGCCCAGCGCGGTCGATGGCGCTGCCGTACTGGCTAACGTTGTCGGGCTGTTAGTCGACGGCTTGGACGCCGGCGCGGTGTCTCCTCCACATCCGGTCAGGACCAAGGTTGTGGCGGCGATCAGCGTGATCGGAAGTCCGACGTTCATGGTTGTCTCTCGTAGTGGTGGTGGTGGTGAGCAGGACGCAGTGCGCTCGCGACGGGCGGCGTCGCCATGGTAAGCGACGTCAGGCGGCGGTCAGAGCCAGCCGGATCCGAAGACGGCTTTCCGTCTGAGACGGAGGGGACGACTGCGACTTGCTGGTCGGGGATCTGGCAACGGATCTGGGTGACGGGTCACACAGCAAGAGGCCCTCTCCAAATGCGGGAGGGCCTCTGAACTGCGACGTTGGTAGCGGGGACAGGATTTGCACCTGCGACCTCCGGGTTTTGAGCAGAGCGAACCCGGTCCAGCGACGCGCGAAGCGCCTCATCAGCGGTGATCCGTCACGCTCACCGGCGACATCGTCGTCTCAACGGTCCCAGGACACTCGGCACAATCCCGTTGCGTCTTGGTCACGGATCGGCCGTGCTCCCTGCGCCAGTGCCGCACGAAGGAGGCCAGCAGTCGTGAACGCGCTTCTTCGGAGATCACCCCAGCGAAACGAGAGTTCTGGCGCAGTTCCAACGCCACAGGTCCCTGGAAGTCAGCACGTCGGCAACCGTGTCGACACCAGCGTCGAGCACCACTTGCCAGTGAGCCAACCATCGCGCCGTCTTACCTCGTTCCGGATGCTGCGCTCGCAGTCGCTGCAGGTCCCCACGAACGTCGCCACTGACCGCCACGCCTCAGCTGCCGGACGCCACGTGGGCCGACCACGCCACCGCGGCCGGCTCACCTTCACCGGTCGCAGTGAACACCGGCGCCCGGGTACGCCGGTCATCTTGGCGATGTCGATCGTTCAGGACTGATAGGAGAGGGTCGTCATCATGCCGGTCTCCGCGTGGTAGATGTTGTGGCAGTGGGTCGCCCACTTGCCAGGGTTGTTGGCGTCGAGGTCCACCTCCACAGTCTGCATAGGGCGAACGATGACGGTGTCCTTACGTGCCCCGCCGTTGACCAGGCCGAAGGTGTGACCGTGGACGTGCATCGGGTGGAACATCATCGACATGTTCTGGAACCGTAGCCGGACCCGCTGACCCGCCTCGACCTGTAACGGGTCAGTGTCGGGGAACGTCTTGCCGTTGAGGGTCCACCGGTACGGGGCCATCGAACCGCTCAGCACCAGGTTGTGGGTCCGGTCCACGCTCCTTTTCTGGAGCAGGACGGTGTCTGTGCCGGTCAGGTCGGTGCTGAGAGTGACCTTCCCTGCGAGCTCGGTTGGGCGGGCGGATGCCGTTGGTGGTGTTCCTGTCGCGGAACGCACCAGGGCAAGGGCATTGCCCTGCTTGCCCTCGGCAAGCGCGACGAGCGGGAAGACCCCGTCACCGACGGTGACCAGCACGTCATAACGCTCGCCCATCCCGATCAGTAGCGAGTCAGTGGTCAGGGGCGCGACAGGAAACCCATCGCTGTGAGTGACAGTAAGCCGGTGACCGCCAAGCGCGACCCGGAACGCGGTGTCCGAGCCGGCGTTGATCAGGCGCAGCCTGGCCCGTTGTCCGGGCTTGGCTGTGAGGGTCACCGGCGCGGCGGGAACGCGTCCATTGGCAAGGTAGTGCGGATAGGCGATATCGCCTGCACCGCCCAGCATCGGTGAGGTCATGCCCTCCCCCATGCCACCCATATCCATGCCACCCATGCCACCCATGTCGTTGCCTGAGCCGGTCGCTGCGCCACTCGAGGTCGAGGTGAGCCCCTTGAGAATCTGCTCAGGGGTGCGGCCGGTACCGTCGACCCAGTCGTCGAGCACCACCGTCCATTCGACGTCGTAGCCGCCGGGGTCGGCCACCTCGTCCACCAACAGAGCCCCGTAAAGGCCGCGGTCGATCTGGAGACCGGAATGGGGGTGGTAGAAGTAGGTGCCCGGGTCCGGGACGGTGAACTCGTAGGTGAACTTTGTCCCCCGCTTGATCGGAGCCTGCGTCATGCCTGGTACGCCGTCCATGTCGTTGCGCAGGGCGATGCCGTGCCAGTGCACGCTCGTCGTGGCCGGTAGCTGGTTGTCCACCTGAACCCGCAGAAGGTCGCCGGC